>NZ_JBPJGB010000002.1:0-357500 GCF_051209155.1 Actomonas spartinae
AACTCGCCGCATGTTCGTGCTGCGACCGATCAGCAAATTAACTCCTGATGCCCCCAATCCCAAGATGAGATCGCAGTGCCTCAGCCGTGTGGTTCACCCCGAGCCCACTCCAGTTTTACGCTTCCGCAGGCCCGGAGTGAACCACACTGGAAGACCGATACAATCGCCGGAGACAAGGCCGACAAGTCGGCCTGTCTCAGCTTAGACGTTAGGCTGATCCATGAGGGAAATACTTCCTGCCGACATTGATACCCGCATTAAATTTCTTTGCGCAGCCGGAGATGCACTAGCGGCAAAGGGAGAACCGCGCGAGGCCTTCCAAAACTACAGGGAAGCACTTTCTATCTTACCCGACCCCGTTGAAGGATGGGAAGCCGCGACCTGGATATTAGCAGCTATCGGCGATCTATATTTTGGCATCCTGAGGTTCGAGAAAGCCAGAACCGCATTTGCCGATGCGGTTGCCTGTCCTGGTGGATTGGGAAATCCGTTCATCCACCTCCGACTTGGACAGTGTCAGTTTGAGTTGGGCGAAATGCATCGAGCAGCAGATGAGCTGACTCGAGCTTACATGGGCGCGGGAAAGGATCTGTTTCTATCCGAGGACCCGAAGTATTTCGATTTCCTGAAACAGCAGATCAAACTATGAAAAGCCTAACCAACCAGTGGAGCCAACGTCGGGCTGCGCCCGCCGCGGCTCACTTCTAACGTTGGGCGAAGAAGACACCATGCATCCGAGAAACAAAGCGGCCGTGGGGCTTTTGGTGAGCGGCACGCCCGTTCTGCTCGTTGTCGGGCTGCTAACAAACGCTCATTTGTTCAGTTGGCAGGTTCTCACTGCTTCATTGGTCGTCATTGCCATAGCCGTCTCAATCGGTCGTTCTCTCCTTGCCCCAAAATCCGAAGGTGAGATCGACGCGGATTCCGCAGACGGAAAGCACGCGGGCGTCGCTGACACCCTCAGAGACAAATTTGTCCTTTGGCTAGTTATCGCAGCGACCATGGTGGTCGCATGCTGGTTCGCATTACGCATGGCGAAATGACGAAGAGCCCAACCAATCAGTGGAGACAACTCCGGTCAGTGCTCCGCTCCGACCTCCGTGTCTCACTTTAGACGTTGGGCGGCCGCATGCACACAAAACTCGTTATAGTTCTGACGATGCTATTTCTGGCCGGCTGCTCACGCGTCAATGAACGGGCGTCCTTACGCATCGAGCCTACATTTCAGAAACCAATTACATTTCATATCGAGAGCGAAGGGACAGAGCTTTTTCTTCGAGTGACTGTTTACGAGAGGCTTGGCGGATACGCCAAAGGCGGTGTGGAAAGGGTTAGCCGGCACGTTCTGTCTGCAGAAGAGGCGACGTTGGTTCGGGCTGCGCTCGAGGCGGTTGAATCATCGTCTCCCAGCGACCCTGAGCTGAGTGGATGGCGCGATGGGTCGATGTGGTATTTCGAGGGCGGCGGTCTTTGGCCAAAGAGGATGGAGATTTGCTCCCCAGAAGTTTTCGCCGATGAACGCGGGACGCAGCCGCTCGTAAATTTAGGCGTGCTTTTGCAGCGTTTGGGAAAAGTCACCGACAAATATCAACATGAAGAGACGCCCAACCAGCCGGCACAGCCAACTCCGGGGAGCTGACGCTCCCCGTCGTGGCTGACCTCAATCGTTCGACATAGAAGCATGAGGAAGTGGAGCATCAGACTAGTTTTAATCGCCGTCTGCTTCACCGGAGTCGGTCTCGCACTTTGGTTGAGCCCTATGATGGCAGATGTGCGCGCCGCCCATAAGAAGGTGGACGACTTCATGGCCCTCGATGACTCCCGATACGAACACCTCATTGCGCTGTCTTTGCAGATCGAGTCCAGTCATTCGGACAGCTCTTGGCACAGATTCGGTGGCATTGGAGAGCCGCCCGTTCCGACGGAGTTTGCTGATTTCGGATTCGAGCGACTTGAGGTTCGCGAGGGCCATGTCGAAGGCTGTCTCTATTGGTTGGTAGACTCCGGTGCGTTTGTGAGAATCGACCTCGGATCCAAGCCTGTGAAGATCAGTTTAGTTCGAGGCGACTATGGCGATATCCTCGACGAGATTTACCCAAAGAAAGAGTCGAACCAGTAGGAATGAGAAGGCGTGAGTCTACCGGATCGCGGTAAGCGGCCGGTGGATACAGACTCCGCCTTATGAAGCCCGCCACAACATCGACCGATAGTTCCGCCTGCACGATTGGCCTCGACCTGGGAGACCGCCGCCACGCGGCCTGCGTTCTCAACCGCCCGGGTAAGATCATCGACGAGCACACTGTGACCAACGATCGCGAGGGGCTCGCTCGCTTGAGCACTCAGTATCCCGGGGCTACCCTCGCCATGGAGACCGGCACGCACTCGCCGTGGATCAGCCGGTTCTTTACCGAGCGTGGCCATCGGGTCTACGTGGCCAACGCACGCAAACTGCGCGCGATCTCCAAGTCCGACACCAAGAGCGATCGACACGACGCCCGGATGCTCGCTCGGTTGTGCCGCGCGGATCCGCAGTTGCTCAGTCCGGTCACCCATCGCAGCGAGCGCTGTCAGCGGGCGTTGCTCAAGATCAAGGTGCGCGACGCCTTGGTGCGCAGCCGGGTCGCGCAAACCAACACCGTGCGCTTCCTGCTCAAGAGCCTGGGCATCCAGCTGCCCGCCGCGACCAAGGCCTGCCGCTTTGTGGCCAAGGCCAGGGCCGCGTTGGACGAGTCGACCCAGGCACTGGTCGAACCGTTGCTGTGTTCGCTGGAGCACCTCAGCGAGCAGATCAAGACACTCGATCAGGAGTTGGAGCGGATGGGACGCGAGGAGTATCCAGTGACCTTGCAACTGCGACAGATCCCCGGAGTCGGCCCGCTGACTGCGCTCTACTTCGTGTTGGCCATCGAGACGCCGCAACGCTTCGGCGACACACGCACGGTGGGCGCCTACCTCGGGCTGGTGCCACGAAGAGACCAATCGGGCGAGACCGACAAGCAGCTGCGGATCACCAAAGCGGGCAACACCGCGTTGCGATGCCTGTTGGTCAACTGCGCCCATTACATCCTCGGACCCTTCGGGCCGGACACCGCGTTGCGCCAGACCGGCCTGCGTCTGTGCGAACGCGGCGGCGCGGCCGCGAAGAAACGCGCGGTGATCGCGGTGGCCCGCAAACTGGCCGTCACCATGCTCGCGCTATGGAAGAGCGGCCACGACTACGAACCCCAACCCCTCCTTTCCCGGACCGTTTGTCCCGTCCAAGCCACTGCGATCACGGTGACAGCATGAAACACCAATGCGCTATCCAGTAGGCAGGGCTTGAGACTGGACTCTCACCTGCACCGGTGGCACTTAGAAGCCGCCCCCAGAGTGCGTATGGAAGCCTGACAAACGGACTCCGATCTCAACCACGCCACCAACCCCTTCCACCCAAATGGTGAACCATTTGAAACCTCTTAAACTTGACGCCTTCTCATGGAAGTCACCGCAGCCAACGCAGGTCAGCTCCGCTGACCCTCGCGGCTGAGTTCAAGCGAGGGCAGAGCATGAGGGTCATCAAACGATGTGGCGCCGCATTTGTTCTCGGATGGTTGATTTACATGTTCGCGCTTCCCAAAGTCGATGAGCGATCGCCGTTCGTTATCCAGTCAGTCGAAGCGGGCATCTCCAGCGGAATATTCGTCGTCGGTGCGCTATTGGTCGGTCTTCCTTTGCGGTTGCCGAAGATCCGAGATGTATGGATCTCCGTCGGATTCTGGCCGCTTCTCCTGACCGTTGCATCAATTGTCGTTATTATCTTCCATCGGAAGCTTGGACTTCAGGCCACGACAGTGGTTGGATTTTCGTCAGACGAGTCAGTAGAGATCATGTCACGAGAAGCAGCACGGATTTGCTACTTCGTGGCTCTCTTTCCGGTCGTGAATCTACCCCAAACAAAGAAGCCCATCCGGTTGGTGCAGGCAGGACCCACTAGTAGCTCTTTCTGAGCGCTACCGATGAAATGGCTGCTCGCAATTCTCGTTGGTGTCATCGCGTTCGCGGTCGGATTTTTTGCTCGCCCGCTCTACGACGACAAGCGCTTCGAGGAACACAGGGCACACATGGAAGAGCATCTTCGCGAAGCGTTGCCCGTGGGGAGTAAGATCAGTGACAGCAGGAGCCGCCTCGTGAAGGCGCTAGCGTCCTCGCAGAATTTCGGTAGGGGTGAATTCGAGGCAGTTTTACCGCCCGATACAGATGAGCGGCTGCGCGTCTACGTGGAAGTAGATGGTTCAGATCGCGTTAAGTCCGTTCATGTCATTCGAGAGAAACTGTAGCGAATCGGTTGAACAACCGCCGGAAGCGGAGCGGACAAGTCCGCCTGTCTGACCTCAAACGATTGGCCTATTTCAGAAGATTTTCGGCCATGAAGTATTCTTTGGATTTCCGTGGACCGAGAGTCGGAGTGAAGTCGACCCTTTGCGGTTTCAACCTGCGAAATGATCCCGGTGGCTTTCCCCAGGCTCAGCCAAACACGTAGTCCAATCCGTAGGCGCCGTGGAGGCCGCCGTCTTGCCAGGTCTCACCGAGGTCGTCGCTGAACCAGCTGCCTTGCTCGAAGGTGGAAGCCCAGAGGCGACCGGGACCCGGGCGCTGCGGGTCGAAGGCGAGGACGAAGATGCGGCGGTTGGGCAGGCCGACGCTGCGGTCGGTCCAGGTCGTGCCGCCGTCGGTGGAGACGCGGACGCCGGTTTCCCAGCCTCCGGTGGCCATGATGTTTGGATCGTGGGGGGCGAGGGCGGCGGCGTAGAGGTGGGCTTCGGCGGTGGCCGGGTCGAGGGGCTGCCAGGTCGTGCCGGTGTCGGTTGAGCGCCAGGCGCCGCGTTTGAGTGTCGTGGCGAGCAGGTGCGTGGGGTGACTTGGGCTTTGGGCGAGTTGGGTAGTGGTGGCGTCGGGGAAGGTGGCGACGGGTTGCCACGTGAGGGCGTCGTCGGTCGAGACGTAGAGGCCGTTCTCCATGCCGAGCAGAATGCGGCCGGGTTGGGTGCGGTCGGCGACGAGGGTTTGGCAGTAGAGGCGGTCGAGGCCGGCTTGCGTGGTCGACCAGGTTTGGCCGGCGTCGACGGAGCGCAGGGGGCCCCACATGGTCGCGGCGTAGACGAGGTCGGGGTTGCCGGCGTCGAAGACGATGGCGCGCACGTCGACGACCTGCCAGCCGGTGGTCTTGCGCCAGGAGCGGCCACCGTCGGCACTGCGCACGACGCCGTCGGAGCAGGCGATCAGGCGGATGGCTGGTTGGGTGGGGTGAATGGCGAGGCTGGCGACGCCAAGGATGCGCGGGCCGGTGTGGATCCATTCGCCGGAGGGCAGGCGTTGGAAGAGTCCGGCATCGGACGGCGTGGCGGTGTTGCGCTGGTTGCCGGTCATGGTGGCCGCGGCGTAGAGGGTCGGCTCGGTGGTCGGCGCGATCTCGGCAACGGGCTGGGGCGACGGCGTGGGTTGGGTGGAATGGCCCCAGGGCACGTCGGTGAAATCGAGCACATGGGTTTCGTCAGCATGCCTGATCGTGAGACGACGGCTGCCGACGGCGGACTCGCCAAACGGGCTGCCGAAGAGCGGCCAGCCGGCGAAGTCGACCGGCGTGCCGTTGATCTGCGGGGTGTCGCCGTAGTGGGCGTGGAGCGTTGTGCCGTCGAGCGCGGTGAAGGTCGCGGTGGGGGTCGGGTCGACGCTGAACGTGAGCGGGCGGGTGCGCACGGCGTCCTGAAAAGCTGAATACGTGGCGAAGTCGCGCACCGGGGCGACCTGCACGACGTAGCCGTTGCGCGGGGCTTCGCTGACGAAGCAGCGGTGGCCGACGCCCCACTCGTTGAAGTCGCCGCTCACCAGGATGCCGCCGGCGCCGTTGGCGAGGAAACCGGTCCAGTCGTTGGGCCGCCACTCGCCGGCGACAAAGGGCCGCACCGCGAGGTAAACCGGACCGCCTTGGGCGAAGATCCAGCCGGACGGATCCTCGACGACCTCGGTGAGGTCGCGGGAGAAGAAGAGGGTGATGTGGCGGAAGAGCGCGTGTGCCGGAATGTCCTGCAAGGCGATGAGGGCGGTGCCGTGTTGCATCACCTGTTCGTAGGGCGAACCGCCGGGGAGTTTGTCGGGGGAATCGTAGTCGGCCTTGGAGCGGGTGATGAGGTCGGTGGCGACGTCGGGATCGACCGGGAAATACATGCTGCCCTCGATCGCGGAGGCGTAGGGTTGGCAGCCGAAGAAGGAAGGACAGCGGTTGATCGCGTCGGCGGTGCGCCAGATGAGGCCCCAGGTCTGTTGTTGGATCGGTTGGAGCAGGCCGCCCTGCGAAGACCCGAGCACGAAGTCGGGATCGACGTAGCTGGTCTTGTAAACGGGCACGGTGCGGCGGTCGCCGACGACGAAGGAGTCGGGGCCGGCGTGGCGCATGCGCCAGCGGGTGCGTTTGCGCTCGAGGTTGACGTAGGGCGTGGTGCGGGCGCGGGCGATGCGTTCGAGGATGGGCGGAGGGGTGTAGCCGGTGAGGGCGAGCAACTTGGCGCCGCGTTCGGGCAACTCCTCGCGCAACTGGTGGCGGGTCACTTGACGCTCGCTCGGCTCGTAGTCGCCGAGCCCGAAGAGCAACCAGCCGAGCGCGGCGGCGGCGGTGCGGGCGGGCGCCATGATGTGGCGTGGATACACGCGGCTGTGGGCGCCACCGTAGAGGCCGTCGAGGGTTTCGACAACGTAGTCGAAGAAGATGTAGTCGAGGGCGCGTTTGGCGCGGTCGCGGAAGTCGGGTTCGTCGGCCCAACCGGCGAGCATGGCGAGGCCGATGGCGTATTCCTCGATGTAGTTGGGGGAGTCATACTCGCCCTGACCCTGACTGGTCATGACATTGATCCAGTGGTTCAGGTAGTCGCGGGCCTCGGCGCGGTTTTCGGCGGCGGAGCGGCCGTTGAACCACTGGTCGGGTCCGGCGTCGGGGTAACATTGCGCGGCGAGGTAGAGGCTCGCATAGGACAGCACCCAATGGTTTTCAGTGTCGCCGCGGCTCGGCCAGTAGGTGCGCCAGAGTTCGGCGATGCGGTCGCGGCGGGCGGCGTCGAGGTGCGACGGGCCGGCCAGCATCACGCTCACGGTGGGATAAACCCAGAACATGTCGCCGGAGGGCGGACCGTCGTCGAGCCGGGCGAGCCGGGCGAGCGCGGCGTCGAGGTTGCGGCCCGTGTGCAGGCAGGCGGCGATGTCGAACTTGCTGCCTTGGGTCGGGTCGCCGGGGACGATGCTGGCGACCGCCTCGCCGAGGATGAAGGCACGGCGTTCGGCCAGGCGGTGCGCGATGGCGGCGTCGGACAGATCGGGGTCGGTAGGCGTGCGGGGAGTGGGGCGGTCCGAGGTCGGCATGACGGTCGAGTTTCGCACTGCGGTCGTGATGGATGCGAGAGCTTATCTCGCATAATATCAGTCAGTTGTGAAATTTCATTCTGCTCAGCGCGGCGCGACTTTCGGGACCAAAAAAAGCTCCCGGCGAATGGCGGGAGCTTGGTGGGCTGACTAGGCCGGTCTATTCAGCCGGTTACTCGATCTCCAAGATCGTTTTTCGTCGTGCGGCGTATTCTTCGTCTGAGACCAACCCGTCGGCTCTAAGCTTTTCCAATTCAGCCAATTTCTCGGTGATTCCCGGCGCGGCGTCTGGTGCGGGACCGGCATCGGCGATTCGCACAAGCTCAACCTGAATCGGATTGGGAAACAGATCCTTCATCGCGCCCGTGCCGGCGTCGACGGCTGCGCCGATCAGGCCGCCCACCAGAACATTGCCCGCCATCCCGGCACCGCCCGCGCCGACGACTTTGGGGGTCACGTTCACGGTTACAGTCTCATAGCCTTCCTTGCTGATGGTCACCACGAGCGCGTGCTTTCGCGGCAACTCGAAGGAAGTCGGCGTTTTTCCACGTAGGCCGTTGGAGAGTTCTACGTCCGCTCCCGGAGGATTGGATTCGATCACGAGCACGTCTTTGGTGCCGCGGGTGACGGTCGTGCAACCGGTCATCGTGATGATGGAGAGCGCCAAAACTAAGGCGCGGAGGATATGGTTCAGTTTCTTCATGCTGGCGTGTGAATCGATGGATGGAACGCACGACTGTTCGAGCCATGCGAAGCGCGGGTGAATCGTCACTCAGTGCCAGCGGGCCCGTCAGGATGCGGTGGTCGAAGATTCGACCGTTGAACGGGTTCGCTGGCGGGCCAGTCAGCGAACGGTCCGCGCTCAGACTTCGAGAAACTGGATTCGACAAGCAATCTCGATTTTCAAACGGCGCCTCGTTTTGCGATACAGCAGCGCCAGCTTGCGGGAGGATTGGCCGTCAGCGCCCGGAAAGGTTCGATCGACTGAGTGGCACGCGAAACGCGCGGCGGGCCTTGGTGGCGCGGGGGCGGGAGGCGCAGCCGTCGGCGTGGTCGTTGATCAGACCCATGGCCTGCATGAAGGCGAACATCGTGGTCGGACCGACGAACTTCCAGCCGCGCTTTTTGAGATCCTTCGACAGCGCGATCGACGCGGGGGACGTCGTGAGCGTCTGGGGTGGAGCGAGCTCGCTGGCGGCGGGTTCAAAGCTCCAGAAGTAGGCGGCGAGGGTGCCGGTCTCGGCCACGAGTTCGACGGCGCGGCGGGCGTTGTTGATCGCGGCCTCGATCTTGCCGCGGTGCCGGATGATGCCGGCGTTGCCGAGCAGGCGTTGCACGTCGCGGTCGGTGAACTTCGCGACCTTGTGATAGTCGAAGCCGGCGAACGCGGCGCGAAAGGCGGCACGCTTGTTGAGGATGGTGCGCCAACTGAGCCCGGACTGGAAACCCTCGAGGCAGATCTTCTCGAACAAGCGAATGTCATCCCCGACCGGAAACCCCCACTCGGTGTCGTGGTAGGGGATGAACTCGGGGATGTCGCCGCACCAAGCGCAGCGGGCTTGGCCATCGGGGCCGGTGATGGTGGAGGGCATGGGAGGCGGCCGGGGCTTACAGCGTGAACTCGCCGTCGCAGTAGATGACCTTCGTCGTGCCGTCCGCGAGGTGGGCGGTGACGACACGGTTGCTGGTCGCGACGATGTCGGTGTGCACGACCGAGTTGTTGTAACCCATCTCCGCCCACTGTTCCTCGCTCACCGTGGCGGGGTCGCCGGTGAAGGAGTCGCGGTAGGCGCTGCCGACGGCGAGGTGGGTGTTGCCCCACTGGCCGCCGACGTTCTCGTCGAAGAGGGTCTCGCCCATGAATTTGGTGATGCGCGAGAAGCGGCGGTCGGTGAGGGAGAACTCGCCAATCTTGTCGGCGTTCTCCACCGCGATCATTTCGCGCAGGAGCTCCTCGCCCTTGGTGGCGGTGGCGGAGGTGACGCAGCCGTCCTTGAATTCCAAATACGCGCCTTCGATGAGCGAGCCGTAGCGGTAGAGCGGCTCGGTGAACTGGATGCGGCCCTCGGTGCCGCGCCAGTCGGGCGAGATGAAGAGCTCGAAGCTGGGGATGTTGCGGCCGGAGCCGCCGAGCCATTTGCGGTTGGGGCCGATCTGGACCCAGATGTCGGTGTTGTCCGCCTCGACGTGGAGTTTGTCGATGGCGAGGGCGTCGAGCTTGGCCTTGGTGGCATAGAGCTCGGCGTAGAGGGCCTTCCATTTCTCGGCCGGCTGTTCTTCGTCGAGGTAGCAGGCCTGAATGATCTCCTGCCAATAGTCCTCGAGGCTCAGGCCCACTTCATCGGCCATGGCCTGGGTGCCATACATGGCGAGCGTCCAGGTGTAGTCGCCGGCGCTTTCCTTGGCGCGGCGCCAGTCCATGTAGGGCTTCATGGCCTTCTGGGCGGCCATGATCTTTTTGGAGGGAATGCCGGCGAGCTCCTGTTTGTCGGTCTCGGCCAGGATGGCGACGGTGTGGTCGATCTGATCGACGGTGCCGCGGTAGTATTTTTCGGCGAAGAACGAGAGCTGTTCTTCGTTGGCGAGCTCGTAGAATTCGCGGGCGAAGTCGTCGGGCGTGTAGAACACGAGCGGGTGCGCGCCGGCTTTGAGCACGGCGCGGCGGAGGGCGACGAGCAGGGGCTTGGCGGCCTCGGTGACGCGGAGTTGGACGACCTCGCCGGGCTTCACGCCTTCGCCGCTGTTGAGGGCGAAGTTGATGAGCACGTCGGCGTATTTATCGAGCAGGGCCTCGGACGGTTGATATGTCATGGGCCGAAGTTTGCCGGGCGGCGGGCGAGCGCAAGCCCGGTTAGGGGATGCCTACTCCGCCCAGTGCCGCGCGATGACTTCGCGCATGTGGGGTTCGCTCATGAGGAAGGTTTCGCCGCGGGAGTCGCCGGGGAACCATTTCCAGAGGAAAGCGCCGAGCAGGTCGTCGCCGGGGGCGTCGACGGCTTCGAGGGCGCGGTCGAGGCAAAGGGCCTGCAGAGCCGCGCCACCTTCGCGACGATCGCCGTCACGCCAGGGTTCGCGGGCGGCGTTGAGGCCGGTGTCGTAGCCGAGTTCCATGAGCACGACGCGACGCCCCTCGCGGCGACCGTAGGCGAGCAACTCGTGGCGGATGTCGGCCCAGGCCTGGTCGAGTTCGTGCGCGGTCGGCTCGGCGTCGTGTTGCACGAGCGGGAAGTAGGCAGAGACCGAGATGCAATCGAGGGCGTCCCAAAAAGGCACGCGTTGGTAGTCGGGCCAGTTGGCGGCGTAGGAGAGGGCGGAGGTCGTTTCGCGGCGCACGGCGGCGATGATGTCACGCCACTCGCGTTCGTGGCCGGGGATGGTTTGGTCGAGCTCGGAGCCGACCACAAATCCGTCGGCGTCGCGGCAAAGGCGGGCGAGGCGGGTGATCCAGGCTTGGTAGTTGGCGAAAAAGCGGGCCCAGGTCGCCTTGTCTTCGAAGCGGATGTCCCCGCGCCACGACCACCCGGCGCGCCATGGCGCGAGGTGCGGGGTGATGCAGATTTTAAGGCCGAGGCGTTTGGCTTCGGCGATGGGGCGGGCGAGCCAGACAGGCGCCTCGTCGGGGTTTTCGGGCAGACGACCGAAGTTGATCGTGCCGTCGCGCTGGATACCGCCGTAGGGGTGGATCTGCACCCAGTTGCCGCCGAGGGCTTTGATCTCGGCCATCGCCTCGACCATCTCATCGGTGCCCCATTCCCGGCCCCACGTTTGGCAGGAAATCACGATCCCACGAATCGGCGGCTCAGCGTCTTGCGCCTGCACGGCGAGCACGCCGAGCAGCATGAACCAGAAATAACGCAGCGTTCGCATGGGAATAACCACAGAGGTCACAGAAAACACGGAGCAAAGGATCTGTGCTCTTCTGTGCAATCTGTGGTTCAACTTAGTCCTTCTTCGGAAAGAGCAACGAGGCGCCGACGGAGACGGCGAGCACGAGGCCGATGATGCCCAGCGAAATGCCGACCGGGATGTGAAACTTGGCGGAGAGCAGCATCTTTACGCCGATGAAACTCAGGACGACCGACAGCCCGATGTTGAGGAAGCGGAACAGGCCCATCACGCCGTTGAGCGCGAAGTAGATCGAGCGCAGGCCGAGGATGGCGAAGATGTTGGACGTAAAAACGATGAACGGCACATCGGTGATCGCCAGCACGGCCGGGATCGAATCGAGCGCGAAGGCGACGTCGGTCGTCTCGATCACGAGCAGCACGACAAACAGCGGCGTCGCCATGCGGATGCCGTGATCGACGGTGAAGAAGTGTTTGCCGTGGTATTGATTGGAGACCGGGTAGAACTTGCGCAGCAGGCGCACCGCGATGTTTTTCTCCGGGTCGAAATCGTCCTTTTGCGGCAGCGCGAGTTTGATGCCGGTGTAGACCAGAAACGCGCCGAAGACGTAGATCAGCCAGTGGAACTTCGCCAGCAGGCTGACGCCGGCAAAGATGAAGACGAAGCGCAGGACGGCCGCGCCCACGATGCCCCAGAACAAGACCCGATGCTGATGCTCCGGCGGCACCTTGAAGTAGGTGAAGATGACGATGAAGACGAAGACGTTGTCCACGCTCAGCGCGATCTCGACGACGTAGCCGGTGAGCCACTCCATGCCGTGCTTGGGGCCGAGCGACCACCAAACCACCGCGCAGAACACCATCGCGAGCGAGAACCACACGCCGCACCAGGTGAGCGCTTCGCGCAGTTTGATGGTGTGCGATTGCCGGCGAAACACACCCAGATCGAGCGCGAGCATCGCAATGATGAAGCTGAGGAAGGCGGCCCAGGCCCAGAGTGGCATCGTCTCCATGGAGTCGCGCAGGATGCGTTTGGCGGAACCCGCGGTGCAAGCAGCGAGTCATTTGTCACCTCTCCTGTCACTTGACCCCGTCCCCGTGCGTCATTGTGTTGGAGTTTCTGTCATCCCTATGTCCGCCCGCCGTGTCCTGATCCCCCTCCTTGTCTGCGTTGCCGCCGTGGCTTCGTCCGCGCAGACCATGCGCAATCCCTTCGCGCAAAAGGTGGAGGAAGCGACCGATGCTCCCGCGGCCGCCGCGCCGGTGGAGAACGCGCAACTGCAGTTCTGCGGGACCTACGGCAGCGGCGACACCCGACGTTTCCTACTCTTCAATGTCTCCAAGAACCGCTCCGCGTGGCTCGGCATCGGCGAAGAGGGACCGGACGGCGAAGTGGTGGAAGCTTACGATGCGGAGTCGGGCGCCGTGCAAGTGCGGCAGAACGGTCAACCGCTCAACCTCGCGCTGCAGGTCGCGACGATTTCCGGCGCGCCGCGTCCGGCGGGTCCGGTGCCAAGCGCCGCCCAATCGCAGACGGCGTTGCAGACGACGGTGAAGGTGAATCCGACTCCGGCCGACGAACGCCGCCGTTTGGAAGCGGTCGCCGCCGAAGTGCGCCGCCGCCGCGCCATGCGCCAG
The DNA here is from genome assembly GCF_051209155.1 of Actomonas spartinae. NCBI lineage: Bacteria > Pseudomonadati > Verrucomicrobiota > Opitutia > Opitutales > Opitutaceae > Actomonas > Actomonas spartinae. The sequence continues at coordinate 12,873 of NZ_JBPJGB010000002.1, forward strand.
CAGGCGAAGAGCAACCAGAACCCCGGCGCGCAGCCGAACTGAAGCGCGCGCGTGGTTTCGGACCGGCGGCCCTTGTCGCCAAATTGTGGATACGTCCGAGCGGCGCACGGTTGCGGGGTCTTTCCCGGGTGGTTCGGCTTTGCCCGCCCGCTTGGTTTACCTCTGAAAATACCCCGTTTTACCTCTGAAATTCATGTTGCTTTGTGTCCGGCGCAGTCTACACCCGGAATTCGCTATGGCTAAACGCAAACCCAACGCTGCATTCATGAAACCGGTAACCCCCGACGAAGCCCTCGCGGCCGTTGTTGGGTCGAAGCCGCTCCCCCGGACCGAGCTCACCAAGAAGCTCTGGGTCTACATCAAGAAGAACGGCCTCCAAGATCCGAAGGTGAAGACCAAGATCAATGCCGACGACAAGCTGAAGAAGGTCTTCGACGGCAAGAAGTCCGTCAGCATGTTCGAGATGACCAAGCTCGTCTCGGGTCACGTGACCAAGTAAGCTTTCTTACCCCGCTTTCCCTTTTCTTCTTTCAACGCCACGGCGCGAAGCCGTGGCGTTTTTTTTGGCGAGTTGGTCGGACGGTGCAGGTTGGGTTTAAAACGTAAGACCAAGCTCGGGAGGCGCTTACGTCAGCCCGTGCCGATCAATTCATTCGGTCCCGAACCTACCCATCCAGCGCCGCGACGATCTGTTTGCAGGCCGTGCGCAGGACGTCGAGGCGGGCGTAGCGTTTGTTGTTGGCCGGCACCAGGTGCCAGGGCGCGTGGGCGGTGTCGGTGAGGGCGAGCATGTCGCCGACCGCGGTTTCGTAGGCCTTCCACTGGGCACGGTTGCGCCAGTCCTCGTCGTTGATCTTGTGCTGCTTGTAGGGCGTGTTCTGGCGCGACTCGAAGCGGGCGAGCTGTTCCTCCTTGGAGACCTGCAGCCAGAACTTGATCACGATGCTGCCGTGGTCGGCGAGTTGTTCCTCGAAGTCGTTGATCTCATCGAAAGCGCGCCGCCATTCGTGCGGATGACAAAAACCTTCGATGCGTTCGACCAGCACACGGCCATACCAGGAGCGGTCAAAAATGGCGGTGAAACCGTCGCGCGGGATCTGCCGCCAAAAGCGCCACAGGTAGTGGTGCGACTTCTCTTCGTCGGTCGGTTTGGCCACCGGGATGACGCGGTAGTCGCGCGCGTCGATGGCGCTGGTGAGGCGTCGGATGGCGCCGCCCTTGCCGGCGGCGTCCTGGCCTTCGAAGACGAACACGAGGGAACGCTTGGCCGACTTCGCGCGGCGGATGGCCTTGTTGAGGCGCCCCAGCCATTTCTCGCGCTTGGCCTCGTAGTCCTTGGAGCTGAGCTTGTGATCGAGGGGCAGCGCGAGCAGGCGATCGCGACCATCGGGCCGCAGGGCCACGATGCGCTTCGGTTTGATCGGTGGTTTGGTGATGTGCCGGGAAAGCAGGCGTTTGTGCTCGCGAAAGCGGCGGAGCAGCATCTGTCCAAAGGCGAGGTTGCGCAGCTTCGGGTTGGCCGCCTCGATGCGATCCCAATGCGCGCCGGGTCGATCGGTTTCGCCGAGGATGTGTTCGGCCGTGCGGGCGAGCCGATCGTAGATGCGGTGGGCGCGTTGCTGGTCCTCGGTGACGCGCCAGGCGGTGTCTTCGTTGGCGAGCAGCTCTTTGAGGCGGCGGCCCTGCTCGACCTTGGAAAGGTGGAACCAGACCTTCACGACGAGCGTGCCGTTGTCGGCCAGGAGGCGCTCGAAATGGCGAATGCGACGCAGCTCGTGATCGAGTTCGGCCAGGGCCTTCTTGCCCCGTGCCTCCTCCCGCAGGGTTTCGGTATACCAGGAGCCGACGAAGATGCCGACGCGGCCGCGAGTGGGCAGGTCGCGCCAGAAGCGCCACATGAGCGGGCGCTGGCGTTCCTCGTCGGACGGGTCCGACACGGCAATGGTTTCGACGCCGCGCGGGTCCAGCCAACCCATGAGCGTATTGATGGCATCGCCGCGGCCGGCGCCGTCGACGCCTGCCGGGATGAGCACGATTTTGAAAGGCGCCTCTTTCAGGTCGACCTGGAGTTGCACCAGATCCTCCCGGAGCTGGGCGACCTGCGCGTCGTAGTCTTTTTTGGAAAGCTTGCCGATCTCGCCGTTGCCTTTGGCCATGGGCGGGAAGCTTGGTGACAGCGGTCCGGGCCTGTCGAGCCTGCGGCGTGCGAGAAGACACGGCGAAGCCGGACTTGGCGCGGACCGCGAGGCCGCTAGGGTTGAAGGTTTTCCCCTTCATGCCTGCCACCGATCCCGCGCTGCGCCGTCGTGCGATATTGATGCTGCTGCTGGCCACCAGCTACTGGGGGCTGAGCTTTCCGCTGATGAAGGCGACCGGGCAGCTCGTGGCCGCGGCGGTGCCGGAGGCCGGGTCATGGTTCTCCACCGCCATGATGATCCTGCCGCGTTTCCTGCTCGCGGCGTTGGTGCTGGCGGCGGCGTTGGGGCGGTCGCTGCGCACGATCACGGCGGCGGAGTGGCAACAAGGCGCGATGCTGGGTGGCTTTGCGGCGATGGGCATGGTGTTCCAGGCCGACGGGCTGCAGTTCACCGCCGCGTCGACCTCGGCCTTTCTGTCGCAGTTTTACGCCATCCTTATCCCGCTGTGGGTGGCGCTGCGCACGCGGCGCAATCCGGGCGCGCGGGTGTGGATGTGTGTCGGCTTGGTGCTGATTGGTGTGGCGGTGCTGGGTCGCTTCGACTGGCACGGGCTGCACCTCGGGCGAGGTGAGGCCGAGACCTTGGTGGCCTCGGTGTTTTTCATGGGGCAGATCCTCGCGTTGGAGCGGCCGGAGTTTGCGCTCAACCGCGTGCTGCCGATCACGTTTGTCATGTTCCTGGTGGAGGCGACGGTGTTCGGCGCGCTGGCGGTGGTCGCGGCGCCGACTCCCGGCGCGTTGGTGGCGCCGTTGAGTTCGGTGCCGTGGTGGGGGTTCACGCTCGCGCTGACGGTGTTTTGCACCCTCGGGTCCTTTCTCACCATGAACAAGTGGCAGCCGCGCATCAGCTCGACCGAGGCAGGTTTGCTCTACTGCGCGGAGCCGGTGTTCAGCTCGGTCATGTCGCTCTTCCTGCCGGGTTTGTTTTCGCTGTGGGCGGGATTGAACTACGCCAACGAAGCGATCACGGGTCACCTGCTGGTTGGCGGAGGATTTGTCCTCGCGGCGAATGTGCTGCTGCAGTTACGGCGCGGTGTCGCTTAGCGACGCATCTTTATTCTTTCCTCTTTATCTTGGCAGAGTGTCGCTTTGCTCGGAACTCTTTCTCCCCCCTGGCCGGATGGGTTCCGCTCCACGTGGATAATGAGAAAGAGGGGGCGGGCTTTGCCCGATCACCTCGTGAACCGGCCTTCGCGCAGGAAGGCCACCACTTGGGCGATGGGTTTGCGGCGGTATTGGATCCAGGTGTGCGAGTGCGGCAGGACGATGTGATCGCTCATGCCATCCAACTTGGTGTCCTCGACGCGCACCTTGCCGTCGCCGGGGCCGCCGGTCCAGTGGGCCAGCAGCGGATTGACCGGGCGGTCGCCGGCGATGATGCCGAGCTCGGGACCCTCGGGCCAGGAGCCGAGTTGGTTGGGAAAGGAGTCGGCTGCCGTGCTCAGTTCCCGGCCGTTGATGCCGGTGCTCAGGCGAAAGAGGCGCCAGGTGCCGATGCGGTCAACGAGCGTCGACCCCTGATTGGGTGGGGCGAACATCACCACGCGGCCCCGGGCGAGCGCCGGCGGCACGTCACCGCGTTCCTTTAACCAGCCCCGCAACACGATCCCGCCCATGGAATGCGTCACGAAGTGCAGGGTGGGTGCGTGGTCCTCGAGCTCGACGTCGTGCGCGGCGAGTTGGGTGGGCAACCAGGTTTGGGTGAGCTCGGGCAGCGGGGTGCGCAGCGAATCGTAGCTGAGGTTGATGACGCGGTAGCCGTCAGCGGTCAGCGCGCGTTCGGTGCGTTTCATCGCCCACGCGCCGAGACCGAGGCCGTGGAGGAGCACGACGGTTTCGGAGGGGGGAGTATCGGCGCGTTGATTCACGGCAAGAAGACCCAGCAGGGCGAGGCACCGTGCGAAACGTTTCATGACTTGGCAACGACGCCCGGCATGCGCGGCCGGCGCAGAGAAGCGACGGCGCGCAGGGTGACGGCGGCGAGCACGATCGCGCCGCCGGCGAGCGACAAGGGGGTGGGTTTCTCCCCCAGCGCGAGCAGCACCCAAACCGGATTGAGCAACGGCTCGATCACCGGAATCAGCACCGCCTGCAACGCAGTGACGTGCCGGATGGCGTAGGCATAGAGCAAATACGAGATGCCGAGCTGCACGATGCCCAGCGTGATCAGCGCGCCCCAGCCGCTGGCCGACGGCGGCGGTGCGGACAACATCCACGGCAGGCCGATGATAAACCCGAGCGCGTTGCCGAGGATGACCGACTCAAGCGGTGAGCTGTCCTTTTGGTAGCGCAGCGCGATGACCATCGCGGCGAAGAACACGCCGGACAGCAGCGCGATGCCGTCGCCGAGCAGGTTGCCGCCGATGCTGAGTCCGTCGGCGAGGAAGAGCGCCATGCCGCCGAGCACGATGGCCACGGTGAGCCAATCGAGGCGGCTGGCGCGCTCACCCAGAGCCCACGCGCCAAAGAGCGCGATCCACACCGGCGCGGTGTATTGGAGCAGAATGGCGTTGGCCGCGGTGGTGAGTTTGGTCGCGGAGCAAAAGGCGACCGTGCAGCCCGCGTAGAACACCGCACCGAGCAGCTGCGGCCGCGACCAGGTGAAGCGCAGTTGGCGGCCGCGGGCGGCGAGCAGGAACAGGCCGGCGAAGAGTCCGCGACCGCCAGCGACGGCGAGCGGCGGCCAATCGACGTGTTTGATCAGCAGTCCGCCCGTGCTCCAGAGCAAGGCCGCCAGCGCCAGCAGGAGGACGGCGCGGCGATGCTCCGCGGGCGACGACATGGGCGATCAGTCTTTGGGGCGGCGGTAGGCCTTGTGGCCCGAGCGCTGGGTGTCGCGCATCTTGCCGACGAGTTCCTCGGCCTTGGCGTTATCGCCGGCTTTCACGGCGGCGATGGCTTCCTCCACGATCGCGATGAAGGCGTGCATGTCCTCTTTGAACGATTCCACGAAGTGAGCCTGTTCACCGGCCGGTTTGTCGGCGGTGTATTCGGGCTTGAAATCGAGACTGTGTTGCGCGGCGGCGTGAATCGTCTCGAGCAGCTCGAGGGTCGACGCGTTTTGTTCGGCGTCACCCGCCTGACGGCGCAACTGGCGGAAGGCGTCGCCGATGACCTCCATCTGTTCGCCCAGGGGGGTGTGGTCGTCCTCGGCGAACGAAACCGTGGGCAGCGAGATGAGGGTGGCGAGCGAGGAAGCGAGGAGCAGGCGGCGAAGATTCATGGCAGGGTAGGGTGGAAGAGGTTTGAGGTGGGACGCAGCCAGACAGATTGGCCGGGGACGGTCAACGGGGACGACGCCGTGACCTTGCTTTCGCTTTAACGAGGTTACGTTTCTGCGCGGCGGTCCTTGCGGCCGCGATCCCGCTCGCCGGAGGGGCGCGGAAACGCCAGAGTGGGTGTCTGCGCCCGTCATGAAATCGTTGTCCTCACTCCTGCCTCTCTGCCTGCTCGTTTGCGCCGTTCCGTTGCGGGCCGCCGATGCTCCGGCGGCGTCTCCGCGCCTGGTCGTGGGCATCGTGGTCGACCAGATGCGTTACGACTACCTCACGCGCTTTGGCGCGGCGATGGGCGAGGATGGGTTCAAGCGGCTCATGCGCGAGGGCACGCAGTTTCGCTCCATGCATTTCAACTATGCGCCGACCGCGACCGGGCCGGGTCACGCGGCGATTTGGTCGGGCGCCTACCCGGCGACGTCCGGCATCGCCAACAACGATTTCTACGACCGCCAGCTCGGCCGCGAGGTGTATTGCGTGGAGGATGACACGGTCGAACCGATCGGAACGACGGCGACCGAGGGGCGGCGTTCGCCGCAGCGGTTGCTCGTCACCACGGTCGGCGACGAACTCAAGCTCGCCACCAACGAGCGCGCCCTGGTCTATGCCATCAGCTTGAAAGACCGCGCCAGCGTGCTGCCGGGCGGGCACTTTGCTGATCAGGCGTTTTGGTTTGATGTCACCTCCGGCCACTTCGTGAGCTCCAGCTACTATGCGCCGGCGCTGCCGGACTGGGTGGGCGACTACAATGCCTCGGGGCGGGTCGACGCGCTCATGCACACGCCATGGACGCTGCGCGATGATGTCGCGACCTACACCGAAAACATCGGGGACGATAATCCCTTTGAGGAGCCCTTTGACGGGCAGGCGGCGCCGGTGTTTCCGCATGACCTGAGCCAGGTCACGCCCATGGCCGGCGAACCTTACAAACCGATCGCCACCTCGCCCTGGGGCAACACGATCGTGCGCGAGCTGGCGCAGGCGGCGCTCGTGCATACCGCGCTCGGCCGCGACGCGACGCCCGATGTGCTGGCGATCAGTTTTTCGGCCACGGATTATGTGGGCCATCGGTTTGGGCCGACCTCCTTGGAAGTCGAAGACCTGTATCGACGATTGGATGACGATCTGGCGGCGCTGCTCGACACGATCGATCGCACGGTAGGGCTGGAGCACACGATTGTGTTTCTGACCTCCGATCACGGCGTGTCGTTCAACTCCGCCTTTCTGCGCGATCGTGGCCTGGCCTCCGCCCGCACGCTCAACAAGCAGGCCTTCGTCGACAGCATCAAGCGCACGCTGGCCGAGCACTACGGCACCTCGGGCGCGGCGCAGTGGGTGTTGAGAGTCTACAAGGGACAGATCGTGCTCGACCGCGCCGCGATTCGTCGCGCCGGTCATGAACTCGAGGAGGTGGCGGAATTTCTGCGCGATCGGTTGCTGGAGACCGAAGGGGTGGTCGACGCCATGACGGCGGACGAGCTGCACGGAAGTGCGACGGAGGACGGCTACCGCGCCCTGATCCGACGCGGCGCCCACGCGACGCGCTCGGGGGATGTGTTTGCCCTGTTCGCGCCGGGCTCGGTTTTTGGTTACGCCCACGGTGGCGCCGGCCACAGCGAACCGTTCAGCTACGACACGCACGCGCCGTTCCTGATTCGTGGTCCGGGCATCGCGGCGGGAGCCGAGGTTTACGAGCGGGTGGCGATCACGCAGATCGCGCCGACCATTTCGGCACTGTTGCGCATCAACGAGCCGGCCGGCGCCTTTGAGGGACCGTTGCCGATCTTTGGCCGTTGATTACATGCGGCGCTCAGCGGACGTGCCGTCGATCCACTTGAGGCCCCAGTCGCGCAGCGCGCGCATGGCGGGTCCGAGCGCCCGTCCCTTGGCGGTGAGCTGATAGCCGGGATGCCGGGAGCCGTCGGAGGCCGGCACCTGTTCGACGATACCGTGCGCGAGCAGCCGCTTCAGACGCTCGGCCAGGATGTTGGTCGGGATGTGCTCGGGCGAGGCGGCGAATTCCTTGTAGCGCTCCGCCCCGAGCATCAGGTCGCGCACCACCAACAGGGTCCATTTGTCGCCCAACACATCAAGGCTGCAGGCCACGGGACAAGGGCTGCGGGGCGGGGGTTCGGCGGCGGGACGTCGGGACATGCGCGGAAGGAAGATTCGATGCTTGCAAAACACAAGTAAGTGTTACTTGCATAATGAAAGTATGGCTACCGCCACTCCCTCCTCTTCTCCCCGTCTGGCCCCGCCCGGAGCCGGTTTGCCCGCGCCCGAATTGCTCGTGGCGCGGCTGTTGTTTCGCCTCCACCGTTGGCGCCACGATCAGGTGGCCCGCCGCGACCTGTTTGTTCGCGAGCGCGACACCATTGTGAAATTGGTGCGTTCGGTGCCGCCGGTGGCGGCGACGCAACAGGTGCTGATCAAGCGGCTGCCCGGCATGGAGGACAGCAGTCGCAACTGGTCCTTGTGCATGGTGGTGGAGCACCTGCGGATGGTGAACCGAGGCATCCGCGGCGCGATGGTGGCCCTGAAGGCGGACCGGCTGCCGCCGGAGCCGGCCAGCACCGCCACGGTCAAGCCGGCCCCCGGTGTGCGGATCGAGGTCGTTGAGGCCTTTGCCAGCGAGTGTGATGATTTTCTGAATACGATCGACGGTCTGGGCGACCTGTCCACGCGACTGCGCTACACGCACCCCTGGTTTGGCCCGCTCGACGCCGAGGCCTGGTGGGCGTTGGTCGGCTTTCACCAGCGGCTGCACCGCAAACAGATCGAGCGCATCCTGGCGACGATGGCCGCATGAACGCGCTGGCTCCCGCCCCGGCGCCGTTGCCTCCGGCGGCGACGTTTGCGCCGCCGACGAGCAATCCCTGGCGGATGTTTGTGCTGACGGCGGGCGCGGTGTTTGTGGTCACCCTTGATGCCACCGCGGCGGTGGCGGCGTTTCCGGTGTGGCGCGAGTCCTTCGCGGGCGCGGCGCCGGCCTTGCTGTCGTGGATCCTCAACGCCTACACCATCGTCTACGCGGCCTTGCTGGTGACGGCGGGCCGATGGGCCGATGGCCACGGCCGGGCGCGGGCGTTTCAGGTGGGGCTGATCTGGTTTGGCGTGGGATCGGTCTGGTGCGCGGTGGTGGACGCACCGCTGTGGTTGGTGGCCGGCCGTGTGGCGCAGGCGGTGGGGGCGGCGTGGCTGACCCCCAGCTCGCTCGCGCTGGCGCTCGGAGCGTTTCCGCGGGCGCGGCGGGGTGAGGTGATGGGCCTGTGGGGGGCGATCGGGGCCTTGGCGGCGGCGGTGGGACCGGCGGTGGGCGCGGGTTTGATGGAGCTCACCTCGTGGCGGGCGATCTTTTGGATCAATGTGCCGTTGGTGGCGCTCATGCTGGTGCGGTTTCGACGGGCGCAGGTTGGGCGGTCGGCCGAATCGGAGCAGCGGTTCAGTCGCGGCGCATTCGATCCGCTGGGCACGGCGCTGCTCGTGGCCGGCGTCGGGCTGCTGGCCTGGGCGCTGGTCGATGCGGGGAGCGAAACCGGCGCGGCCTCCTCGGGATCCTGGCTACGCTTCGCGGCCGGGCTGGGGTTGCTCGGTGCCTTGGCGGCGTGGGCGGTGCGTCGGCCGGGCGGGGCGATCGACGCGAGTTTGTTCCGGTCCCCCTCCTTTGCCTTGGCAACGCTGCTGCTGGCGGTGTTTGGCGCGGCGTTTTCGGCCATGTTCCTGAACAGCTACCTGTTCCTGACCGGGGTCTGGGGTCTGAGCCGATCGCTGGCGGGTCTGGCGAGTGTGCCGGGTCCGCTGGTGGTGATTCCGAGCGCGATCCTGGCCGGGCGGCTGGTGGCGCGTTGGGGACACCGGCGCCTGTTGGCGAGCGGCGGGCTGCTGTTCGCGCTCGGCCAGATTTGGTATCTCCTGCGAGTCGGGAATGTGGTGGCCTATTGGTCGGACTGGCTCCCGGGGCAGCTCCTGACGGGGGCGGCCATCGGACTGGTGCTGCCGACCCTCTTCGGCGCGGCGATGGCCGCGCTGCGGGAATCGGCGCTGGCGGAGGGCAACGCGATGGCGACGACCGCGCGTCAGCTGGGCGGGGCGTTGGGGATCGCGCTGGCGGTGGCGTGGGTGGGCGGCGTCGAAACCGCGGCGGCGCACCACCGCCTGCTATGGGGCTTCATTGCGGCGGCGGGCGGGTTGGTCGCGGGATTGAGTCTGGGTTTGCGCGATGAAAAACGCTGACCGGAGGGTCAGGGCACTTCGAAGTAGTTGCGGGCGGAGTTGTAGCGGAGTTCGCGCTCGGGGGCTTCGCCGTTGAAGGCGGCCATGAAGGCGCGGCGCACGTGCTCGTTCTGCAGCGGATCGCCCTCGAAGTAGGCGTGGGAGCGACCGACCTTGGCGGCGTCGGTAAAGTTGAGGTAGGTGGCGTTGCGGGCGTTGAGGCCAAAAAGGTAGTGACCGAGCCGCGCCTTTTGTTGCTCGCCCATCTTGAGCTGGGAGGCGGCGAGGGCGATGTCGTGCTCGTTGATGGTGATGAGCACGCGACGGCGGGCTTTGATCTCTTCGACCCAGGCAGCGTGGTCCTCGCTGTTGGTGTCGGCGGCCACCAGCACGACGTTGTCGAAGATCGGGAGGGCGGCGCGGAAGGCCGAGGTGCCGAGCGCCTTTTTGAACAGGTAGTTGCCCATGCTGTGCAGCACGAGGTTCACGGTGAAGGGACAGCGGGCCTCGGCGCGTTGGGTGTAGAACGAGAGCCAGGCTTCGTCGTTGTCGCCGTGGCGCTGGTCGGCCCGGGTGGCAAGTTGGGCCTCGTAGCTGGCGTGCGCCTCCAGGAGGAGGGCTTTGAGCTTTTCGAGCACCCGGCCGAAGGCGCCGACCGAGGCCATGGCGTCGCGCTTGTCGCTCAGATAGCTGGCGACGCCTTTGGCCCCGCCGCCGTTGGCCGGCCAGGAGAAGACGAGCACCTCCACGTTGTAGGTCTGTTCGAAGTCATGCGCGCGATCGAGCGCTGCCTCGAGGTCGTTGTTGAAGCCATGCACGAAAAGCACGAAATTGCGTCCGCTGCCGCCCTGGGTGGGGTTGATGCGGGCGAGCAATTTGGCGGCGACGTAGCGGCTGGCGTAGGCCTTTTCGCCGGCCTTGAGCTTGAGACCGGCGTCCTTGGCCATGGCGGCCGTGACCTGGTCGGGCAGGATGCGGACGGACCATTTGCCGCGGGTTTTGTTGGCCTCGGCGAGGCGCAGTTCGTGGGGGCCGGCGGGGTTGGGCAAGGCGCCAAAGGCTTTGAGGCTGGCGCGGTTGGGGAAAACGTTGCGATTGGTGACGACGAACATGGCAGACGGAGGGGCGGAGGTTTGCGCTTTCAGGATGAAAAACGCGGTGGCGCGAAGCATCCCCGCGGCGGAAGGCCAATGCTCCGCCAGTCTGCCCCACCGTTTGTGGTTCGCGAGTTTTTACTCCAACGCGTCCAGCACGATGCTCGGAGTGAGGAGCTCGGGGAGGACAACCGGGTCCGGTTCGCCAGGGAGGTAGAACAAGTTGAACGGGACCGCGCTGCGGTTCCATTTGGCGAGCTCGGCGGTGATGGCCGGGTCTTTGTTGGTCCAGTCGGCCTTGAGGGTGAGCACGTTGCGGTCGCGGAAGGTTTCCTTCACGTCGTCGGAGGCGAACACGAGCTTCTTGTTGGCCTGGCAGGTGGCGCACCAACGCGCGGTGAAATCCACATAAACCGGGCGGCCGTCGGCGCGGGCGGCGGCGATGGCTTCGGGGCTCCACTTTTCCCAGACGACGTCGTTCGGCGCGGGCGGCTTGGGCCAGCCAAAGGCGGTGCCGGCGCCGAGCAGAAGCAGCCCGGCGAGGATGCCGACGTTGCGGCGGGTGGCCTTGGCGCCGGGCGCGGCGTAGCGGCCGTAGAACCACACGCCAAAGGCGATGAGCGTGAGGCCGAAGATGGCGTTGAGCGCGCCGCCTTCGGTGGTCTGGCCGACCAGCACCCAGACGAGGTATCCAACCGTCGCATACAGCGGGAAGGCCATGGCCTGCTTGAAGGTTTCCATCCAGGCGCCGGGGCGCGGCAGGATTTTGACCGCGCTGGGGAAGAGCGAAAGCAGCAGGTAGGGCAGACTCAGGCCGACCGCGATGGCGGTGAAGATGACGAACGATTCGGTCACGGACACCGCCAGCGCCGCGCCGAGGGCGGGCGCGAGGAAGGGTGCGCTGCAGGGGGTGGCCACGACGGTGGCGAGCACGCCGGTGAAGAAGGTGCCGGTGAGGCCGTCCTTGGACTGGAGCTTCGCGCCGACCCCGGTGGCGCCGAGACCGAACTCGAAGACGCCACTCATCGCCATGGCGAAGACCAACATCACCGCCGCGAGCACGAAGACGAAGGGTGCGGACTGCAGTTGGAAGCCCCAGCCGAGTTGATCCCCGCCGGCGCGCAGCACGGCAAGCAAGCCGGCCAGCGACCAGAATGAGGCCAGCACGCCGAGGGCGAAGACCCAGCCGTGCGCGGCGACTTTTTTGCGGTCGGCCCCGGCTTGGTTGACGAAGCCGAGGATCTTGATGCCGAGCACCGGGAAAACGCAGGGCATGAGGTTGAGAATGAGGCCGCCGACGAAAGCGAGGGCGAGCGTGCCGACGAGGCTGGTGGTCGCGGTGCCGGCGGCGGTCGCGGCCGAGGGGGTGGCGGAGGCAGTCGGGGCGGCGGTTGCGGCACCAAACGCGACGTCGATGGCGAGGCCGTCGAGGGAACCCGCCGAGCTCCAACTGGCGTCCTGCCGCAGGGTGCCGAGCAAGCGGTCGCCGTCGCCTTCGTAATATTCGGCGAAGGGCAGGGTGATCGTGAGGGTGCCGTCGGCGTAGGTGACCGTTTGCGGCTGGTCGTAGGCGATCTGCGCGTCGCTGGCGAAGAACCAGGGTTCGACCGGCTCGGCGGTGAGCCCGGAAACGGTGAGGGTGGCGGAGGTGGCGGACTTGGCCGCGCTGACCTGCACGTTGGCCGGCACGGTGGGCAAGGCCGCGATCGTGGCGCGCACCTCGTCACCGTGTTCGCCGTGGGCTTCGACCGAGGTGCCGGCAGGCACGACCGGGAGCGTGAGCTCGATGGGCGTGTCGCCGGGGATGCAAACATCGGCGCACATCAGCCAGTCGGCGTGGCCTTTCAGCGTGACTGAGGAGCCGGGCGCCAGATCGGCGGGCGGAGTCAGCGTGATGGGCAGATAAGTGACGTCCTCATAGCCGTTGCCGGTGATGGTGCCGTGGCTGTCGCGGATGATCTTGGGCGTGGGCCATTGGATCTCGCCGGCGGTCCAGCCCTCCGGCAGGTCCCAGGTGATCGAGGTCGGGTAACCCGTGCCGGCGTTGATCCAATAGGTGTGCCAATGGGGCTCGTGGTCGAGGCGCAGGGCGACGGTGATCGGCTGACCGGGGCGCACCGCGGCGTCGGCCGCCGCGAGCGAGGCCTCGACTTGGGCGGAGGCGGCTGAGGCAAAAAGGGCGACGGAGAGCGTCGCAACGGCGTGGCGCAGGAAAGACATGGCAGGAACAGAGTGGCGAAAGAAGAGAGAGGCGCAACCGACGGGATTGTTCCCGGGAGGCAGGTCGCGTTGTCCGTTCAGCTCGGTGGGCAGAACAAACGGGTCGAATAATAACGTTCGGCGCGGTCGCACAGAATGGTGACCACCTGGGCGTCGGGACCGAGTTCGCGAGCGACGGAGAGCGCGGCGCAGAGGTTGGCGCCGGAGGAGGTGCCCACGAGCAGGCCGAATTCGCGGGCGAGCCGCTGCGTCATGGCGATCGCGTCCGCGCTGCTGACCTTCACTTTGCGATCAATCGGCGCCTGCCGCACCAGCGGTGGAATGTATCCGCCCGCCACCCCCTCGATGGCGTGGCAGCAGGGCATTTCGCCGGAGAGCATGGCGGCTTCGGCGGGTTCCATGGCGACGATGAGGGTGTCGGCCGCGGCGGCTTTCAACGCGCGGCCGCAGCCGGTGAGCGTGCCGCCGGTGCCGTAGCCGGACACGAAGGCGTCGACCCGACCGTGCGGGACCTGCCGCAGGATCTCGGGTCCGGTGCTGTGCTCGTGGTCGAGGGCGTTGAGCGGATTTTCAAACTGGTTGGGCAGGAAAATGCGGTCGTCGCGGGCCGCCATCTCGCGGGCGAGGCCGATGCCGGTGGCGTAGCCTTGGGTCGGCGCGAACAACTCGATCTCGGCGCCGAAGTGCCGAATGAGGTGCCGGCGTTCCACGCTGGCGGATTCGCTCATCAGGATTTTGACCCGGTAACCCTTGGCGGCGCCGACCATGGCGAGGGAGATGCCGGTGTTGCCGGAGGTGCACTCCAGGATGATCGAGTCGGACCGCAACCGGCCCTGGCGCTCCGCGTCCTCGATGATGTGCAGCGCGAGCCGGTCCTTGATCGAGCCCGACGGGTTCAGGTATTCAGCCTTCGCATACACCGTGATGCCTTCGGCGGCGAAACGCAGCGGCACCAGGGCGGTGTTGCCGACGAGATTGAGCAAGGGTGAACGCCCCCGGCGGGTGGCGTAGGGCCGGGCAAAGGGCAGGGCGGGCGAACTCATCGGTAGGTGCGGGCGGATTTCCAGGCTTCGCGTTCGGTGAAGGTCGACGTGGCGGTCGAGCCTTCGTGGTTCTCACCATTGAGCAGGACGAGCCGTTCGCGCTTCGTCGGACCGGAGAGGGTGTCGCGCAGGAGGGCGACGAGTTCGGTTTGGTTGAGCGCGTCCAGCGCGGCGAGGGTCTCGTCCTGGCGGTCCCAGTCCTCGTCCTGGTCGAACGCGAGGCTGAAAAAGCGGCCCGCCTTTTCGGGCAGGCTCTTGTCCTTCGCCTCAAGGTTGGCACGGGCGCCGGCCATGAGCGCGGCGAAGGCGTCGGCTGGCAGGGCGGCAAGCTGGTCCGGCAAGGTTGCCATAAAGGTCTCGGCGCGCTGGCGCAGTTCGTCGGGCGCATGGGTGCTGGACTGGATTACGAAGTAGAGCGCGCGGGTGCGGCGGGAGCCGTTGCTGCCGGCGCCGACGATGTAACCGAGCTGTTGCTGGGTGCGCAGTTCGTTGAAGAAGGGTTGGGAAACGAAGTTGCCCAGCACGACGGCGGCGGCGCGGTCGCGGGCGGTCACGCCGGGCAGCAACAGTTCGGCGCTGTAGGCGGAGTTCACGCCGGCGGTGGCGTCGACCTCGACCAACAGCTCGCCCGGCTCCTGCACGAGTTCGCGCGGACGGCGCAGCGATTCCCCGGTCGCGGTGGCGAAGTTGAGCTGCTCGCGCATGTCGCGAGCGGTGGCCAACGCGGCTTCGGGGGCGAGGTGGCCGTGGATCACGCCTTCCAGCGTGCCGCCGGCGAAGAACTCGCGCGCGGCGGCCTGCACCTCGGCCCAGGTCGCGGCGGTGGCGGTGGGCAGCAGTTGGTCGGGCAAGTAGGAGAGTTCGTGGGTCCACGCACCGCGGCGCATGCTGGCCATGCGGAAGGCCTCGGTTTGCGGGAAGCTGCGCAGGGAGCGGAGGTAACCCTCTTGCAGCACAGCGAAGCGTTCGGCGGTGGGCTCGACCTGGTGCACGCGGCGGATGACCTCGTTGGCAAAGCGCACGGCGGAGTCCCCGAAACCGGTCACGGTGAGGTTGAAGCCGTCGAGGCTGGCACCGACGTTGAACGACACGCCGGCGCGGGCGGCTTCGCCGGCGGTCTCGTTGAGCGCATCGCCGAGGCATTGGTCAAACAGCGCGATGAGCGCGGCCGTGGCCGGACTGGTGTTGGCGCGGCGCGGCACAAAGCGGAAACGCAGCGTGGTCTGTGGGCGCTTGAACTCGAGGTCGGGCGCGTAGAAGAGGGTGAGGCCGGGCTCGCGGGTGAGCAGCACTGGGCGCTCGGGCAGCAGTTCAGGTTGGTCGGGCTGGTAGGGGTTGGCGCGGGGCAGGGCGAAGGTGCCGTCGGTCGGAGCGCGCGCCGCGAGGAGGCGGGCGTAGGCGGGACCGGTGTCCTCGGAATATGAATACGCGGTGCCGTAGAATTCCTCGGTGCGGTCGGTCGGCACACCCTGGGCGGCGAAGACGGCGATGAAGTTGTCGGGCGTGAGCTGGGCGAGGATGTGGCGGTAGTCGGCCTCGTCGGGCGCGACCCACAGGTGGGGCACGCGTTCGGCGAGTTCGAGTGGGTAATACAGGGCCTGGTTGGCGAGATTGGTGGCGAGGTTCGCGCCCTCGCCGCGGTCGTTGTAGGTTTCGTTGAGCGCGGCGATGCGGGCCGATTCCTGCCAAAGCGTGGTGGGGAAGTCCGCCTGCCGCAGGAAGTCGAGGTAGCCGAAGACGAGGTCGAACACCTCGGGCAATCGGTCGGCACCCTCGGGCGTGAGGGCGATGGAGAGGAACAGCGAACTGTAGTCGGCGCTGCGGTCCCAGAAGCCGCCGCCGGCGGAGAGGGCGAGGCCGGCGTCCTTCAGCACGGCCTCGAGTCCGCCGGGGTTGGCGTGCGAGAGCAGCGTGCCGATGAGCGCGTCGTTCTTGGCACCGAAGTTGGCGCGGGTGGCGTCGAGCGGGAACTGGAGTTGGAGCTCACGCACCTCGCGCACGGGCTCGACCTGGGCCAGGCGCAGGGCGGGCTCGCGGGGCAGGAAGGTCGACGTGCGGTGGTTCGGGCCGAGCTGGCGATTGGGGATGGCGGAAAAGTGGCGGCGGGCCATGGCCTCGAGTTCGGCCAGCGGCGCCGCGCCGGTGATGGCTAGCGCCATGCGGTCGGCACTGTAGTAGGACTCAAAGAAGGCGCGCACCTTGGCGGAGTCGGCGTCGGCAAGGGTGTCCTTGTTGCCCGCGGTGAAGCGCGATTCGGGCGAGCCCGGGGTGTAGAGTTCGCGGAGCACGTTGTAGATGCGGCGGCCGTCGTTCTGCACGTGGCGCATGACCTCGTTGTGCACGGCGTTGACCTCGCGCTCCGTGTAGGTGGGCGTGAAGAGTGGGGCGATGAAGAATTGGGCGAAGCGGTCGAGCGTCGGGTCGAGCGCCTCGTGGCGCACCTCGAACTGGTAGTTGGTGTGGTCGGACGAGGTGTAGGCGTTGGTGTAGCCGCCGTTGTTTTTCACGAAGGTGCCGTATTCGCCCTCGTCGGGGAACTTCTCGGTGCCGAGGAAGAGCATGTGCTCGGTGAAGTGGGCGAGGCCGGTGGTCTCGGCCGGGTCCTCGAGCTGGCCCACGTCGATGGCGAGCGCAGCGGCGGATTTGTTGAACGACGGATCGCTGACCAGCAGCACGCGCAGGCCGTTGGCGAGGACGAGGCGGTCGAACTTGGCTTGGTCGGTCGGCGCGATCTCGCGCGTAGGGACGTCCTCGAGACTCAGATGTTCGCGGGCGGAAAGGGAGGCTTCGGCTCGCAGGGCAAGGACGAGCGGAGACAGGACGAGCAGAGACAGGACGAGGAGATGGACGACGGGTCGGAAACGCATGAACAAAAAGGGGATTTGGACGGAGGGTGGTGTGAAAGTTAGGACGAACGGGAGCGGACTATCCTCAGGGCTTAGTTCCGCTCCGGGGCAAAAAGGGCGGTCGACAGGTAGCGGTCGGCGCGGTCGCAAAGGATCGTGGCGACGCGGGCATCCGGACCGAGATCGGCGGCCAGGCGCAGCGCGGCGCACACGTTGGCTCCGCTGGAGGGACCCACGAGCAAGCCGAATTCCCGCGCGAGTCGGCGAGTCATGGTCAGGGTGTCGTTGACGCTGACCGTGAGGGTGGCGTCCAGCGGCACGTCGGCGAGCAGGGGTGGGCGAAAGCCGCCGGTGAATCCTTCGATGAGTTCGCAGCACGGCATCTCCGCCATGGCGGAGCCAGTGCCGACCACCTCGACGGCGGCGAGGGTGAGGGACGGGTTGGTGGGTCGCAGGGCCTGCGCGCAACCGGCGAGCGTGCCGCCGGTGCCGTAGCCGGACACAAAGGCATCGACACGGTGGTCCGGCATCTGGGCGAGGATCTCGGGGCCGGTGTGTCGCGCGTGGTCGGCGGCGTTGAGCGGATTTTCGAACTGGCGCGGCAGGAACACGCGCGGGTCGGCGGCCGCCATGTCCTCGGCGAGGGCGATGCC
Organism: Actomonas spartinae; assembly: GCF_051209155.1. Classification (NCBI taxonomy): domain Bacteria; kingdom Pseudomonadati; phylum Verrucomicrobiota; class Opitutia; order Opitutales; family Opitutaceae; genus Actomonas; species Actomonas spartinae. The sequence goes on from NZ_JBPJGB010000002.1 coordinate 30,413, forward strand.
AGTCAGGTAGCCGCGATCGGCGTGAAAAAGGGTGAGGTCAGCGCCGCAGTGGCGGATGAGGCTGCGTCGTTCCAGGCTCGCGCTGTCGCTCATGAGGATGTGCACCGCCACCCCGAGGCGGGCGCCGAGCCGGGCGAGGGCGATGCCGGTGTTGCCGCTGCTCACTTCGACAATGCGCAGGTCGGGCGTGAGCCGGTCGAGTTGGATCAACTCAGTGAAGATGCAGGCCGCGAGGCGGTCTTTGATCGAACCGGAGGGATGCAGGTATTCCGCTTTGGCGTAGACGGTGATTTCCTCCGCGGCGAAGTGCAGGGGCAGCAGCGGAGACGCGGCGAGTTGGAGGTCGCGCGGGGCGTCGGGGGCTGGATTGAATAACGGAGAAACGTGCATGAACGGTCGCAGGGCGGAGCCCTTGTAGCGACCGTGAAGCGCGATGCGGCGGAGTCAGGTTAACTTTAGTTAGCTCTTGGTCCGGTGCCTTTCGCGACGAGGCGTGACCCCAGAGCAACCACGGCTAATTCAGCGCAATGCGATGATGAGCTGGGCCCGGCTGCCGACGCGCAGCTTTTGGTAGATGCCGCTGATCTGCACGCGCACGCTGCCTTCGGTTTTGCAGAGTTTCTGGGCGATGATCTTGTTGGGGAGCCCTTCGCAAATGAGGGCGGCGAGTTCGCGTTCGGCCGGTGTCAGTTGAGCCAACAGGTGGCGGGTCTGACTTTGGCCATCGGAGCCCGCGGCAGCTTCCTTGAGGCGGATGACAAAAACGGGTTGCTCGTGCCCACCGCGGTTGTCGCGGCGCAAGGTGACGGCGGCTTCGCACTCGCCGCGTGGGGCGACCACCGTGAGCGTGCGCGGCGCGGGTTCGGCGTTGGGCGAGATCTCGCGTCCGGACGTCAGCAGGGAGTTCTTGAGCTCTTCGCAGGCGCCGGCGATTTCGGCCGGCAGGGCAAAGACGGCCTGGGAGTTGTAGCGGCGGGCTTCATCGGCGCCAAAGTTCCACACCGCGCAGAGGCGGGAGGCTTCGACGCTGGTGTAGATCACGTGCAGGTTCCAATCGAGGAAGAGCACCGCGTCGGGCTGGGCGCGGTAGAAGGACTCCAGCAGCACGCGGGTGCGACGCTCGCCTTCGTAGGCATCGAGGCGGTCGAGGGCGGCGCCGATGTGCGGGTGCAGGGAGTGCAGGCGGGCGAGTTCCGCGGCGGTGAAGTCGCTTTGGTCGGGCCGGCGGCGCAGCGCGAACGAAGTGGTGACCTCGCCGCCTTGCCAAAAGAGCATGTGGGCGGAGTAGCGCCAGCCGAGCGGTTGCATGAACCGTTTGTAGTAACGGGTTTGCGGAACTTTGCGCGGATCGGCCAGCACCTGACTGTGGCTGTAGACCGGCACCCCGTGGCGCGCGTCGAGAAAGGGTTGGAAAAAATTGCGCCCTTCGCCGGCCACTACGGGCTGAATGCTGGTGTCATCCACCACGCGGGACTTGGCCGAGGTGAGTCGGCGGGTGGTGGATTCCTTGCGCCAATCGGTGTAGCCCTGCGACATCACCAGGCTGTCGTGCGGGACCAGATCCTCGAAGAGGGACTGCAGGCTCTTCCACAAAGCGTTGACCCCCAGGGCCCGGTTCACCTCCAGAATGGCGTCCTGCTCCACGCCGTGGAGGGCGCGGGCGGGCGGAAGTTCGGGACAATAGGTGGTCTCAGGCATGCCGGAAGGGTGCATCGCAGAGCAGGAAACGAACCAGAGGGTGGCGGCCTGCTCTTAACGTTTGTTAGATTGAAGTGGTCGTAACGCAACCGCAACGGTCCTTCCATGGCCACGCCGACCTATCGCAAACATTTCGCCACCGCCCTGCTCGCGGTGGCTTCCTCCGTCGCCGCGCTGCAGGCGCAGGAGACGTCAACCGCTTCGACCAACACCGCCGACACCGCCCGCGAGGACGGGGCGGTTGTGCAACTCCAACAGATGGAGGTGACTGGATCGCGCCTCCGCTCCCTCGTGGGTGAACAGCCGGCCATGCCGGTCATCAGCTTCGACGCCATGGAACTCGAGCGCCGCGGCCTGACCCGCCTCGCCGACGTTCGCTGGGCCATCCCGCAGCTGGGCGCTTCGGTGGGCTTCAATGACAACCTCTCCAATGGCGGTCCGTCCCGCGCCCAGATGGCCAGCACGACCTTTGACCTGCGTGGTCTCGGCGGTAACTCCACCCTCGTGCTGGTCGACGGTCGCCGCGTCCCGCACTCCGGCCAGGCCTTTCCGGGCGGTGCGGGTGGTCGCGAGGACTTCAATATCGACGGTCTGCCGATCTCGGCCGTCGAGCGCATCGACATCCTGCCCCAGGGCGCCGGCGCCATCTACGGCTCCGAGGCCATTGCCGGCGTGGTGAACATCGTCCTCAAGAAGGACTACAACGGCGGTCAGCTCGACCTCACCTACGACAATGCGTTCGACAGCGACGTCGCCAACCTCACCGCCAGCCTCACCGGCGGCATCACGAAGGACAAATTCTCGCTCTTCGCCACGGTGACCGCCGCCACCCAGAACGCCCTCGCATCGCGGGACCGCGCCTTCAGCTTCGCGCCGCCGGCGTCAAATTTTGTGCCTTACGAGGGGGCCACGCTCTCCACGGCGTTCTACCCGGCCACCGGCGGGGCCAATCTGCCCGGGCTCTCCACCCATGTGGTGGCGCTGCCCGACGGCACCAACGGCTCCGGCTACACCGTCGCCGATTTGGTCGGCAATTCGATCGCGCCGGCCTACAACTCGGCCAACTACTCCTACCTCGTCGATGAGTCCGAGACCCGCAGCATCCTGGTCAAGGGCAGTTACACGCTGAGCGAGGCGTTCCGTTTCTACGCCGAGACCCGTTGGAGCGAGGCCAAGTTCGACTACGTGGGCTCGCCGCTGACCCTCATCACCTCGCTGCCAGCCGGCTACCTTGGCAACCCGTTCGGCTCCCAGGTCAACCTCGCCAAGGTGTTCTACGACATCATGCCGCAGAGCGAATCCAGCCAAACCAACTCCGGTCTCACCGTCGGCGTCCAGGGCGACCTCGCCCACGGCTGGCGCTACGACGTGGGTCTCACCTGGACTCGCAACGTGGTCTATGACAAGGGCACCCGCACTGGCTTCAACTTTGGTGCGCTCAACGCGGCCAAAAATGAAACCGACCCGACCAAGCAACTCAACTTCACCTATGATTCCCGCACGGCGGCGCCCTACGCCGGCGCGCTCGACAGCGTGCTCGTCAACAGCCTCCACGAAGACACGTCCGACGTCTACGATCTGCTGATCACGGCCGATGGTCCGATCTGGTCCGGCTGGGCCGGTGACGTCCGCCTCGCCGTGGGCGCCGAGAGCCAGCGCGAGGAGGTCGAGTTCTTCATCGACCCCTCGCCCGGTTATCAGCTGCAGGATCCCTTTGATCGCACCATCAATTCGGCTTTCGCCGAGATCGCCGTGCCGCTCATCAGCGACGAACAGAAACTGCCCTTCGTCCATCGCTTCGAGCTGCGTGGCGCCGGCCGGTATGAGGATTTCTCCGACATCGGCGATCACCTGACCCCGAGCGTCAGCGCGCTGCTGCAGCCTGTTTCCTGGATGACCATCCGCGCTTCGCGCAGTGAAGGCTTCAAGGCGCCCAAGCTCTTCGACCTGCAGAGCCCGCAAAGCAACTTTACCACCAGCATCACGGCCTCCCGCAACGTCTACGACACCGCCCGGGGCGGCGAAGCGGTCATCGGCAGTTACTCCCTCACCAGTGGCGGTCAGCCTGGGCTGAATGCGGAGACCTCTGTTTCCCGCAACGTGGGCATCGTCATCGATGTGCCGTGGGTGAAGGGCCTCTCCCTGTCCGCCGACTGGTGGGACACGGTGTTCGACGACAAGGTCGGTTCCACCTCTTACCAGACCCTGATCGATTTCTTCCCCGAGCGCGTGATCCGCGGTCCGAAGCCGGCGGGCGATCCGGCCGACTGGCTCGGCCCGATCACCGGGTTCGACACCAGCGCGCTCAACCTCGCCTGGCAGAAGGCCCAGGGTTATGACCTCGGTCTGTCCTACCACCGCATCACCGATCTGGGCGAGTTCATGCTGACTGGCACCTACACCAACCAGGATCCGCAGGCCTCCCTGTCGACCCCGGCGGCCTCACTCTCCTACAGTTACAAGCCGGACCGGTTCAGTGGTTCCTTCTTCTGGGCCAAGGACGGCTGGGAAGCGGGTGTGTCGGTCAACTACCAAGGCCTTTACGAGATTTTTGGCCCGTCCTTTCCGCAGTTTAGCTATCCGTCCTATGTGGAGTGGAATCCGCGCGTATCCTACAGCTTCAGCGATCAGGGTCCGGACAACGCGTTTGGTCAGCTGTTTGCCGGATCGAAGATCGGCCTTACGGTGATCAATGCCTTCAACACGGGTCCCTCCGACACGGCTGCCGCCAACGGTCGCGTGGTGATGGATCCCCGCCTGAGCCGCTACATCCTCAGCTTCACCAAGAAGTTCTAACCTGGTCCGACGCCATGACTCGATTCGCCTCCCGTCTCCGCCCTCTCGCCCTGGTTCTTCTCGCGCTGCCCATCCTGCCGGCGGGCCTCGTCGCGGAGGACGTGCCGACGGCCGCCCCCGCGACCGTTTCGGCGGCCGACGCCGATTGGGCGACGGTGCAGGCGATCATCGAGCGCCAGCCGCCGGTGAGCGGCAACTTCGCCGATCTCTCGCCGGCCGACGGCCGGGAACTCATCCGTTTCTTCGACCAGAGGGCGCAGGATCTCGAGGCCGCCATCGACGCGTTCGCCGCGGCCCATCCGAACGATCCGCGCCGGCTGGATGTGTTCGTGCAGCTGTCGTATCAGCCGCCCCACTACCTGCTGGGTTTCAACATCCCCGACGACGAACGCCCCTCGTGGAATGCGCGCATCGGCGACGAGGCGAAGCAGGCGGCTTTCCGCGAGCGTCAGGACCGCCGCATTGACGAAGTGCTGGCGTCGCCCGATGCCACGCCGCGCCACGTCGGCGGCGCGCTCTACACGCGCTATGTCGAGGCTCGGGGGCGGTTTGTGCGCGACCAGACCCCGGAGAACTTGCAGGCCTTCATCGACGTGGCGGACGCCGTGATGGACCGTCGGCCCGATATGGCCGGCGGCCTCGCTCGCGAGCATCTCGGCTTCCTCGACCGCTTCGGCACCGCCGAGCAACGGACCGCTTTCCGCGCCCGCCTGGAGGGGAGCGAAGATCCCCAGATTCAGCGCATGCTGGCCGAGGCCGCCGGTGACTTCAGCCGGTTCGATGGCATCGCCGAGCTCGCCTTCACCGCCGCCGATGGTCGCGAAGTGGATCTGGCCAAACTGCGCGGCAAAGTCGTGTTGATCGACTTCTGGGCCACCTGGTGCGCGCCGTGCATCGCCGAGATTCCCAACCTCCTCGCCAACTACGAGAAGTATCACGATGAGGGCTTCGAGATCATTGGCATCACCTTGGAGAACTCCGGTGTCCGGGAGGACTTCGAGAACCCGGCCAACGCCGGCAAACTCAAGATGGCCAAGTCCCGCATGCTCGCCTTTACCAAGAAGAACAACATGCCGTGGCCGCAGTTTTACGACGGCAAATTCTGGCAGAACGATTACGCGAAACGCTTCGGCATCGATGCCATTCCCGCGATGGTGCTCATCGGGCCGGACGGCGAGGTCGCGTCGATCGAGGCCCGCGGGCCGGAGCTCGAGGTCCAGATTCGGCGCCTGCTCAAGTTGGATGCCTGATTTCGTCGTTTCCCGTTTCCGCTAACGTTTTCGTTCGTAGTTGTGACCGACCCGCGAGCTCCCATCGGAGTCGCGGGTTTGGTTTTGGCGGAATGAGGCAACCGGCCGCTCGCTCGTCCCAGAGACTGTCATGGCTCGATCTGCAACCACGCCTTCCCGCCGTCGCGATTCACGGCCCCGCACTTGGCGCGACCTCGGACTCGTGGTGCTCGGGTCTTTGGTGGTGGCGCTCGGGTTCAACCTGTTGCTGCGCGCCGGCGGCATCGCGCCAGGTGGGGTGCCGGGGGCGTCGCTGGTGCTGCAACGGCTCAGCGGGCTCGAGCCGGCACTTTGGCAGGCAGGCCTCAATGGTGCTTTTCTGATTTTTGGGGGCTGGATGCTGGGGCGCGCCTTCCTGGTGCGCTGTGCGCTGGGGTCGGCGCTGGTGCCGCTTTTCGTCGCCCTCACGCGCGGTCTGCCGCCCTTGACGCAGAATCCGCTGCTGGCGGCGATCTGCGGTGGTGTGGCGGTTGGTGCAGGCATCGGCCTGGTGTTCCTCGGCCGGGGTTCGGTGGGTGGTTTCAGCACGGTGGCGATCGTAGCGCATCGCATATGGGGGTGGCCGGTCGATCGTTGCATCCTGGTGCTCGATGGCGTCGTGATCACGGCGGCGGCGTTTGTGTTTCCGACTGAGCAGGCGCTGTGCGCCATCGTGTCGTCGGCATTGATCAGCCGCACGGTCCGGCGGGTGTTGGGCGGTGGCGACCATGCCAAACTCGCCCTCATCGTCACGACGCAACCCGCGGCGGTCAGCGAAGCCGTGTTGCACGACATCGACCTTGGCCTGACACGGCTGGCGGGGGAGGGCGGCTACACCGGCGAAGCGCGGGCGGTCTTGATGGTCGTGATGCGCCCGAGCGACACCCCGCGCTTGAAACGGGTGGTGCGCGAACACGACCCGCGCGCCTTTGTCACACTCACCGACGCCAGTGAGGTGCTCGGTTACGGCTTCAAAATGCACGAATAGGCGCGGCCGGCTCGTTTTACGGGTTCCGAGCCTACGACGAACGAACTCCGCAAACCCGTAAGGAATGTGGTGAATATCGGGAAAACCCTTGCGGGTGGCCGCGCCCGGCACGTCAGCTGCACGCGCCGGCCCTGTTCTCGACTCGACCATGCCGCCCGACACTGCGCCCGAAACCGTTTCCTGGTATACCGAGCAGGTGCAACCGCACCGCCCGGCGCTGCGCGCGTGGTTGCTGGCGCGGTTTCCCTCGCTGCCGGATGTGGATGACCTCGTGCAGGAAGCCCTCACGCGCATGATCCGGGTGCGCGAATCGACCGAGATCCAATCCGTGCGCGCCCTCTTGTTCACCACCGCGCGCAACCTCGCGTTGGATGCGGTGCGGCGGCAGAACGTGGTTTCGTTCGAACCGATTACGGAGGTCGGTGATCCGTCCGTCTTTACTGATACCACCGATGTGGTGGCCACCGTCAGCAAACAACAGGAACTCGAACTCTTGACCGAAGCGATCCAATCCCTGCCGCATCGCTGCCGCCGCGTCTTCACGCTGCGGACCGCCTACGGCATGACTCAGGGCGAGATCGCGCGCAAACTCGGTGTTTCCCTCAGCACGGTTGAAAAGGAGATGGCCAAGGGTGTGCGTCTTTGCACGAGCTTCTTTCAGCACGGCGACGTCCGGTGATCCCGACATGAACCCCCCGTCCTCACCATCCTCTTCCCAACCTGCCAGTGCGGCCCTGCAAAAAGCGGCCACCGATTGGCTGGCGCGCCGCGATCGCGGTCTGACCGCCGCCGAGCAGGATGAATACATGCAGTGGCTGAGCGCCGATTCGCGCCACGCCGCCGCCGTCGCGCAACATGCCCAGGTGCTCGAGCGTATGATGCAGCTTTACGAGTGGACTCCCGCCAACGCGGTGGAGCCCAACCCGGACCTCTTCGCGCCCCCACCCCGACTCGAGCGCGTGCGCCAACTGGCGCGCAAACGGTCCTGGTGGGCATGGAGCGGTGGACTCGGTCTCGCCGCCGCCGCGGCTCTCATGGTGCTGTTGTGGCGCGGCTCGCCCGCAACGGATGCGCCGCCGGCCGACGCTCTGGCCGCCAACCGCCCGGCCTCTTTTCTCCACGTCAACGAACGCCTTGCGCTGCCCGACGGTTCGCGCGTGGAGCTTAACGATGGCGCGGAGCTGGTCGTGCTCTATTCCGAACACGAACGCCGCGTGCGCCTCACCGCCGGCGAGGCGCACTTCACGGTGTGGAAGGACGTTTCCCGTCCGTTCATCGTCGAAGCGGATGGGGTCGAGGTCGTCGCCGTGGGCACCGCTTTCAATGTGCAGCTTAGTCCCGAGGCGATCGAAGTCCTCGTGACCGAAGGTCGCGTGCGCGTGCAGTCCGAGACCGAATCGGTCGCGGCCGTGGCACCGGCGGCGGCCAAGGCGGCCGAGATGTCCGCCGAAATGTTTGTGTCCATGGGGCAACGCGCGGTGGTGCCGCGCGCGGTCGCGTTGGCTGCCGGCGTCCGGGTCGAACCGTCCGTTACCGCGGTATCGACCGACGAGATCGCGGCCGAATTGGCCTGGCAGGCGCCGCGCCTGCAGTTCGACAACACGCGGCTGGCCGACGCCATTGCGGAGTTCAACCGCCTCAACCGCCACCAGCTCGAGCTGCGCGATCCGCGTCTCGGCGATCTGCGCATCGGCGGCAATTTCCGGCCCGACAACGTCGACGGGTTTGTGCGTCTCCTTGGCCTGACCTTTGACATCGCGGCCCGGCCGCTGGGCGAGGGCCGCACCGAGCTTTCCCGCGGTCGCTGATTGTATCCGGATTTCGGATGCGGCAACAGGCGTCGGACGGCTGCGAAACTTTTTCGTGAAAACGTTTACGGGTGGGGCGGGGCGACTCGTCTCTAGAATGGACCGCCCCTGCGGTCGCCGATCATGACCTATCTCCAAATGCTCAAAAGCCTGCGCGCCGTGATGTTCGGTGTGCTCTGCACCGTGGCGGCCTTCGCTGCCACCGAGACCGAAAAGACCTACAACCTGCCGGCGGGCGATGCGACCGTTCGCCTCAAGGAGTTTGCCGAGATCTCCGGCCGGGAGACGCTCTTTGCCGCCGAAACCGTGCGCGGCATCACCACCAAACCCGTGCAAGGCAAACTGGGCGCCGTTGACGCGCTCAAACAAATGCTCGCCGGCACGGGCCTGGTGGTCATGACCGATCCGCAGACCGGCGCGCTCGCCGTGCGACGGGATTCGGACCCAAACGTCCCACGGACGGCGCCAGCGGCCAGCGACCGTCCGAACCAAACGACTCGCATTGAAGACGGCGCGCTCGTGCTCGAGCGCTTTGAGGTCACCGAGCATCGCATTGAGGGCGTGATCAATCGCGGTCTGCTCCAATCCGGCGAGAACGCTCCCCTCTACCACGACGTCATCACCCGCGCTGAAATCGAGCGCATGGGCGTCGCCAGCCTGGAGGAACTTTTCCGCAACCTGCCGCAGACCTCTTCGCTGTCCACGCCGCTGCAAGGCACGGCGAGCAACACCGGCGTCTCGGGCGGTTTGCTTCCCACCTACTCGACGGTCGGTTTGCGTGGTTTCAGTTCTGCGCAGACCGTTGTGCTGGTGAACGGTCGCGTGATGCCGCGCACCGGTCTCACCGACGGGGGCGGCGCCGATCTCGGTCGCATTCCGCTCGCCGCAATCGAGCGTGTGGAGCTGTTGCCGTCGTCCGGTTCCGCCATTTACGGCGCGGGGGCGTTGGGTGGCGCGATCAACATCATCCTGCGCAAGGAATACGCCGGTCGTGACCTCACCGCCTACATCGGCACTTCGACCGAGGGCGGCGCGACCGAGGCACGCATGACCTACCTCGAGGGCATGCGCTTCAACGACGGCCGCACCGGCCTGACCACCACGCTCAGCTACCACCACCGCGACGCTCTGCGGTCGGAGGATCGCGATTACCTTGCCAAAGCGATGCGCCGCTACGGTCCCAACTCCACCCTCACCAATGCGCAGGGTGTGCCTTACTTCGAAAGCATGATGCTGCGCGCCTACGCCGGTGCGCCCGGCACCATCCTGATCGGCGGCCAAGCCAGTCAACCCGGCCTCGGCATTCCCGGCGCCGAGGGGGCGCGTTACGCGGCGGTGCCGACGGGCACGACGCCGGAGCAATCCTTCAATCTGACGCCGGCCGACTTCGCCGGCACCGCCGGCGTGGCCAATCTCGAACCGCGTTTCGGTCGCACCGTGATCTATGAACCGATCGACGTGTTGAGCTTCAACGCCATCCTCGAGCATGAGTTCGTCCCGGACCGACTCGACGGTTACGTCGAGCTCACCGTGGGCCGCACCGAGAAAAACTACGCCGCACCGCAGAGCTTCAGCATCAGCCTGAGTGAGACCGATCCCCTCAATCCGTTTCGCACCGATGTGACGCCGGGATTTGTGGGCCGACCGATCACCGTCTTTCTCGACCTGCCCGATCTCCCCGATCCGGAGTTTGACTCCCAATACGATTCCGCCCGTCTCGTCGCCGGCCTCAAGGGCCAGCTGACCGAGACCTGGGAATGGTCGGTCGATGGCACCCTCGACTACATCGAGAGCGACGTGCACAGCCTCAATCCGGAGCAGGCAGTCTCAAACCTCTCCGCCCTCTCGCCCTTCGCCAGCCCGGGGCCGTCGGCCTCCGCCGCGACCCGTCGCGCGTATTACCCGATCCTCGCCGATCACGACGCGTATCCGGTCAACGCAGCCGACGCGGCCAACTACACCCTGTATGATCGCAACAGCTTCAGTCGCGGGGTGCAGAAGGAAATCAACGCCCGCCTGCTCGGCGATGTCTTCAACCTGCCGGGTGGACCGCTGCGCGCCTCCGTGGTGGGCAAGTTCTCCGATTGGACCTACACGGGTGGCCAGCGTATCATTCAGGGCAACGGCCTTTACCAAGCCATCAATGGCGAACCGTATTTCGACGACCCCTCCTCCTCGGAAGCTTCGCGCGAGGTGACCTATGGCGCAGTGGAGATCAGCATTCCGGTCTTTGGCGCCGACTGGAATCCGGTGCCCTTCATCGAAAGCTGGGACATCCAGGCCAGCCTTTCGATCGAGGAGAGTTCGACCGAGGGGATCGACTCCAACGACAATCCCTTCACGAACGATCAGTCGGCCGACAGCAATGTCATCGCGACCAAGATCCAGTTCACGCCCGACATTGCGATTCGTGGTTCCTACTCGGAGGGGTTCTATCCGCCCAACTGGTCCGACGTCAGCCTGCCGGAAACGCAGTTCATGTTGCCGGGTTTCTTCCCCGATCCCGCCCGCGGCAACACCATGCAGTTCACGCCGATGATGACGATCAAGCAGGGCGGCAATCCGGGCCTCGAGCCGGAAACCGCCGAGTCCTACAACGTCGGCCTGGTCTTTACGCCGCGTTTCCTGCCGGACTTCTCCCTCAACCTCGACTTCTGGCGCATCGAGAAAGCGGACGCGATCGTCTTCCAATCCTTCGTGAACGTGATCGCGAATCCGGAGGCCTTTGGTTTCCTCATCACTCGCGAAGAGCCGACCGCTGCCGAGGCGGCGATGGGCTGGCTCGGCCGCATCACCGAAGTCGACGCGCGGGCCTTCAATGCTTCGATCACGCGCACCGAGGGGGCCGACATTCGGCTGCGCTACCGTTTCGGCGCGGGCGAGCTGGGTGACTTCATCTTCAATGCCAGCGCGACCTTCACCAACAGCTTCGAGCTGCTCGCCACCCCGACCGCACCGATTGTGGAGCAGGTGGGCGCCGGCGGTCCGGTGCACTGGCGCGGCAACGCGGCGGTGACCTGGCAGCGCAACCGTTGGTCGGCCACCGTCACCGGGCGCTATGTTGACAGCCGCTTCGGTCCGACCACCGATCCGTCACCGAGTTTCCCGGGGGCGTATCCGATCGATGGGCACAAGCTGCCCTCCATTCTCACCGGCGATGTGCAGGTCAGCTACGAGGTCCCTTACGCCGCCGATTCGCGCAATTGGTTCCGGGGCACCAAGTGGACCCTCGGCGTGCTCAACGTCACCAACGAGGAGCCAACCTTCATCACCGACGGTCAGGCCTTTTACGACCGCGCCGCCGATCCGCGGCAGCGCTTCCTCTACGTGCAGATCAAAAAATCCCTCTGAGACCCGCCATGACCTCCCGTAACCTTTTGGCCCGCTTTCGGCGGATGATCCCCGTTGTCGCGGCGGGCCTGGCGTTCGTGTTGGGCGCCGGGTCCGTCGTGGCCGCTGAATCCGCCGAGGCCGACTTCCAGGCTCTGCGCGAGCTCATGAGCTCGCCGCGCCCAGATGAGCTGAATCCGCGCGAGAACTACCTCTGGTTTGACGGCGTCACGCGCAAGGTGAGTGCCGCCGCGCTGCAGTTTCTGGAGGACCATCCCGATGATCCGCTGCGCTGGGAAGTGGCACTCATTCTGCAGCAGCGCCGCTTCCACCCGCGCTTTGTGATCTCGATCGACGAAGGTTACCCGGAGGGCGGCGAGTCCGCGGTGCATCGCGACACGGCCAAGGAGCAGGCGTTCGAGGCCAAGGTCGCCCAGATCGAACTCGAACTGCGCGCCGCCACCGACGCCCCGGATCACGTGCGCGAGCAACTCGAGTTTGCCGATCTCAATCCGAAGTTCTTCCCGGCCTACGACGCCATGCGCGAGGGGCGGTCACCCGATCTCTCGACGATCGAGCCGGCCTTTCGGGATTTCATCGCCCGCTGGCCCGACAGCGAGACCGGCCGCGGTATGCTCTCGACTTTCGTCAGCCTGAAGATGGCGACGGCGGATAAACCGACCGAAGAGGAAGTGCTGCAGACCTTCGCCGACAGTCCCAATCGCCACGCCCGGGCCTACGTGAAGGACCGGCTGCGGTTCTTCGAGCTCAGCCAGGCGCCCTTTGAACTGGCTTTCACCGCCATCGACGGCCGCGAGGTCGATCTGGCGAAGCTGCGGGGCAAAGTGGTGCTGATCGATTTCTGGGCCACCTGGTGCGGCCCCTGCATCGCCGAGCTGCCCAACGTGAAGCAGGTGTATTCGGATTACCACGACAAGGGCTTCGAGATTGTGAGCATCTCGCTCGACGACGCGAAGGATCGACAGAAGTTCATCGACCTCGTCGCCAAGGAGGAGGTCACCTGGCCGCAGCGCTTCGAAGGCCTGGGCTGGAATGATCCGCTGGTGAAGACGTGGACCGTGAGCGGCATCCCGGCCATGTTCCTGCTCGACCAGGACGGCATGCTGGTCTCGACCAACGCCTGCGGTCCGAAGCTCGAGGCCGAGGTGAAGCGTTTGCTCAAACTCTGATGAAGGCGCGCAAGCTGCTCCGGCCCCTGATGCTGTTGGCCTGCGCCGCGGGCTGGCTCGCGGCGGAATCACCGACGCCGGAGGAGCAAGCGATCAATGCGATTGTGCGCGAAACGTTTGCGCCGCTCTTCGCCGCCGCGGCCGGCGCGCAGGCGCAACAACAGCCCTACGACGCGGCGCCGCTGGATGAGGCGATGCGAGCCTTTCTTGCCGAATGGCCGGATGCTCCGCACGGGTGGGACCTGTTCGTGGCTTACTCCCGTTTCGCGCTGGGCGGTTCACCCGCCCGCACGGAAACGGAGTTGTTCGAAAGCTACCGCGATTCACCCAACCGCTACGTGCGGGACTACGTCGAGAATCGGCTGCGTTTCAGCGAGCTGGCGGAGCAGCCGCTGGAGTTGAGTTTCACGGCCATGGATGGGCGCGAGGTCGATATGGCGCAGTTGCGCGGCAAGGTCGTGCTGCTCGATTTCTGGGCCTCCTGGTGCCAGCCCTGCATTGAGGAGCTGCCCAACGTGAAACACGTTTTCGCCGCGTATCACGAACAGGGTTTTGAGGTGATCGGCGTCTCCCTCGACAAAGCGGCGGCGCAGGGGGCGTTTGCCCGAAAGGTGGAGGAGCACGACCTGCCCTGGCCGCAGTGCTTCAACGGTCTCGGCTGGCATGACCCGCTGGCTTCGAAGTTCGGTGTCACCGCCATTCCGGCGACCTTCCTGTTCGATCAGAGCGGTCGGCTGGTGCGTTCGGACGTCCGCGGCGAGGAGCTTGAGGCTGCCGTTGCGGAGCTGCTGGCACCCTGAGCGATCAGTGCCGGGTGCGGCGTTGACTTGCCAGCTCGGGCTCAGGTGCTACGCAAACGGGTGACATGAATATTCGTCCCCTGGGCAAGACCGGCCGCAAAGTCGGTGAAATCGGACTCGGCACCTGGCAACTTGGCGCGAACTGGGGCGATGTGACCGAAGAAGACGCGCTGGCCACCCTGCAAGCCGCCGTGGCGGGTGGCGTGACCTTTCTGGATACCGCCGATGTTTACGGCGCGGGCCGCAGCGAGACCATCATCGGCGAGTTTCTGGCCGAACACTGCGACGAACCGGACGAGTTGTTTGTAGCCACCAAACTGGGTCGCGGCAGCGAGCCGGGCTGGCCGGAAAATTTCACCCGTGCGGCGGTGCGCCAGCACACCGAGGACTCGTTGGAGCGGCTAGGGGTCGATGCGCTCGACCTGACGCAGCTGCACTGCGTGCCGACCGAAGAACTTAAAAAAGGCGCCTTGTTCGACTGGCTCGACGAGCTGAAGGACGAGGGCAAAATCAAGGCCTACGGAGCGAGCGTCGAGTCGATGGAGGAAGCGTTGTATTGCATCGACGATGGCCGCGTCGCCTCGCTGCAGATCATCTTCAACGTGCTGCGGCAAAAGCCCATCACCGCGCTGTTTGAAAAAGCCAAGGCCGCCAACGTCGGTCTCATCGTGCGCCTCCCGCTCAACAGCGGGCTGCTCGGCGGCAAGATGTCGAAATACACCACCTTTGCGGCCGACGATCACCGCAACTTCAACCGCGACGGCCAGGCCTTCAACGTGGGCGAAACCTTTGGCGGGCTGCCGTTCGAGACCGGCTTGGAAATCATCGAAGAACTGCGACCGCTCGTGCCGGAAGGTTACACCATGGCCGAGTTTGCCCTGCGCTGGATCCTCGATCACGACGCTGTGAGCGTGGTCATTCCTGGCGCGCGCAGTCCCGAGCAGGTGAAGGCCAACCTGGCCGCCGCCGCGCTTGAGCCGTTGTCGGCCGAACTGCACGAAAAGCTCGCGGCCTTCTACCGCAGCCACGTCGCCGACCACATCCGCGGACCTTACTGAGGGGGCGGGACGGTGGACTGCTGAACGACCGCCAGCGGAAGAGAGATTTGTCGTCGCGCCAAAGGGGGGTCGCCCTAGAACGGAGCCATTACCCCGTTCCTGCTCCTGATCCTCACGGTGGCGTTCATTGTGTTCGCCACCACTCGTTGGCGACTGCCGCCGTTCCTGGCGCTGCTGGTTGGCGCGTTGGGCTTCGGCCTGGCGAGTGGTTTGTCGGCGGAGCAAACGCTGACCGCGATGACCGGCGGCCTCGGCAAAACTGTCGGCGGCATCGGCGTCATCATCGCCTGCGGCTGTGTGATCGGCGCCGTGCTGGAGCACACCGGCGGCGCGCGGGCGCTGGCGGAACTGGTGTTGCGGGTCGTGGGCCGCACGCGGGCCGTGCTGGCGATGGGGCTGACGGGTGGCGTGGTGTCGATCCCGGTGTTTTGTGACTCGGGTTACGTGGTGCTGTCGCCCCTGGCGAAATCGGTGGCGCGACGTTCGGGTCAGTCGATGGGCGCGATCGCGGTCGCGCTCAGTATGGGGCTTTACGCGACCCACTGCCTCGTGCCGCCAACACCGGGTCCGGTGGCGGCGGCGGGTGCGTTGTCGGCCGATCTCGGGCAGGTGATGGGTTTTGGCCTGCTCGTCGCCGTGGTGGTGATAATGGCGACCGGCCTGTTTGCGAAGTGGGCGGGACGCCGTTGGCCGGTGGCGGTCGACGATAAGGTGGCCGATGAGGCGACGGACACGGGTGTCCTTGGGGCTGGTGCCGCGATGTTGCCGTTACTGGTGCCGGTCGGGCTGATCGCGGTGCGTTCGTTCGCGCCGGGGGAGGCCGGATCGACGTGGCACGCGGTGGTATCGGCGTTGGGCAATCCGAATCTGGCCCTATTGATCGGCGCCTTGCTCGCGCTCGTCTTGGGGCGACGCAGCGGCGCAGCGGCTCTTGGCGAGTGGTCGGGTGATTCGCTGAAAACCGCGGGCAGCATCGTGCTGGTGACCGGGGCTGGCGGCGCCTTGGGCGCGGTGTTGCGGGAGACGCCGTTGGTGGATGTGATCGGAACGACCTTGTCCCAACTGCAATTGGGACCGCTCAACATCGTGCTGCCGTTCCTCGTGGCGGCGGCGCTGAAGACCGCGCAGGGGTCGTCGACCGTCGCGATCGTGACCACGGCGTCGCTGATGGCGCCGTTGCTGGCGACGCTCGGACTTGATCAGGGCGCCGTGCTCGCACTCACGGTGCTGGCGATCGGCGCGGGCGCGATGACGGTGTCGCACGTGAACGACAGCTATTTTTGGGTCATCACCCAGCTCTCCGGTTTGAGTGTCGCGCAGGGCTATCGTTTGGTGACGCTCGGCTCGGGCGTCGCCGGCCTCACGGCGATCGGGGCCGTGGTGGTGCTACGCATGCTCTTCGGTTGAGCGGTGCTGCGAGAGGTGGGCCATCAGCAGGGTGAAGAAGCAGAGCACCAGGTTTTGCATCGGCAGCTGTAGGGGCACGGGCAATACATAGATGAGTGCAACGGTGGGCGCCCAGATGCCGAAGTTGGCGATGAAGACGGGAAGCAGGTTGCGCGCATACCAGCCCGGCCGCCGCATCTGGGACCAAACCGGCGCGAAGCGGTAGCGGTGTTCAATCCACTGGTAGCCGATCCACATGGTCGGCACCGCCCACAGCGGACAATAGACCAGTTGATCGAGAAAGGATTTGAGCAGCACGGTGCTGATGGTGGGTTCGTTGCCCAGCAGCAGTGCGAGTCCCGCATAGAGGGCGTGCACTTCGAGTCCCTTGATGCCCCAGAACAGCACGAGGCCGAGCCCCTGCCGACCATCGTAACGGGCGCGCGTCGCGGGCATGAGGCGCAGGTAGATCCATGGGATCAGTCCGCCGGCCAAAGAGGTGGAGAGCATGCTGAACCCGACGCCCCAGCGCGCTCGCAGGTCGGTCAGCCCCTTCAGGCCATCCGCGATGCCCGGCACAAAGTAGTAGCCCAGCACCAAGCTCAAAGCCACCGCCTGCAATACCAGCCCTGGCCCGATATTGGCCCGCGCCCCCTCCAGCCCGGCTCGCCAAGGCGCCCGCGCAACGATCCCACCGGAGGCTGATTCTGAACTCATCGCGCGACGCTGCTCAGGGCCCTTCCGCAACGCGAGCCCAACCCCAGTAGCCGCCCCACTTGTCACTTGCTAAGTGACAAGTGGCTTCCGAATCGCTGGTCGCGATCCCGGTGGCCGACCGTTGGTGGTTCCGGTTTGTCACTTAGTAAGTGACAAACCAGTTGGCGTGCGGAAGGGAAATTGCGGTGTCTTAGCCATCACAGGGAATCTGGTGCGGGAGTGGAGGGAACGCGGGCTGCTTGTTCCGCCCGGATGAGCCACGCGACCAGCATCAGAGTCCGTTCCGCATCCGGCATGGCCGAACCACGGCGAAGGAATTCGGTGACGCGCTGACGGGGAAGATTGAGTTCGCGGGCGAGCACGGCCCTGGCGCCCCGTTTGTCGAGGCGCCGTATGAGTCGCTCCCGCAGGTGGTTCCACATGGGAGTGTCCGCGCCGGGCTGGAGATCGTGGCGCCGCGAGGTTTCAAGCCCGGTGCGCTTCAGGGTGGCGGTGGCGCGGGCCTGGCGCCCTGCTTCGACAGCATAGTCTAGGATCGCCATCAGCGTATCTGTGAAAATCGCATCGGGAGGAGGCAGGCCGCTGCCGAAGGTAGAGGTCATGGAAGCCAATCGGTTTGAAGGGTTGTGGCCAGCGAGACCAAGCTGGTTTGTCACTTAGTAAGTGACAAGTTCACGTTGGAGAAGCGGTGGGACGGGTCGGTGGGCGGTCGTTTGTCACTTAGCAAGTGACAAGTTTTTTGGGGGTCGGGGTGGGGTGGTGGTGAAGGCGGTGGTGACGACGCCGATGTAGTTGGTGGGGGTGACGCGGGTGGGGTCGATGATGCCGTCGTTGTTGACGCCGACGGCGAGCCAGCCTTGCCGGGTGGACTTGTAGAGGGCGTGGGCAATCATGCGGCCGTTGCGGGCGCGGTAGAGCACGACTTGGCCGGGTTGCAGATCGGCGTAGGGCACGGGTTCGGTCATGATCCAGGCGTCCGGTGGAATCAGGGGTTCCATGGACAGCCCGAGACCGCGCCAGGTTTGGGCGCCGGGAATGGTGGCGGCGTAGGCGTCGGCGCGGCGGGAGAGGGCGCGGTTGA
Source organism: Actomonas spartinae (assembly GCF_051209155.1). NCBI lineage: Bacteria > Pseudomonadati > Verrucomicrobiota > Opitutia > Opitutales > Opitutaceae > Actomonas > Actomonas spartinae. Next base: position 48,533 of record NZ_JBPJGB010000002.1, read on the forward strand.
TCTCGCGCGGGGTCGCGGCGGGGTCGGCGAGGGTGAAGCGCTCGATGCGGGGGATGGTGACCGTGAGCGTCGGGCTGGCGCAGCCGGCGAGCAGCAGGCCGATGGCGAGGGGGAGGACGGACGCGTGTCGCAAGATCTTCAATACACGAAAATCATGCGGGCGGTGCCGTGGGAGACCGTGACTTCACCGACGCCGATCGCCTCGACCCGCAGGGGGAGCGCGACGCCGGCATATTCGATGATGGCCACGCCGCCTTCGGGAATCGGCACCTGGTTGATGACGATGTATTGGCGGTCGGAGACGGTGACGACGCCGGCCACGTGGATGACCTTGATGAGGTTGGCGAGGATGCGCTCATCCGGAGTGAGGTTGGGGTCGTCGAGACCCTCCTCCTCGGAGACGACGGTGGCCGGCAGGCTTTCGGTGGCGGGTTCGCGTTTGCGCACGAAGACATTGAACTCGGGGCCAATCTTGGCCGGCGGATCGTCGCGTTCGGCAAACAGTTCGGTGATCTTGCCGCGCACTTCCAGTTGACGGTCGGCCAGTTGGGGAATGGCGGGCGCGGGGTTGGCCTGCGCCCGCGCGCTTGCGGTGGCGAGGGTGAGGCCGGCCGCCATGGCGAGGAGGAGGTGTCGGGCGCGGCGGGTCATTTTTTGCCGAGGAGTTCGATTTCCAGTTCCATCTCGATGGAGCCTTCGGCGGCGCCGACGCGACGCATGGTGAAGCGGGAGAGGTGAAGCAGACGCGGGCCGGTTTCGAGCAGGCGGAGGAACTCGGCCACCTGGAGGAAGTCGCCGGTCACGCGCAGGTCGTAGGGGATAAGTCGATACTTGTCGTTGGCGCCAGGCTTGGAGCCGTTCTGTTGGTGCAGATCGGTCAGGCGGGTGCGGGCGCGGTTTTCGATGCTGTAGAAATACCAGAGGTTCTCGGCGAGGTTGTCCTCGATGACGAGGTTGTCCTCGGTGCGGTTGACCGCGAGTTTGACGAGGTCGAGTTCGCGCTCGAGCAGGGAGCGGTTGGCAATGACGTCGAGCAGGGAGTCGCCTTCGCGGTTGAGGTCCTCGAGTTCGCGGTCGTAGGCCTGCGCCTTGTCGATGATCCACAGGTTCGCGGCGAGCGCCGCGATGGCCACGAAGGTGCACCCCACAATGAAGGGGAAGCGTCGGATGGTCGTGAACAGGGGCTGGGACATGGCGGCGGCTCAGCGGGGGGTGAGGGTGATCTCGAAGAGCAGCCCTTCTTCGTCGTCGAAGCGTTCGAGGCCGGTGAGTTTGACGGTTTGGAAAACGGGACCGAGGACCTCGTGTTTGGCGAGTTCGCCGACCCAGTTGCCGACCAGTCGACTGGCGCGCTCGGAGTCGTCGTCGAGCTGACCGCGCACGACGAGGGCGCCCTGTTTGGTGTCGATCATGTCGACGACCATGCCGGGCGGGAGGGTCTTGGCCAACTCGACCAGAAAGGTGGTCATGGGGATCGGGTAGCTGACGAGCCGGTGGATCTCGTCGATGCGGGCGGCTTCGACGTCGTAGGCGCGTTGCAGGCGATCGATGTGGCGCACGTCGCCGTCGGCGTCGGCGATGCGGGATTCCCAGTCGGCGATGCCGTTGAGGGTGGTGTAGAGGGTGTAGCCGGACCAGGCGCAGGCGAGCAGCGCGGCGCCCGCGATGGTGCCGGCGACGAGGTTGGCGAGGAAGCGGCGGCCGACGACGGAGTCCTCGGGGAGGTCGTCGGTCAGGCGGAAGTCGAGCCGCCAATCACCGGAGGTGGGCGCTAAATCAGTCGGCTTCGCCATGGTCGAAGGTTTGAGGATTGGCCGCGAGGGCGAGGGTGGGCCACCAGTCCTCGCCTTCACCGGGCAGGGCGTCGAGCCGGAGTTGGTGGTCGGCGGCCCAGGCATCAATGTCGAGGGTCACACGGGGGAGGTCGACGGCTTCGCACATGGCCGGACCGAGCCAGGCGCGGCGGGTGGGGAGCTGGACGGGCAACATGGCGCGCACGGTGCGGCCGGTCTGGTGTTCGTAGTAGTCGAGGCAGAGCCGGAGGTGGCTGGCAAAGATGCGGAGGAGGCGCGGCAGGTTTTGACGCAGCGCGTCGTCGGGCTCGTCGAGGCGGGCGGCGGTGGCCTCCAGGTCGTCGAGTTTTAGGTCCTTTTGCGCGCTTTGGGTGAAGGTTTGCAGGCCGAAAGACACCGGCTGCTGTGGTTTCACGCCTTCGCGGTCGACGATGTAGACGGTGGTTTCCTGCTGGCCGAACTGGCAGAGAGCGACCGCCTTGCCGTCGAGGTGGGCAGTGGCATGGCGGGCGAGGGCACCGAGCAGGGGGAGCGTGTCGAGCTCGAGGCGGCGCGGGCGCAGGTGCTGTTTGAGGAGCTGGCGTTGGTGAGAGACGAGTTCGGCCCGGGGCACGCCGACGATGAGGGCGTCGACCATGGCAGTCGTGCCGGCGAGGGGACCGCCGCGCAGGGGGTCGAGCAGGCCGAGGTGCCAATCGGGGGCGGAGGCGGCACCGGCGGCGTTGCTGAGGGCGGTGCGCGCGGCGGCGAGTTGGGGGACGTTTTCCTTGAAGGGCACGTCTTCGCGCACCAGGCGGTGGCCGGCGGGGTGAAAGCCGGCGATCGCCGGAATCCAGTTTCCGGATACGGAGACATGGTCTTTGATCCACTGGCGCTGCGCGGCGGTATCGCCAGGGGGCAGCTCGGCGGCGGCGGAGACGCGCAGATCGCCGCCGTCTTTCTGCAGACGGGCCAGTCGCACGAAATGAGGCGTGCTATGGGCGAGGACGAGGCTGCGGGGAGAGCGTTCGAGCATGGGACGACGGCGCGATGGCGGACAGACGGAGCGTGGAAGAACTCAGTTGGTCATGCCAAAGACAAAGGCCGTCTCAATGCCGTTAAAATAGGCATTCTTCAAATCCCGATCAAAGTGGAAGCTGGTGCGGCCGTCGAAGAGGATGCGATCGGCCAGGATGGCGCCAAAGAGTTCACGGTCGTCGCCGCGGACGGTGAGGTCGGCCTGCGGCGAGTAGATGACGCCGTGGAAAGGGGTGGCGGTGTTGACGGTGATGGCGGTGTCCGCGTCGCTGGTGCCGATGACGGCGCAGCGGGCGGGGAGGGCGGAGCCGTTGAGGATGCCCTGGCCCCCGAGGTTGACGTTGCCGCTGACGTGGATCTCGAGCGAGGCGGTGTCGGCGATCTGGATATTGGCGGAGTCCTGCAGGGTAAGGTCACCGTCAACGACGAGGATGGTCGGACCGATCACGAGGTAGAAGGCGTCGCCGCTGAGCGCGAGGTCGGAGGCGTAGTAGATGCGGGCGACGGAGGAATCGACCTGGCCGAGCACGGTGCCGGGAGCGGGCAGGGCGGTGCCGACGCCGGAGGCGGCGGTGGTCGCGAGATCCGGTTGAAAGGGGAAGGCGATGACCCGCGCGGGATCGACGTCGACCTCTTCGTCGGTGTCGGGACCGAGCAGGCTGGCGCGGCGGCCAAAGGTGGGTTCGCGGCGACCGGAGGCGGAGGCGTAGCCGCGAACTTCGGCGCGGTGCACGATGACCCGGTTGCTGGCGACGACGGCGTCGTAGCTGCGGTTTTCGTCGGAGTAGGCGCCAAGGGAGGAGTCGTAGCTGTCGATCACGCCCTCGCGGCGGAGGCGGATGAGGCCGCGGGCGACCAAGGCATTGTGAATGGGGTGCAGGGCCTCGATCTCGGCGGTGAGGATGCGTTCGTGGATGGCGCCGTTGCCGCGTTGGTCGCGCTGGATCAGGCTGAGTTCACGACGGGTCGAACCGGCGGAGAGGCCGGTGAGGGTCATGGTGATCTCGTTCGGATCAATGATGTCCTTCACGACGGCCTCGGCGGTTTCGACGGTGTCTTCCACGACGGTTTCGGGGGAGCCATAGCTGAGCATGCCGAGCAGCCCGAAGGAATTGGTGCGGGAGGATCGTTCCATGCGCTCGCGGAAACGACGCATCATCGCTTCCCACGGGTCGACCACGGCGGGTTCCGGGCGGGGCGGGGGGATGACTTTCAGCTCCTCATCGAAGGTGAAGGGGAGGGTTTCGAGGAGGGAGTCAATATCCAGGTCGGTGACGACGCGGGTGGCGGTGTCGCCGTCGACGGTCCAGTCGGACAAGTCTGCGGAGGACACGTTGTGGAGCGTTTCCTCGAGCGTGTTGGTGGCTTCGATTTTTGCGGCGACCTCTTCGGCCTGAGCCTGGGCCTGTTGCATGGCGCTGTAAGAAACCGTGACGTAGCCCGCGAGCGAGATGGCGATCACGCTCGAGAAGCAAAGGGCGGCGAGCATGGTCGCGCCGCGTTCCTTACGTTGGCCTTGCAGTTGCATGAACATCGGCTCGGCGAATCAGAAGGTGGGGCTCGCGATCAGCATCGCCGGACCCACGAGTTGGTGAGTGGCTCCGGTGCCGAGGGTGGCGCTGCCGCTGCTCAAGGTGGCGTCGAACTCGATCCGGCGCACGACGCCCGGAAGCGTGGTGGGATCGGAGTCGGCGTCGGTGAAGGTGAAGGCGCAGGTGGTGATGTTGCGCAGCACCACGTAAGTGTGCGACGGGGCCGAGCGGGTGAGTTCGCCGGCGGCGGCGTCCCAGGTGTAGGTGACCGATTCGCTGCCACCGGTGGAGGTGGCGACGGTCAGGGTGAAGGCGTTGTTGGACAGGGCGGTGACGGCGGAGGCGAGCGCGATGTCGCGCTGGAGGGTGGCCGAGGCGGTGTTGGCCGCGTTGAGCAGGCTGGTCTCGTTGGACATGCGCACGAGGTTGCGGCCGAGGTAAGTGATGCTGCTGATGACCCCGAGGGTGATCACGGCGCCCAGACTCATCGCGATGAGCAGTTCAACCAGCGTGAAGCCGCGCGAGAAGTGCAGTTCAGAGACCATAACTCGCGTTGATGCCGTTTTTGGCGATGAGCACGTCTGCGCTGCGGGTGATGGTGGAACCGATGAAGTTGGTCCACGTGACGGTGTAAGTGACCCGGCAAAGATCGGCGGCCTCCTGCGTGACCTCGCGCCTGAGCGTCATGTCGCCGGCGACCTCGCTGAAACGCGCGGGCAGGGACAAGGTGCGTTGCGCCGGATAGGCCGCCAAAGTGGCCCAGGACTGCATGCGCGTGTCGTTGACCTCGTGGGTGAGCAGATCAGTCGCGACCGCGATGTGCCGGGAGGTATTGAGCATCTGCATACCCGACGTGATGGCGGTCAGGGTGCCCGTGATGACGAAGAGCATGACCGTGGCCGAAATAGCGACTTCCGCGAGGGTGAATCCCGCGGTGGAGCGATGTCGGTTGGAGGTCGGTGCTGGCATCTATATCAGGGTGAATACCCTAAAATGTGCCTGCCTCGTTCCTGCCTCAATTTGTGAGATTACGTAATCTGATAACGGCCGCCGACTATGCACCTGATTTATGTTCGGGAATTGGTGGTGCAGCGTTCGGGCAAACGATGCGCAGTGCCGAGGTTGGCGAGCGGCGCGAACCAGGTTGGCTGAGAGCCAGCGTCCGCCGCCTCGTGAAGAAGCAAGATTTATCCCGTAATAATCGATAAAACAGCGATTAACGTAATATCAATCATCGCGAAGCGAGGGCATTCAGGGCGTCATCGGCGACCAGGTGGTCCGCGCAAAACGCAGGCAAGTGGCACTCGCCGCGCGGACGCCCTAAATACCATAGTCTTGCATAAGGTCGTCTGATTGCGGAATGCGGTGATTACGTAAGCGGAAATCCTAGCAGAACGCCGAATATTCCGCTTCAGGTTGGCCAAGCGCGTGCCGAATACATTGAGTTTGGGCATGTTGCTCGATTTCGCCGCCCTCGAACCGCGCCACGCCTACCAGTGGATGATTTCGATGATCGTGCCTCGCCCGATTGCCTGGGTGTCGACGGTCGGACCTGAAGGTCAGGTTAACCTCGCTCCGTTTTCGTTTTTCAACGGAATCACCTCGCGACCGCCCACGATCATGTTTGTGCCGGTGACCCAAGCCGACGGCACGCCGAAGGACACCTTGCGCAATGTGGAGGCCACGCAGGAGTTCGTGGTGAACCTCGTTTCGGCGGACCTTGCGGAGCAGATGAACTCCACCGCGGCGAAGCTGCCCTACGGCGAAAGCGAATTCGAAACCTTCGGCGTCGCAGCCGCTGCCAGCGAGCGGGTGAAGGCGCCGCGCGTGGCCGCCGCGCCCATCGCGCTCGAGTGCCGCCTGCACACGATCGTGCGCATGGGCGATGAGCCGGGCGTGGCCAACTGCGTCTTTGGCCACATCCTGTGCGCGCACCTGCGTAACGATATCCTGAATACAGATGGTCGCATCGATCCGACCAAGCTCGACTTGATCGGCCGGATGGGGGGCAACGATTACTGCACCACCCGCGACCAGTTCACGATCGGCCGGCCCGGTGCCTGACTCCCCCATGCGACGATTCGCGACTTCCCTTGCGATCGGTCCCTCGCCAGTTTGAGCGCCCGTGATCGACGAAGTCTCGCCCGCCGTGTCCGCGACTGATGCCGCCGCCTCCGGAGGGGGTGGCTTCCAACCCGACGCCTGGCGCGGCGACGTCGAACGCCACCGGGTCGGGCGCACCCGAGACGGTCGTTGGTGGTGGGTGCATCCGGAGCAGGGGGCGTTGTTTGTCGCGGGTCTGGCCGGCGTCGAGCGGACTGTCGGTTCGCAGCCGGCGATCAGCCAAGTGCGCGGCTGGGGTTTCAATCTGCTCGTGCCGCCGGTGGCGGATGGTTTTTGCAGCCGCGGCCTGCCGCACCTCGTCGCCTTGGACCTGGCCCGCGCCGGGGACTGCGTGATCCGCCACTGCGGCGTGGTGCTGCCGGATGTATTTGATCAACGCTGGACGGAGGCCGTCACGCAACGGGCCGGCGTGGTGACCGCGACGGCCGGCGTGGCGGGTTACCTGGTCGACCAGGACTTGCGCTGGGGCGGCGATGCAGTGGCGGGAGAGCCCTTGCCCCGGCCCGCGCTGTTGCAGGTGTGCCTGAGCCTCGACCCCACCCACGCCGCCTATCACGCGGCCTGGGAGTTTGTGTTGGCGACGCGGCCCGGCGGCTTGAGCGATCTGGTGCGGGACTGGGGCATTCGCCTGCCCAACAAGGAGTCGCTGCGCCAGCAAACCGCGGACGACGTCGTGATCGACACCCCGGGTTTCCGCGTCGACCAAGATCGTTTTCTGCGGGAATTCTCCCAACGCTACCACCGCACCGTTTCGGAGGCGATGCGGGTCGCGGATGCCTCCCGCATGTGGCTCTGCGCCCCGCTCACGCCCGCGACGCCCGCCATCGTGCGGGCCAATGCGGCCAGCCTCGCGGGCGTGGTGCCGGTGACTGCGCCGGGACTCGGGGGTGGCCGTGCGCCGGAGCTGCTGTGGCAGGTCGATGGCGTCGATTGGGGCCGGCAGCGCCGCGCGGTGGACCCGGTGGCAATGAGCGCGCTGGAGCGGCAACTCGCCCGCACGCGTGAGACCTTGCTGGCGTGGTGTGAACAGCCGCAAGTGGTCGGCTACGTTTGGGCGCGCCACGCGGGTGGTGATCTGTCGGCGGACGGGCCGGCGTCGACGGCGCTGGTTGACGACAATGGCCGCGTCAACGAGGCACGGGTGGCACCCTTGGCGGCGTTCAACGCCAAGGCCACGGCGGTGCGATCCGCCGTCGGTTCGAGCGAGGTTTGAACGATCACGCGCACCAGCGGTCAGTGAGGAGGGTTTCCCTTGCCGCGACAGGTCGCGCGCGGGCAGTGTCGACGACCCTCTTCTGTCCCTCTTGTCCATGGAACCCAATCGCCTCGCCGCCTACTTGAAAGAGCGCATCCGCACGGTGCCCGACTGGCCCATCGCCGGGGTTAACTTTCGCGACGTCACCACCCTCTTCAATGATCCGGATGCGTTCCGGGTCATGATCGAGGCCTTCTCGCTCGATTGCTCCGCGTTGGGCGTCGATGTGATCGCAGCGATCGACGCGCGCGGCTTTATCATCGGCGGCGCGCTGGCCTACCAGTTGCACAAGCCCTTCGCGCTGGTGCGCAAGAAGGGCAAACTGCCCTACCGCACGGTCTCGGCCGACTACACCCTCGAATATGGCTCGGCCACCATCGAGATCAACGAGGACGCCTGCGCGGCCGGTCAGCGGGTGCTGCTGGTCGACGATCTCATCGCCACCGGTGGCACGCTGCTCGCTGCCGTGAAGCTGTTTGAACAGATCGGCGCCGAGGTCGCGGGCGTCGCGGCCATCATCGACCTGCCGGAGCTTGGCGGCTCGGCGAAGCTGCGCGCGGCCGGGTTGCCGGTGCACGCCTTGTGCGCATTCAACGAGGCGGAGTAACCACATTTTCACTACAACCTTCCGCTTCGTCTGCTTTTGACCATGGGACTTACGATCTGGTGCAACGCCAAGTTTGATGACGCTGCCACGGCGCATCTCGAACAAACCCTCGCCGCGCGCGGCCATCGCCTCATCTGGGCGGCGCAGTCCAGTGCTTCCGTGCTCGATGCAGGGGGCGAAGACCCGACCCTCGACGCAGCCGACATCGCGTTTGGCCAGCCCGATGCGGGGCAGTGCCAACGCTCGGCGAAGCTGCGTTGGCTGGAGGTGACGACGGCCGGCTACACGCGCTACGATACGGCCGATTTCAAAGAAACGCTGACCGCTCGCGACAGCGTGTTCACCAACATGTCGGGCGTCTTCTGCGAGCCCTGTGCACAGCACCTGCTCGCCATGATGCTGGCCCTCGCGCGGCAGCTGCCGCAGTCGTGGTCCGATCAGCATCAGGACGAGCCGGGTTGGGCGTATTATCCGCGCCGCGCCGCTTCGCACCTGCTGGGCGGGCAGACGGTGTTGTTGCTGAGCTACGGCGCGATCGCGCGACGCCTGGTGGAGTTGCTCCAGCCCTTCGGTATGAAGGTCTACGCGCTGCGTCGCCGCACCTATAGCGAACGCGGCGTGCACATCATCGCAGAGGATCGACTCAGCGCCGTGCTGCCCGAGGTCGACCACCTCGTGAACATCCTGCCGGAAAACGAAGCGACGCATCACTTCGTCAACGCCCGCCGCCTCGCCCAGCTGAAGCCCAGCGCCCGTTTCTACAACATCGGTCGCGGCACGACGGTCGACCAGATCGCACTGATGGAGGCGTTGAACAGCGGCAAACTCGACGCGGCTTACCTCGACGTGATGGACCCGGAACCCTTGCCGCCGGAGCATCCCCTGTGGCGCACCAAGAACTGCTTCATCACGCCGCACACCGGTGGCGGCCGCAGCGATCAGGACCAGGCGATCATCGGCCACTTCCTCGGCAACCTCGCCGCATTCGAGCGCGGCGAACGGGACGCGATGGTGAACCGGATTGTGTGAGGCAAGGCGCGCGAACTGAGGGGCAGGGAACCGGGGTCACCGACCCCGGCTACAGCGAGGTGCTGTCGGTTGTTCTGTAGCCGGGGTCGGTGACCCCGGTCGCGGGCACTGCTCGACTCAATCGTCGGGGGTGATGCGGCGGCCGCCGCGTTTGGGCTCGAAGGCCTTTTTGCGCCAGCCCGGTTTGTTGGCGACGGCGCGGGATGCTTTGGGAGCGGCGGTCTTGGGGGCGTGGTCGCCGGTGATCTTCAGGTAGTGGATGTAGCGCTCGGGATCGAGTCGGCCGTCGGCCAGGGCGGCCTGGATGGCGCAACCGGGTTCGGACTCGTGTTGGCAGTCGGAGAAGCGGCAGTGGCAGGCGAGATCGACGATGTCGGTGAAGGCCTCGGTCACGCCGTCGGCCGATTCCCAAAGCTGGAGTTCGCGGAGGCCAGGGGTGTCGATGAGCAGCGCGCCGCCGGGGGTGCGCACGAGTTCGCGGCGGGTGGTGGTGTGGCGGCCCTTGCTGTCCTTCTCGCGCACTTCGCCGGTGGGCAGGAAATCGTCCTGGCTGAGCAGGTTGGCGAGGGTCGATTTGCCCACGCCGGAGGAGCCGAGCAGAGCAAGGGTGACGCCGGGAGCGGCGAGTTTGCGCAACTCACCGAGTCCGCGGCGGCGGGTCGTGTTGGTGAGGATGACGCGGACGCCGGGGACGAGTTGTTCAATTTCGGCCTTCACCGCCTCGGGCTCCGGATGCACGTCACTTTTGTTGAGCACGATGACGGGTTCGGCGCCGCTCTCGCGGGCGGCGACGAGGAAGCGTTGGATGCGCGCCGGGTTGTGGTTGCGGTCGAGCCCGCTCACCAGAAGCACGTAGTCGATGTTGGCGGCGACGACTTGCTCGATGTCCTCTTCACCGGCGGCGCGACGGGAGAACTTGGTCCGGCGCGGGAGCACCGCGTGGATGTCGACGCGTTTGCCATCGCTGCGATGGCTGATCGCCACCCAATCGCCGACCGCCGGGAACGCACTCGTTTCGGCATGGCGGTGAAAAAAGCCGCCGCGGCATTCGCCGAGCCATTCTTTGTCGACGTCCTGCACCGCGTAGAACTTCCGGCGCAGCTCGCACACCACCCGCGCCGGTTGGTGACCGGCCGCGGCGTGGGGGGCGAAGGATTCCGCCCACAGATCGTTCCATCCGAATTGCTCAAGCGACATGTGCGAAGCGTAATTTGTGTCCGGGCCAAGGGGTGCGTGGCAATGGACAAACCATGCGGTAAGAGAACGGCCGTTGTGTCGTATACTTCAACCATGACAACACAGCTCCCGACCGTTCCGCCGGCGGTGGTGCGAGCTGGCTCCAGAAGCAAGAAAGCCCCCGCCGCAATCCGCCCGCTTCCGCGGGCAAACCCCTCGCTCGATCGCCCCGATTGGCGCTACGAACCCGCCCTGCCGCTCACCGGCATCCCGTGGTCCGCGTTGATCGTGTCCGGTGCCGCCCACCTGGTGGTGCTGCTCGGATTCAACAATCCTCCCGCCCCCGAAGTCGTCGACACCGGGGTGCAGGAACTCGCCGTGGTCTTCATGGAAATGCCCCCCATCGAGGACCTCGAAGAACCCGACAAGGTGTTCGATCCCGACGCCGCGCAACAGGAGGAACTCGACCCGGGGGCCTACGTGCCCATGCAGTCCGACGTGCCCTCCATCGTGACCGACGCGACGTTCGTGCAGAAGCTCGACTTCCAGTCGCTGTTGCCGAAACCCGACTTCGATGCGGCCAAGGTGGTCAGCATCCCGTCGCGCATCGCGCACGGCAAAGTGAGCCCCAATCAAATCAAAGATCTTTTCGACCTGGGTGATCTCGACCGCGTGCCGGTCCCGCTGCTCCAGCAGCCGCCGGTCTTCCCCGGCCACCTCAAGCACGAGGTGCGCGAGGCCGAGGTCGTGGTCGACTTCATTGTAGGCGCCGATGGCAAGGTCCCCTGGGCCAAGGTGTATTCATCGACGCATCGCGGTTTCGAGGATGCGGCGGTCCTCGGAGTTTCCCGCTGGCAGTTCCGCCCCGGCATGAAGAATGGCCGCAAGGTCGCGACGCGCATGCGCGTGCCGCTGAAATTCCGGGTCGTCGACGACGACTAGGCTCCCCCACGCGAGCCCTCGTCCCCCGCCACGGGAAAGTGTCAACGAGGCGTCGGACCCCAGATCGGGTCCGGCGCCTCCTTCGTTTTTCAGCAGGTGGCGGCAACGCGTCCGATCTGCGCAAGGTTGCGTATGGCGGGTGCGCGTGGTTCCCGCTAGACTCGGGACGTTAGTGGTTCTGGTTCCTAGTTTGCCGACTGGCCTGCCGGCCTGCTCCGGCGCCCCCTTTCGTCCTGCTGGCGTGGGACGAGAGTCGAGTCGAGCCGCGCCCTGCTTCGTGCGGGGTGCGGCTCATAGGCGAAGGGTGGTGACCGGGCTCACCGAGCCCGCCTTCAGCGATCCGGCGGGCCACCTGTGGCCGGGGTCGTTGACCCCGGTCTGGCCGTTGGCTTGTGCTACTGTTCGGCGTCGGGAATCGGCCGGTAGAGCAGCGCGGTGCGTCCGACCGTCCCGACCAGTGCACTGTTGGTGGCGGCGGCGAGTTCGGTAAAGAGCGCCTCGCGGGCCTTGCGGTCGGTTTCGCCGGCGCGGACCTTGATCAGGCCGTTGCGCGTGAGCTGGCTGTCCAGCTCCTTGGTCACCGTCGCGGTGATGCCCTCACGGCCGAGCGTGACGCTGGCTTCCAGCAGTTGGCCTTCGCCGCGCAGGGCGCGACGTTCGGCGCCGGTGAGGGTGGGAACTTGAGTCATGGGCGATGAGCGGAACTTCAATCCGAGGCGTCGTCAACATGGGCGATGGACGAAGACGAGCCGGTATGGCTACGCTCCGCGCATGTTCGTCGGACACTTTGGAATGGGCTTCGGCCTCAAGCGCTGGGCGCCCGCCGTTTCCTTGGGCACGCTGTTTTTGGCGACTCAACTCGTCGATCTGGTCTGGCCCACGTTCCTGCTATTGGGCGTGGAGCAGGTGAACATCGCGCCCGGGATCACACGTATGACGCCGCTGGATTTTGTGCACTATCCCTACACGCACAGCCTGCTGGCCGGCGCGTTGTGGGCGGCGCTGTTTGGCGGGATCTACTGGTTGCTGGCCAAGTCCCCGCGCGCGGCGGTGGTCTGTGCGGTCGGGGTGATCAGCCACTGGGTGCTCGATCTGTTGGTGCATCGACCGGACCTGCCGCTGGTGCCGGGCGGCGGGCCGATGGTGGGTTTAGGGGCGTGGAATTCTCCGGCGCTGACAGTGTTGCTGGAGTTTCTGTTTTTTGGCGGCGGCCTGTGGCTCTACCTGCGGGCGACGGCTGCGCGCGATCGGGTGGGGCGGTGGGGATTGGCGGGTTTGGTTGCCTTCCTGGTCGTGATCGAAATCAGCAACCTCACCGGGCCACCGCCGCCGTCGGTCACGGCGATCGCGGTTGTGGGGCACGCCCAGTGGCTGCTCGTCTTGTGGGGTTGGTGGGTGGACAAGCACCGCGAGGCGCGGTGAGGTCGCCGCGAGATCACCAGGTCCAGCGCAGGCCTGCGCGGGTGAAGCGCGGGGTGCCGAGGTCGTAGAGTCCTTCAGGCGTGCGGCGCGTGACGACGGTTTCGTCGAAGAGGTTTTCCACCGCGGCGAAGACCTCGCGGCCATCCGCGATGCGGTAGGCGACGCGGAGGTCGATCGTCGTGACGGCGTCCAACACGAGCGTGTTGGCGTCATCTTCAAACGCGTCGCTCACGTAGCGCAGTTGGGCGCCGAGGCGGAGTGGGGTGACGGGTTGCCAGTCGGCGCCAAACACGAAGGTGTGTTGCGGCACCTGCGGCAGGGTCTTGGCCGAGCCGTGATCGGTCGCATCGCTGTAAAGGTAATCGGCCCGCAATGTGAGGCTGGGGTCAGGGCGAAGGGTGGCGGCGAACTCGAAGCCATTGACGTCGACGCGGTCGAGGTTCTCCCGGCGCCGACCGAGTCCGCCGGCCGGCACAAATCCCACGCCCGGCACCACGCCCGGGCCGGCGCCGAGGGTGACGTTGGCCACGGCGTCCTCGAGGCGGTTGGTGAAGGCGCTCACGCGCAGGTTGGCGGTGGGGGTGCCGAAGGTCGTGCCGATCTCCGCGCCCCGCAGGGACTCGGGCGCGAGGTTGGGGTTGGCTTCGGTGATGGTGCTGCCCACCCGGAAAGGGCGGTAGAGCTCGTTGAGGGTGGGCAGGCGGAAAGCGCTGTAGGCGGCGGCGTGCCAGCGCCACTGCGGCGTCGCCTGCCACACGAGTCCGGCGCGCGGGCTGAACTCGTATCCGTTCCGGTCCGACAAGGTGTCTTTGCGCACGACGGCGCCGGTGGTGCGGTCGGTCTCGATACGGTAGGGATCGGTCAGCGCCCAGCGGTCGAGTCGGGCGGAAACACTGCCGCGCCAACCCGGTGCGAGGACGCGGTCGTGATGGGCAAACACGCCGGCGAAGGTCTGGGTGCCGCCGGCGTGGCGCTCGCGACTGAACTCGTTGCCGACGCGAAAGTAGCGTTCGCCGGTCTCGCCGTCGACCCAACGCACGTCGGCGCCGACGGTGGTGGTTTGGTCGGCGTCGGACCAGGTGGCGGTGGCCGCGGCACCGGCGGCGTCGGCTGGCACCGCGAACTGGTCGAGCACCGGTGTCTCGGCGTCGCGCGCGTCGGTGACGGAGGTGAAGAGGTTGGAGAACTCCTGTGTCTGCACGTAGGCGGTGGCGGACCAGTCAGCCACGTCGCCGAACAGATCGCGACGACCGTTGGCGCTGGCGGCGAGCAGCGCCTCGCGGGTGCGGTTACGTTGCAGCGGCGTGCCGTTGCCGCGTTCTTCGGTGAACACGCGGGCGGTGATCGTGCCACGGGTGCCGGCCTCGGTGGTGCGGGCCCAGCTGAGTTGCAGCATGCCTTGGTCGAGGTCGGTGGGTCGGTCGATCGGTCCCGCCCAGCCGGGCGCGGTGCGGGCAAAACCGTCGGAGTGAAACGCGCGGGCGTTTATGCTGATGCTATCGGCGCCACGGACCGTTGTGTGGGCGAGTTCGCCGGACACCGTGCCGAAGTCACCGGCCTCGACCTGTATCTGCGTGGAGGATACGCGGGCGGCATCGGGCAACGCGGTGGCGCTCAACAACTGCACGGTGCCGCCGAGGGCGGCGCTGCCCCAGGCGCTGGAACCGCCGCCGCGCACGATCTCGGCGCCGGCGAGGGAGAGGCGCGGGGCCTTGGTCCAGGCCACCCACCCGCCGAAGGGATCGTTGAGCGGAATGCCGTCGACCAGCACGAGGGTGCGCCCGGCGCCGTTGGGGCCGAGGTTGCGCAGCGAGACGCCTTGGGCGGTGGGGTTGGCCGAGAGGCTGCCCTGCCGGCGAAAGAGCGAGAAGGCGGCTGAGCTCTTGAGGGCGTCGTCGATCGTGAGGGTGGCGCCGTTGTTGAGCTGGTCGGCCGCGAACACATCAACCGCGACCGGCAGGGCCGAAAGTGGCTGCGGCGCGCGGGTGGCGGTGACGACGAGCGGATCGAGCAAGGTCGCTTGCGCGGAGAGCACGGGTGCGAGCGACAGCACGCAGGAAATGAAAATGGAGGCGCGGGGAAGCGTCATGGAGCGGGAAACATTCTGGCCGAGTGGCCGGCGGGTCAACTGGAGCCCCGCGAAGCGGTCCGCTGCACGTCAAGCCGCCCTTCTGCCCCCGCCCGCCGCAACCCGACAGGTCACACCGGCCAATTGTAACCTAATAGGTGACAAATTATTCAGCCTTCAGCGGCCCCTTCCAGTCGTGAGCGGAGGTAAAAGTGTCACCTAATAGGTTACACTTTTCGGGATGCTGTGAGAGGTGGCGGTGAGCGGCGGATTCGGGGGTGACGGTGGTTAAAGGATTGCGTTGGGCAGGGGTGGGGGCCTTGCTGCGCGGCTCGTTGCGTGCCTGCGGCGAGTCGCTTCTTACCCACCCAGCTTCACATTTCCATCACACCGCCCTCGCGAGGGCGCAGGCGTCGACCCCAACGTCGGCGCGTTTTGTTGGGGGCATTCGACCTCACAACATGACCAATCCTTTTCGTAAGAAACGCGGCAACTTTAAGGACGATGCGCTCTCCGGGCTCACCGTTGCGCTGGCGCTCGTGCCCGAGGCGATCGCCTTCGCCTTTGTGGCCGGGGTGCCGCCGCTGGTCGGGCTTTATGCGGCCTTTTTCATGGGCTTCATCACGGCGGCCTTTGGCGGGCGGCCGGGTATGATCTCAGGCGCGACCGGTGCGATGGCCGTGGTCATGGTCGCGCTGGTGCAGGAGGGCAATTTGCGCGGCGGCGAGGGCGCGGGCCTCGAGTTCCTTTTCGCGACGGTGATTCTGACTGGCGTGATCCAGATGTTGGTGGGAGCGCTGCAACTGGGTCGCCTCATCCGGCTGGTGCCCCACCCGGTGATGATGGGTTTCGTGAACGGGCTCGCAATCGTGATCTTCCTGGCGCAGCTCGACATGTTCAAGGAGCGCAACGGCGCGGAGGTGGGCGACTGGCTGAGCGGCAGTGCGCTGTGGATCATGCTCGGCCTGGTCGTGCTCACGATGGCGATCATCCATTTCCTGCCCAGGTTCACCAAGGCCGTGCCGTCATCGCTGGCGGCCATCCTGGTGGTGGCGGGCATCGCCTTCCTCGGCGTGAACACGCAGGTGGTCGGCGACCTCGCCACCGTGCAGGGCGGCCTGCCGCAACTGCACCTGCCGAACGTGGCGTTCAACTGGGAGACGCTGTCGTTCATTTTCCCCTACGCGGCGATTCTGGCCTCGGTCGGTTTGATCGAGTCGTTGATGACCCTCCAGCTGGTTGACGAACTCACCGAGACGCGCGGCAAGGGTAACCGCGAGTGCATCGCGCAGGGTGCGGCCAACCTGGTGAGCGGTTTCTTTCAGAGCATGGGCGGTTGCGCGATGATCGGGCAGAGCTTGATCAACATCCGCTCCGGCGGCCGGGGTCGCACCTCCGGCATCGTGGCGGCGGTCGGCCTGTTGGTTTTCATTCTGGTGGGGGCGCCATTCATTGACCGCATTCCGATCGCGGCGCTCACCGGCGTGATGTTCATGGTGGTCATCGGCACCTTCGAGTGGGCGACTTTCAACACCTTCGGTAAGGTGCCGAAGAGCGATATCCTGGTGATCGCGATTGTGACGGGCGTGACGGTTTACGCCGACCTTGCCATCGCGGTGCTGGTGGGGGTGTTGGTGTCGGCCCTGGTGTTTGCCTGGAAGAGCGCGCAGCACGTGCGGCTCGTGACGATCGCGGACACGCATCAGCAGCGCACCTACCTGCTGAGTGGCTTGTTGTATTTTGGCTCGGTGCGCGAATTCGCCGAGCAGTTTAAGCCGAGTGAAGATCCGGATGACGTGGTGATCGATTGTCGGGACACGCGCGTGTGTGACCTGTCTGGCCTCGAGGCGATCAACGCGCTGGCCGAACGCTACCGCAAGGTCGGCAAGACCCTGCACCTGCGCCACCTCTCGCCGGACTGTCGCATCATGCTGCAGAACGCCGGCAACCTGGTCGATGTGCAGGTGATGGACGACGACCCGCACTACTCGGTGGCCCGCATCTGAGGTGACGAACAGCGGTTGCGTGCTGGCCGGACGGCGGCTGGGATGCTCCGCGTCCCCTCCGCCCCGATGCTGCCCCGAACCTTGTTGCCCCTCGGCGTCGCGCTTGCGCTGACGCTTTCCCTCTCCGCTGCCCGGGCCGAACTGAGGGGCTTTGCCATCGCGGCGCCAAATCCCGCTGGGGTGGAGCGGTTCGTTGCCTTCATCGAGCAGGAACTGGCACCGCGGGCAATCAACACACTCGTGCTGCGCGTCGACTTCCGTTACGAGTTCGAGAGTCACCCGGAGCTGCGGGACGAAAATCCGCTGACGGCGCAGCAGGTGGCGCGGATTGCGGCGGTTTGCCGGCAGCACGGGATCCGCGTGGTGCCGCAGATCAGTTTGCTCGGCCATCAGTCCTGGCATTCGGAACTGGGGCGCCTGCTCACGGTGTATCCGCAGTTTGACGAGACGCCGGACATCACCCTGCCGGAGACCTACAAGTGGCCCAATCCGGACGGCCTCTATTGCAAGGGTTATTGCCCGCGGCATCCCGATCTCCACGCCATCGTGTTCGCGGTGGTGGACGAGATCGTCGCGGCCTTTGGCGCAGATGCCTTTCACGCGGGCATGGACGAGGTTTTCTATTTCGGTGACGACGATTGCCCGCGTTGCGGCGGTCACAACAAAGCCGAGCTCTTCGCTGCGGAGGTGACCCGCATCCGTGACCACTTGGCGAAACAGGGTCGCGAGTTGTGGATCTGGGGTGATCGGCTGATCGACGGCGACACCACGGGCATCGGGATGTGGGAAGGCAGCACCAACGGCACGCATCCGGCGATCGACCTCATCCCGCGCGACGTGGTGATCTGTGACTGGCACTACGAGCGGGCTGAGCCAACCGCAGCGCTCTTTGCGTTGAAGGGCCTGCGGGTCGTCACCTGCTCATGGAATCGGCCAGCGGTGGGGGCAGCGCAGGTGGCAGCCTACCGACAATTTCAGCAGGACGCCAACCCGGTGCTGGCCGAGCGTTACCTCGGGTTCATGCACACGGTCTGGACCTCGGCCGATCAGTTTCTGGGCGCGTATGACGGGACGATTGAGACCGACGAAAGCTTGCGCGGTCAGGTCGAGTGTTTCCACGCGATGTTTGATGCGCTGGCGCTGTAGCGTTGCGCTGCGGCGGTATCAACCGCGCGAATACCATTGCTGCGGATCGAGGCGGTAGTAGGCCTCCAGTTCGGCGTAGAGGTCGGGGCGTTTGCGGGCGAGTTGGCGCGGTTTTTCGAAGAAGGCCTCGGTGGCGACGGCGAAGAACTCGGCGGCGTTGGTGGCGCCGTATTTGTCGAGCACGGTGCGTTTGCCCTTGGCGGCGAGTTGCTCGAGGCGGGCGTGTCCGTCGGTCATGATCTCGGTCCAGCGGGCGTAGCGCGCGGGGTCGAGCAGGTGAGGCGTGCCATCGCCGCGGCCGTCGGCCTGGTCGAGTTGGTGGGCGAATTCGTGCAACGTCACGTTGTGGCCGTCGCGGGTGTTGCGGGCGCCGCTGAGCACGGCGTCCCAGGCCAGCACGATGGTGCCGTTGGACCAGGACTCGCCGAGGCGGGTGACCTCGCGTTCCATGACCACCCCCATGCCGCGGGCGACCTGTTCGCGAACGCGGTAGGCGCCCGGGTAAACGAGGATGGTGCGGAGCTTGGGGAAGGGCGGACCGGGCAGGTTGAGCGTGAGCACGCAGGCCTGGCCGGCGATGGTGAGCACCATCTCGTCGGTGAGCTTGAGGCCGCCGCAGCCCTCGAAGTGTTTGTGCCGCACGAAATGCGTGATCTGCATGTGCAGCCGCTCCCGCAGGCCGGACGGCAGCAGCACGTAGAGCGGCACGTTGGTGGTCAGAATGGCGACCCACTCGGGTTTGAATTCGAGTGGACCGGGGTCGGGGGGATTCAGCCAGGCGGCGAGGCGGGCCCAGAAACTCATGCGCCGGCAGGCAACGATGAGTTTTCGCAGAAGGCAACGAAGAGCGCGAAGTCGGTCCGGCGCGAGGCAGGCCGGCAGCGTGGTCAGTCGATGCGCAGCGCGATCATGGGGTCGAGACGGGAGGCGCGCCAGGCGGGTATCAGCGTGGCCACTGCGGTGGCAATGGCGACGGCGCCGGTGGCGAGCAGCACGGGCATGACGGTGACGCCGTCCATGTCGTAGACGATCGACTCCAACACCTTGGCGAGGGCGAAAACGCCGGCGATGCCGAGGGCGACGCCGATGAGGACCCAGCGCAGTCCCTGACTGAAGATCAGGCCGAGGATGTCGCCCTTGAGCGCGCCGATGGCCATGCGGACACCGATCTCGCGGGTGCGTTGCACGACGTGATAGGACAGGGTCCCGTAGAGGCCGACCGCGACGAGGCCGAGGGCGATGCCCATGAAGAAGTTCACCAGGCCGGCCATCACGCGCTGGCCTTGGGTGGAGTCGAGCACGACCTGGTTGAGCGTGCGCGGGTCCTCGATGGCGAGCTCGGGGTCGAAGTCGGCGATGACGGCGCGCACTTGGGGGATGAGGGCGGCGGCGGGTTGCGGCGAACGCAGGTTGAGGTGCACGCGGTTGCCCCAGTGGCCGGGCGGCGTGGTATACATTTCCGGCTGCATGGGCGCGGCGGCGCCCCATTGCCGCACGTCTTCAACGACACCGACGACAGTGGCGGTATACCACGGGTCGGCGGGTTGGTTGGCGCGGAAGACCTGGCCGATCGGGTCCCGGTCGGGCCACGCGCGCTCCACGAACGTGCGGTTGACGACCACCCCGAGTCGGCCGCCCTCCTGCATGTCGTCTTCGGGGCGGAGGAGGCGGCCCTGCAGGAGCTTGAGCCCCATGGTGTCGAAGTAGTCGAAGGTGACCGACGAACGCTCGACCTGGGTGCGGCGCTGGGTGGGATCATAGACCTCATCGTTGACGAGGGCGTTGGTGTTGCTGCCGCCCTGGAGGGGCAGTTTGGAGGTGAGCCCAACGTGGCTGACCCCGGGAATGGCGGCGAGGCGGCGCTCAAGTTCCTCCCAGGCGGCGACGCGTTGTTCGTTCTCTTCGTAGCGATCGCCGCGGAGGGTGAGTTTCGCGGTGATGACCTTGTCGGTGGCGAGGGTTTGGTTTTCGGCCAGCAGCTTGAGGTAGGCGTTGGAGAAGAGCACCGCGCCGTTGGCGAGCACGAAGGCGACGGCGATCTGGCCGATGACGAGGGCGCGCAGCATGTGGTGGCGGGACTTGGAACCGACGGCGCCACGGGCGTCGGTGCGGATGACGGTGTTGAGCGAGGTGCGCACGGCCGCCAGCGCGGGAGGCACGCCAGCCAGCAGCGAAGTGAGCGCGGTGGCGCCGAGGGCGAAGAGCAACACGCTGCCATCCAGACTCATGGCGGCGCGGCGGGCTTCGCTGATCGGGGCGATGGTCTTGAGCACGGCGATGCCGCCGTAGCTGATGAACAGACCGCCGATCGCGCCCGCCAGCGCAAGGGCGAGGCTTTCGGTGAGGGCGAGGCGAATGAGGTCGCCGCGGGTGGCACCGAGGGCGACGCGCACCGCATATTCGCCCTGACGGCGGGCATTGCGGGCGAGCAGCATCGAAGCGACGTTGGCGCAGGCCACGAGCAGCACGAGGGCGACGGCGCCGAAGAGCATCCAGACCTGCGAACCGATGTCCTTGGTCATCTCGTAGCGCAGCGAGCGAACGAGAAACTTTTTGTCGGTGTTGGAGTTGGGATAGAGTTCCGAGAGGCGCCGGCCGATGGTTTTGATCTCGGCGTCGGCGGCCTCGACGGACAGGCCGGGTTTCAGGCGCGCGACGCTGGTGAGCCAATGGCTGTCGCGGTTGTCGCCGCTGTGGTTGAGGTAGGTGATGGGGGTGAATACCTTTACTTCCTCGGTGCGCACCCAGGGGCCGGAAAACTCAAACTCCGGCGGCATGATGCCAATGACGGTGACATCGCCGCCGTTGAGGCGGATGGTGCTGCCGACGAGGTCGGGTTTGCCCGAGAAGGCGCTTTGCCAGAGGCCGTAGCTGATGACGGCGACCGGCGGAGCGCCCTCGACCTCGTCGGTGGGTTCGATCAGGCGGCCGCGAATCGGCCGAAGACCGAAGGCGTCGAGCACGCCGTGGGTGGTGCTCACGCCGGCGACAACCTGAGCGTTGCGCTCACCGAGGTTGACCGACTCGGGCGAGTAGACGCCAAAGGTTTCGAAGGACGATGACTGGTCGTGGAGGTCGACGAAATCGGCGGGCGAGAGCGGCCAACCATCGCCCGACCACACCATGACGAGACGATCCGACTCCGGGTAGTCGAAGGGGTGCACGACCAAGGCGCGCAGGGCGCTGAACATCGACGTGGCGGAGCCGATGCCGACGGCAAGGGTCAGGGTGGCGACGAGGGCAAAACCGCGGGCGGAGCGGAGATTGCGAAGGGCGAGGCGAAGATCGTTGAGCATGGCGGGTATGGAGGGAATACCCGCTGAATGGGAGGGGAGTTACAGGGAAACTATTCCAACCCGTAGCTGGCGACGTGTTCGAGGAGGGCGAGTTGAGCCTCGGTGAACGGAACGCCGAAACCGGAGGGCAGAAAACTCACCCACCCGGCAGTGGGGTCGGAGGTGAAACGTTTCACCCATGCGCCCGGGCGGCCGACTTCGTCGCGAGCCAGCACGGCGACGTCGTTGGGTGCGGTCGGATCGAGGTAGGCGAAGGTGGTCTTGGTGCGCGCGGGCAGACCCCAGTTGCGGCCGAGTTGCGTGGCGGTGGCGGCGTAGTTGCCGCCGTCCTCGAAGTCGATGACCTCAATTTCGAGCAGGCGCTCGGCGACGGTGGGATCGTAGGCTTTGAACCCGCCGTCGGCGTGGAAGGTGAGCTTGTTGGGGATGCCCCAGGGCCAGACGACTTTGCCGCCGGCTTCCAAGTAGGCGCGGAGCGGACCGGTGGCAGGATCGGTGCCGATGGTCGACTCCGGAATGAGCGGAAAGCCAAACACGAGCGCGCTGCGGGCCTTTTCGGACGTGCGGGTGGTCACCCAGTCGGCGAGCGCATCGGGGGAATCGAGCAAGGCGTAACCGCGGCTGGTCAGGAAGTCGGCGAGTGCGGCATCGATGATGAAGCCGCGCAGGTTGCCCGGGATGTTGGCGGGCAGATACACCGCGCGATGGGCGGGGGACGGCGCGTCGGCCACGGCGAGCAGACGGCCATCGTCGGTGCCGAAGAAAAAGGTGCCGTCGGTGTAGGCCGGTGAGCTGTAGATCTCGCTCCCCACGGCGTAGGCAAAGCGGCGTTCGCCGGTGGCTTTGTCGAAGCCGTGCAGGTGACCGTCCGCGCTGCCCCAGACGACGGTGTCGCCGACGATCGTGGCGGTGGTGTAAGTGTGGCTGCCGACGGTGGTGTCCCATTTGAGTTCGCCGGTGTGAAGATCGAGGGCGCTGAGCTTGTTGTTGGTCGACCACCCGACGAAGACGGTGCCGTCGGCCACCGTGGTGGACATGGCCCAGGTCGAATCGTAGTTGAAGGTCCAGGCCGCCTCGTGCGTGGCGACATCGATGGCGTAGACCTTGGAGTCGCGGGAACCGATGACGAGCAGGCCATCCTGCAGCGACGGCCGAGTGAAGATGTCGCTGCGAATAAAGCCCTGGCTCAGGTCGAAGTTCACGCCGTCGGTGGCAAAGCGCCATCGCTCTTCGCCGGTGGCGGCGTCGACCGCGTAGACATGGTCGTCACCACTGGGTTGATACACCACGCCGTCGACGACGAGCGGCGAGGCACGCAGGCTGTCACCGGTGGTGAAGTGCCAGCGCTCGGCGCCAGTGGCCAGATCGAGCGCGTAGAGCTTGCCGTCACCGGACGGCACCAGCACCTGATCGCCGTCCGCGACCGGCGCGGCGGTGAAGTAGTTCCAGCTCGTGAGCGTGGGCATCGTCGGACCCAGTGCGAACGACCAGCGAATTGAGCCGTCGGTCCGATCCACCGCGAGCGCGTTCGAGCCGCGCCCGGCGACGACGACGATGTCGTCCGTCACGGCAGGCGCGCCTGCGATGGCGCCGCCGGTGGCAACCTTCCAGCGCAGGGCGCCGTCGGCCGCATCGACTGCGTAGAGGAAACCATCGGCGCTGCCGAAGTAGACCGTGTCATCAACGACGACGGCTTCGCCGCGAATGGGACCATCGGTTTGAAAGGCCCACTGGATCCGCAGGTCGGCGCGGGCGGAGCCCGCGAGCGCGGTGAAGAGGATGAGGGCGAGCGAAACGAAGCGGGGGGAAGAACGCACGGACACCTAACCCCGCAGCGGGTCAATTCTCGTCAACTCTCCGGGCGGTGAGGGATTTCCGAACTGGACGCCGCGCCCGAAAGCCCCCCAATTTTCCGAAAGTGCTGGGCCTGTAGCTCAATGGTTAGAGCAGGGGACTCATAATCCCTTGGTTCCGGGTTCGACCCCCGGCGGGCCCACCACTGCGGGAGGAAATCGACGTCCGCGCAGGTGGCTCAGCGCACCCCAAGGATCCAGCCTTCGAGGTCGGCGATCTCGCGTTCGTGCGCGCCGAGTTTCACGTCGAACCATTCGTCGAGTTCGAAGTAGGCGTCGATTTCCTGCATCCACTGCGCGACGAGGTAGGCGTCCTGTTGATCGGGTGTGCGCCCTTCGGCATCGCCGGGATCGCCGTCGTTGAGCAGGCGGGGATAGACCTCGGCGACGACCGACATGCCTTCCGGCGGCACCCAGCCGTCGAAGGGCCAGAAGTGCAGGTGGCCGGTCAGCTCCTTGCCGAGATGGAGCAACCAGGGCAGGCCGCTGTGAGTCGACTTGGCAACGCTGCCCTGCACGTCGAAGTGGAAAACCGATTTCGCGGCGCCGGCGCGCTGTTCGGTCAGACGTCGCCAGCGGGCGTTACCCGCGCGGGCGGCGCCATTGCCGACCAAACCCCGCCGCACGTCCTCTACGCGCACGTCTTCAAGATCGGTCGGCCAGTGATGTCGGAAATCCTCGAGGAACCAGAACCAGTCTTGCGGCAGGCCGTGTTTTTGAAAGTAGGGCAGGGGAAAGGAGAATCCATGGTCGATACCGATAAGGGTGGGTGGTCCTTGCTTGATGGTTTCGATCAACCACGCGGCGAGGCCGCGCCGCGTCCAGTATTTGCGCAGGCCGGGCGGGGGATCGATTTCAACGGGCTCTTCGCCACGCGCGTCGGCGTAGTAGACGCGAATGCCGGGGAGGCTGGAGTCGGGCGTCTTGGCGCCGGAATAATCGATACCGAGGTAGCGTTCGAAGCGTTGCATGGACGAAGCGGAGCGAGCCGTTTGATACGGCTCGCGCGTTGCTTACGCCATTCGGTTCCGCGTGTCGAATGTCGGACCGCGTTTTGGCGGCCCTCTTCAGGGGGCGGGCGACGCCCGGCCTAGGACTTCGTGATTTCGTCGAAGGACGAAACACGGACCTTCACGTTGGGCGTGGTCGTTTCGGTCGCCGTCGGGGCCGCGAAAACCGGAAGTCGGCGAACGGTCTCGGTGGGCGTCTTGGCCGCCGGGTTGGCGGTCGCCACGCTGGGCACTTCGTGGCCGGGAATCGGCTCGGTGATGACGGTCAACAGCCGGGGCTTCGGCGCGGGTTTGTGACCGCGGGGCGTGCCCCAGTAAGCCACAGCGCCACGGTGAAACATCACGAGTCCGCCGGCATCGAAGGTCCATTGTTTGTAGCCGCGGGCCTCGTGCACGATGAGCGGGGTGCCGAGGATGGAGGACACCTCGAACTCGTTCAGTCCCGAGCTCATGTCTTCCCAACGCGAATCGGTGCGTGCGGTGGCAACGCACGTGAGGGCGGAGCAGAGCAGCAGGAGTTGAGCGAGTCGGTTGAACATGACGGGAGTGGTTTACCCAACGTGTCGGCACCGATGCACGTCGCATGAAGTCAGTCGCGGACCTTTGACACGGTGTTTACGCGGGGCTGGGGGGTTCCCGATATGGGGGTAGGGAGGAGGCCCCAGAAATGGGTGGGAAGGTGGGGAAAACAGGTGGACCGCGACCTCCGGACGCGGTGCGATCGGCGCGATGAAACTCGATCGCCTGCTCGCCAAACACGACCTGATGGGTCGCTCGCGGGCGCGGGCCGCCGTCCTGGCGGGACGGGTGCGCGTCGATGGCGTGCCGGCGGACCGTTTCGATGTGGCGGTCGATCGTTTCAGCGAAGTGCGGCTCGATGAGTCGGTGGTGCAGGCGGCGAGTCGGCGCCTGTATCTCATGCTGCACAAACCGATCGGCGTGGTGAGCGCGACTTCGGATGCCGAACACCCGACCGTGCTCGATCTGATCGATGATCCCGACAAGGAATCGCTGCATCTGGTGGGTCGGCTCGATCGTAACACGTCAGGACTCGTGTTGCTCACCAACGACGGGCGTTGGTCCAAGGCGCTGATGCATCCGGATCGCAAGGTGCCCAAGGTTTATCACGTGACGACCCGCGACCTGATCCCGGCGGCGGCGGTGCAGGCGTTCGCGGAGGGGTTCTATTTTCACACCGAGGACCACACGACCCAACCGGCGCAGCTCGAGATTCTGAGCCCGCACACCGCGCGGCTCACGCTGCACGAAGGCCGCTACCACCAGATCAAGCGGATGTTTCACCGTATCCAGAATCAGGTGACGGCGCTGCACCGCGAAAGCGTCGGCGACATCGGGTTGCCTGCCGACCTCGCGCCGGGCGAGTGGCGGCCGATCGAGCCAGTCCTGATCCAATTCCAGCCGATGTAGCCGCGAGCGTGAGCGAGTGGACTGCGCGACGGAGGAACCGGCCTCACCGAGGCCGGCTACAGCAGGCGGCATTGGGCGCTTTAGCCCATGTGGCCGCGAGCGTGAGCGAGTGGCTCGAACCGAAAGCGTTTACTCGAACAGAAACTCCTGCTTCACCTGCACGTAGGTCGGTTGACCGTCACGGGTGGGGCGGGAGAAGCGACTGCGGGTGAGCAATAGTGCGGCGGCGATGGCGACGTCGTCGTTGTCGCGTTCGACGGCGGAGGGGAAGCGGGGTTTGCCCTGCGGATCGATGTAGAACTCGAGCAGACAGCGCCCCTGTGCGGGCAGGGCGCTGTGGGTCGAGCGCACGCGGCGGGTCGGGGCGAGTCCGCGGATCGGTTCGTCGAGTTCGTCCAGCTCGCTTTCGCGATAGACAAACGACGAAGCCGAAGTGGCGTAGATGCGGCGATCGGCGGCATCGGAGGCGGAGTTGCCAAACGGCCGGACGCTCAGGCCCATTTTCCAAGCGCGTTGTTCGGGATCGTAGAAGCGGACGGTGACGGTCGCGCGGCTTCGCACGGGCGTGCCGTCCTGCTGGGCGGGTTGCAGGTCGGCATTGAGCAGCACCTCGGTCGCGGTGGGGATGAGGTCGCGGTGATTGCTGGCCGTGGCCATGACATCGAAGAGCGTGCCGTCCTCGCCCAGATCGATGAAGAAGGTGACGTAAGGGTTGTCGATCAACAGCCCCCGCAACTCCGCCGGCACCGTGGCGCTGAGCGACGTGCCGACGGTGATCGGCGTGTCCTGCGCAGGCGCGGTGCAGGCACAAGCAAGACCCAGAAGGCGCAGCAGCCAACCAACGGCGTGCCGCCATCGTGGGTTCACGGGCATCTGGTGAGGACGAAACAGACGGCGCGAGACGGACCCGTGGGAGTGCATGCCGGGTAAAGTTGCTCGCGGTGCAATTTAATGCAACATAATGCTGGACCGTGGTTCCTTTCAGCGCGTTTAGGCCAGCCTCATCACCAGCCACGAGATGACGGCCACGATCCCGACGCTCAGACCGATCAAGAGCAGCCAGCCCCACCACGGGGTCTTGAGCTGCGGTTCGCGCGCGAGGGCGGCGCGATAGGCCGCAGGATCAAGTCGGTTGGCTTCCGCGAAGTCGGCCAGCAGGGCGACGACTTGCTCGAAGTTTTGCAGTCGATCGAAGATCACCACCTGACCTTGGGTGGTGCGGACGGTGACTGCGCGACCGTGATTGTCGGCACGCGGTTCGAGGTGCAGGATATCAGTCGCGTGCAACACCTGTTCGGTTTGCGTGGGGTTGCGCATGAAGTGGCGGAGGAACGTGAACTGCCGAAACATGATGCGGCCCGACGCAGGGTCGATTTCAATGGACTGGCGACCGCCGCCGGTGCGCATCAGTTCGCTCAGAAACCAGATTCCGCCGATGACGACGACGAAGCCCAACACGGCCAGCGAACTGAACCACGGCCGCTCGGCGTAGAGTTGCAGGAGTAGCAGCACCACGAAGACGACGGGAATGGCGACCACCCAGATCCAGCGCAGGGAACGTCGCAGCGGCGGAGGTGAGGAGGCGATGACGGTTTTTCCGGAGTGGGCGAGTTTGCGGGCGACTTCTCCCGCGCCGGTTGCGGCCGGCCGGTCGGGTCGGGCGAGGCGGTGGTGGATGGCCCGATCAAGCGCCATCGAGGTGACCACGCCGAACATCAGTGCGCCGAACAAGGTCAGGAATCCGGTGCCACGTAGCTCGAGCCAGCGGTTCAGGCTTTGTTGTTGGGCGAGCCAGGTGCGGTGGGCCTCCTCCAGCTCCCGCGTGTCGGGACTGCCGTCACGCAGCCGCTCCAGGGATGGAGCCACCACCTCGCGATGAGTGTCGCGAAGTTGCTCCCGTTTGATCCACGACATGACAAACGAAGTCGCGACCAGAACCAGGCCGAGCGCGACTGCCCCCAGCGTGATCCGCGCGATCAATCGTCGCCACCAAACGAGGTTGTCCAGGTGGGAGTCAGTCATGGGCGCAACGGCGTGAGACGGGTGAAGCCAAGCGGCCGGACTACTTTTTCGCCTTCAGCCGGACCAGGTGCGTCACGCCGCTCTCCTCCTTCTGGCGTTTGGTTTCGAACAGATCGATGGCGGCGAAGAGGTCGCTGAGTTTGGCGTAGCCGTAGTTGCGGGAATCGAAGGAACCCTGGTTGGCGATGTGGGCCCCGACGGCGCCGAGGTGAGCCCACTCGTTTTCGCCCATGGCGGCGCTGACGGCGGTGCGCAGCGTGTTGATGAGTTTGGTGTCTCCCTTGAGCTCCTTGCCGGATTTCTTGGTTTTGATGCTCGGCGTATCCTTGGTCGCGGACTCCTCGTCGAGGTAAAGGAACTTGGAGCAACTGTTCACGAAGGGCGTGGCGGCCTTTTGGCTACCGAAGCCGATGACGGTCTTGCCCTCGGCGCGAAGCC
This sequence comes from Actomonas spartinae, assembly GCF_051209155.1. Taxonomy (NCBI): domain Bacteria; kingdom Pseudomonadati; phylum Verrucomicrobiota; class Opitutia; order Opitutales; family Opitutaceae; genus Actomonas; species Actomonas spartinae. The sequence continues at coordinate 76,697 of NZ_JBPJGB010000002.1, forward strand.
GCAGCACGAGCGGGGTGAAATCGGCGTCGGACGACACGATGCAGAACACGTCGGCGTTCTTGGTGTAGAGGATGTCCATGGCGTCGACCAGCAGGGCCATGTCGGCCGCGTTCTTACCCTTCACCAGGTCGTATTGCTGGACGGGCGTGATGGCGTATTCGTGCAGCAGCTTCTCCCAGCCGGACAACTCGGCCTTCTTCCAATTGCCGTAAGCGCGCCGGATGTTGACGACGCCATGGCTGGCGAGCTCGGCGATGATGAAGTCGATCTTCGCCGCCGGCGCATTGTCGGCATCGATGAAGAGAGCAATATTGGCGGAAGGTTGGGTGAGGGGCATGGGTGTGTGGGTAGTCAGTGGTCGAGTGGCTGCCACTTCGGAGTGAATTCGACCAGTTTCACTTGCCCGTTGGATTCTTCGGTGAGGGCTTCGTAGCCGCGGCGCGTGGTGCGAACTTGTCCAGAGCCGACGTAGTATTCGATTTCGACGTTGCCAAAACTTCGGTAGCGCGGCCAGCCGGCAACGGATTCGGTCCGCAGCGGGGTGACCTCGACGCGGCGAATGCTTAGGTCGTTGGAGCCAAGTCTGTAGTCTTCCAGGAAATATCTCTCGGCTTCCCGCTCGACGAAGACCTGGTGCCGCTGCTGGATGGCCTCACGGCTGGATCTGGTTGGCTGAGATTGCGCACGGGCGGCGGAAGTGGGGACGGGCTGGGTTCGCTGAGGTCTTGGCGCCGGTGCGGCGGGTTTCGTAGTGGTTGCTTTTCGCACCGGAACACTGGCTGTCGACAAAGGCGATGCCGGGGAAAGAGATAACGGGCCACCAGAACGAGCTGCGTTTGCAGGAATGAGACTCGCAGGCTCAGAGGTGCTGGAAACCGGCGAGACCGAGTCGTGAAGGCGGACGTGGTCCGGGTTGGAGAATAGGATCCAACCCGCCACGGAAAGCGCGATGACGAGCACCAGCGCGACGAAGATCAGGGGGGCACGGCTTTGCGGTTCGCCGGCGATATCCACCAAGTCGGGAGACCGCGTTTCAGGTTTGGAGAGGCCCCGCGTGATCTCGCGAGCACGGCGGAGTTCGTCGTCGTTAAATTTGGGTTTCAAGCAGGTGCAAACGTAGTGGCTAGGTGTTTACAGCGGGCTCATCAGAACTGAGCACAGGTTCAGCACGGCTCATTGAGCTTTGGTAGAGAGGTCCATGAAACGCTCAGCTTTTTGCCGCCACGGCCCTTTGAGAGTTTGGCGCGCGGTATTCTTCTGGCGTCGAACATGAAGTGTTCGCTGATCTTAACGACGATCAGGATGTTGAAATGTCCTCGGCGCTTCGCGGTAGCGCGGGGTTTTGTTTTCCAAGGAGTGATCGTTTTGACCTCGTAGAAGTCATTGCCAACTCGTCCGTCGGAGCCCTGCGCATAGGGGCGTTGGCGCGTCATGCCGTAACGGATTTCGGCGTAGAGCTCTCCCATTTCGCCAAAGTTGATTTGCTCTCGGAGCCCACGGCGAAGCAGCTCCTTGGCTTCGTTCACTTTCAGTTCGAGCTCATCCAATTTTTCTTGGGTCGTGCGATGGGGCTCTTGCTCGTAGTCGTCTTCGACTTCACTCGGCTCGATTTGACCCGAATCGACAAGGTAGCGGTCGATGTCCTCCCAGCTAATCCACTCGCCATCGTCCCAAATCGCGTTCGAGGAGTCCAAGGGATCTGACGGCATGTGGTGGGCTTAGATTGATTTGAAATCCCAGTCTAAGCGGAAATCGGCAATTCGGGCGGGGCGCCGGTTGCTGGGGGATTCAGGACCGCTTCGATCTGAGTGAGAATCGCGCGGGGATCGTAGGTGGCCTGTGCTTTGACGCGGAGCAGGGGAAGTCCGGTCGCTTTGAAGGTCTGATCCACAAACTCGTCGCGTTTGACGCGTTTGGCGCGTTGGTGGGACTTATCGTCGAGCTCGATACCGAGGATCGGTTTGCCGTCCGATTTCTGCACGAGCAGGAAATCAACGTGTTTGGACGTGATGCGGTTCACCGCCCGTTGCCGCTCGCTGCGATCGACGCCTGGTTTGACCTCAAAAACGTCAGCCAAGCGAACCTTACTCGAAACCGTCAGCTCACCGAGGTCGATCCTTTCCAGCACACCGAAGAACGAACGTTCGGCAGGGGTGAAAATGGAGGGCCGCAAGGTGTAGAGGTTCGGCGCGCCACCGGAGTCACCCTGCGCTTTCAGCTTCAAGACCACGGCGGCCAATACGGACAGCCCGAGGAGAACCAAAACGACCAGAGCGAGGAGTAAGAGCGGATTCATGGATGAGCCAAAAGCTGTCTAAAGACCATCGCGTGAAACGCATCGAGGCTACCGAATCTTTCAGAAATTGCGCCCGAAAGTTCAGGGATGGTTCGCTGCGGATTTGGCTGAATTCAGGCACCCGCTGCCTTTCGAACCTAGTTCGACTACAAACTACAAAGCCTGACCCATTCTGGTCTCCCGTTCTTGAAGGTCCGGTATTTCATACTCATCGATGATTGCTTGGCGCTAAGTAAGCATGAATTGACAATCCATCCCGTTTGGACGACCTGTGTCTCGGGCCTGCCCTTACTGAAAGTCGTCTCCATGACGTCGCGGCGAAAGTCGCTCAGGTAATCGGCGGGCCTAATTTATTGGCGGCGGTCAACGGGTTACGTTTGTCGTAGTAGTTCTTGGATCCCGGGTATTTGTCGCGGTCGTAGAGGTCGACCACGACGCGAATCTTATTGGCAAGGTAGTTGTAGAACCGAACGTCGCCTTGTTCGAAAACCCGCTGCACGGCCCAGCACAGGTAGTCAGAGACGGTGAGCAGCGGTTCGGTTCGGGGGTTCTGCACGTTAAAAACCACTCGGGTTTTAACGTCAGCGTCACCCCACCTTTTGCTAGCCCGGGCGACGGCCAAATTCAATGCACTGCCGAGCACCTTCTCGCGGGTGCTTGATCCGCGTTCTGCAACGTTCAGAACCAGCTTCTGTTCCTTCTTCAGGCGGCGCTTGATCAAGTGGGAGAGCAGGTCGGCATAAAACTCATCTTCTCTGCCGTGGTGCTGCTTTTCAAAAAGTGCAGGGATCTTCCGTGCGATCACGATCTCTGCTTCGCAGGGCAATTCGCGGAGGTAGCGAAAAAGGACGGCACGCACATCCGGGGTATCTTTGCAGGCGTGGAAAAAGAAGCCGCCGGACGCGATCCGCTTTTGGACGCTGGGGATTGGATACAGCAAAGGATCGGTGCTGACTTGCTGCTCCAAGGCGCGGATTTCTGAGCGAATGTCCGGCAACGGACGATCGATACGAACTATCCCCATGCCAAAGCTGAGTGACACACCGTCTCGACCAATCAACAGCTTCCGCCCCTTGCCGAAAAAGGTCGCATCTCCGGTCTCGTCGAGGAACCGGTGGGCAACCTCCGATCGTGAGTGTAAAACGTCGGTCGCGTTCACCCCTTGGGGCCTCCACGAATTGGGGTTCCTACACCTCCTCCGTAAAACTGCGTTTTAGATCCGGCGGTAACGAACTGGTAGCTCGACCGGTCAATTCCCGAATCAGGAATGCTTTGAACTGCGATTCGGATATCTTGCTCGCCGTAGCCCAGCTTGGTCATGGCGGTGTAAATGACGTCGCGTTTGCTGCGGTTGCTCAGGTTAGTGAGCGCCCAATAGTTGGTATTGGGGATTCGCTCCGGAAACGTGCTCTTACCGCTATTTTCGATGTGATCCGGACTGTCGGATATCTGAACCCGCTTTCCGCGGCGAAGTCCAAGTGCAACGGTTTCAAACTTCTGGAAATCTTCACCAATGAGGAACCCCAGCAAGCTGAGGTATCGCCCTTTGCCATTTTTGTGCTGGAAATCTGCCGACGAAACAAAGGTTTCGATCGCTGAGCGCTCAACTTTTGCGCCAGCTGGGATGGAGCCGGCAGCACCCTCGGCAAGAGTAGCCTGGAGCCTGAGTAGCCGCTGAATCACCGTTTCCGGGGTTTCCCCGAATCCGGATACCTGAGCCTCCAAGGCTGAATAGGTCTGGTCGCTGACTTCGATCGTTTTCATGGCGTTGGCGCTCGTTGGAAGCTGTGTTCCGTCGACTCCATGTCAACAATAATTAAAAGCCCTGATCTAACGCCTTTTGATAATTGCTGATTTTTGCCCTAAATTTCCGTCACAATGTAATCTTATCTATTTACGGGATAATGGGTTCCGCTATTCACCTTGAGTCCTAGCCCCAAGCGATCACCGATCACCCTCTCAGATGGCGGAGGGCCTGTGCCCGAATTTCAGGCGAAACCCCACCAAGCATACGGAATAGCCCGTCGAGCGCGTTGTCGTCCCAGAACTGCTGAATGAGTTTGGTAACGGCCGTGCGAACACTGCCGGGAAGGATTCTCTGAACCATGGCCCCGATTGGAGCGGTCATCCCTCCGCCCACATGCGGCAGGCTCGTGAGACTCAGACTGACATCGAAGCTGAACCTCGCCCACCACTTGCCCTTGAAGAGGCGATCCACGTCGGCCGCCGCTGCTTCGAGCAGCGCAATACTTTTGGCAGAATCCTTGGAGCCCCGCTCAAGTGCTTGCTGAAATTCGCCAATCCACTCGCGAACGTTTCGGTAATCGTCTCTCAATTGAATCGCGGTGGGAATCAAATCCTCCGCTTCATGGCAGGCTGAGATCACTTCCAAGGCAACGGGAGGCAGGCTGAGACTCGTGGCTCGTGTGGTTTGGTTCGCGCTAATGCGGTCAAAGAGTTTTACGCGTTCGCTGCTGACAAAGCGATTGATCACATCGAGCGCCCCCATCCGCGATCCGCCCAATTGCCCCAGACCAATCACGCGACCTCGTGACGGGTGTCCCAAGTAAGGACGCTTTAAATACTGGCTCCGCGCAATCATCCCGGCCGTGCCCCAAAGGAGAGTGGAGAAGATAGGATGCGACTCACCCTTGAACGACTTTCGAAACGCAGTGAAGTCCTTGGCTAGCTGTGGAGAGAAACAGAGCTCCTCCTCCACGCATTCTCGTATGGGTAGCCATTCCTCCCTGACCTCGTTTAGGGGCCTTGCGAAGACGATGCCCTCATCACGCAGCAACTTCAATGGGCTACCATCTTGGTCCCAAGAAGCGGCGAACTTGGCCTCCACGACCAACTCGTCTTGGAGCACAATCGTGTTCAGAATCTGCAACAGGGCTTCCACTTGAATTCCCGCCGAAGAGACGAGCTTTACCTCATACCCGGCTTCGGCCGACGAGGCGCCAAGCTCTGGTCGTTCATCGTCATCCAACCCGGCCAAGATTGTGTAGGCCGCGTCCTGAAGGGCGAAATTATCGATAAATAGGGACGCGGAAGGTTTCAAAGTTTGCTGATCAAGTTACTGGTTCCCCGAGTCAGTATTTGGCTCACGACCTTGAAATCGGGCCAGTCCTATTTGCTTGAGAATGGCGTCGTGGCGGTCTGTGGCGGACCGGATGTCCTTTTCGATCTCGGGCATGGGGCCGCGGCGATGCATTCATTTTTGAGCGGCGAATTCCGGTTTGAAAACGCGATGGAAGGCTAGGGCATGTTTTGCGGCCCATTCGTGCAGCTTCGCGTTATCGACATCTGCGGGAATGCTGCCGTCGGTTGCGACCGCGATCCGACAGGCCCTCTTTTTATCCAGCGACTGCCACTCGACTGGAAATCCGAGTTCCTTCTCAATCGACATTTTACGCGCACTGAGTTGGTCGAAGGTCGCCCGCGTTGATTCCGCGTCTCCGTCGTCCAGATACAGTTCTATACGAAAGCGCTTTTTACGACCGAACACGGCAATGATCGTCGCACGACCACCTTGGTCTAGATAGACGAGGGGGTCCCAATTTGTGCCTTGTGGACCGCCGGCGCGCAGAGTGAACGCACGCGATTTTCTCAAAAGCGCCCGCACTCGGCTAAAGAACGAAATATATTCATTTTGGCGCTCATCTGTTCGCACAAACGTGAGTCGCTTTTCGTTCATGCTGACTGCTTGCGTCTTCCAACTTTGGCTCAACCAAGCGACCGCTTGGGGGCTATCTTCTTGGTTCGCCCACCAAGCTCGATACTCAAAGGCAGAACGAGGTAGTTGCTTCTCAAGGATCTGTTCTATCTCTCCAAAAGTCAGAGTCACAGAAGTCGTGTCAGTTTGGACTCTCCGTAGCGCTTCAGAAAGTTTTGCGTAGGAGCCCGATGGCGCAGTATCTTCGCCCGCGCTTTCGATCTCGGTATCCGAAGGCTTGGAACTTCCGACCTTTACGTATTCCCCTGAAACGAGAGTCGTTGAAATTTTCAACCCCTCTACGTGGGTTGGGAAGTTCGATTTTGCGATCTCGGGCGGGACGGCCATGGACTCCGGCAGATTATTCTCAAGCCAGCGTTTGGTATATCGGATATGGCTTCGTTCAACTGCGCTGATGTCCCCACGAAAGTGGGCGAGTTTGTTTCGGGCATCCCGAACTTGTTCTAGCATCTTTCGAACTTCGGCCGAGTCTTTCGCGCCTTCCAGTTTGGGCGCTTTCGGATGTTTAAGCAGAAGCTGTATGAACTCATCGAACGAAAGTCGGTCAAAGGGCTTCCCAGCTTTGGGTAGCGCGAGTAGATTCTCCGCCGCCATCAACGCAGCTCTCTCCGCCGCGGACTTTGGAGGAACGGGTATGTCCTGCTTTTCAAGGTAGGCCCTTATCGCAGCAGGCAACCTACGCCGAATTTCAGACGCGCGATCCGTGATACTTTCGATTGCTGCGGTCTTTCCTGTATTGTCTTCCGCATAAAGAACTTCAATGGCCTCTTTGACACTCGTTTCAATGTCTTCAATGAGCATGAAGTCCTGCGCGCGATGGCGGAAGAATTCGGTGGTATCGGCCGTGCTAACCAACCCGACAATTTTATCCTCGTCGTCTACAATCAGCACGAAGTCATTGGATTGGATATCTCCGAGAGCCGCCATCGGATCTTCGTCCTCGCGATACACTTTGGCAGGAACGCGCACGTCTGAAACGGTAAGTGCGGTCGCATGCGTGTTCATTGAGACCATCGCTTGAACTATTCCGCTAAAGGTAACCACTTCGCCGAGACAACGACGTTCCCCGTCGACTATTGGTAGCTGGCTGAACTCGTGGTGCCTCATGTGCTCAAGAGCTTTCTCGACGGGGTCCGATGCTTGGACGCAGAGCGGAATCTGTTCGGGCGGTAAAAGGTCTTTGAGCTTGAGTGGCATAGCTAGCTTGAACTTCTTGCTGTCGCTTTGGGGGAGACGCTGCGTTGACGAAATTCAGCAATTGAATGCGGCGGGCGAACAGACGGAGGGAAAGTGCGAGGTTGTATCTGGCATGGCGCCCAGCGGCACTTGTCCAGCGTTTGCTGCTTCGGGCAATTCGCGATATCTGAAATTCGTGACAGCCACATCACTATCCACCCCTTCTGAGGCATCTCGTAAGATTACATTAAGGTTTCGGATGTGCATATTGGTGAAACGTTACATTTGGCCCAAGTCTTTCAGGGTTTCGAGGATTTGGGTGATTTCGGTGAGGCGGGACTTGGTGCGTTTGCCGAAGTGGGCGGCGAGGGCGCTGGCGTCGGGGCCGGTGGTGGGGAGGAGGGCGCGCAGGGCGCTGACCTTGTCGGGGAGTTTGCTCGGCCAGGTCAGTTTGCCCGCCGCGGCCGGGACCACCGGGGTGTCGACGTCGAGTTGGGTTTGGGTGGCGGCCGCGGCGGTCTGGCCGGTCGGGTTTTGATATTCGGGGCGGAGCCAGCGGATCTTGCCCGCCGCTTCCTCGGCGGCGCGTTCGTGGTTGAGGGCGACGAGACGGGTGAGCAGGGCCTGCTCCAGAACTTCGTCGCCGCGGGCGAGGCGGTCGGCGAGCGGGACGGTGGTGGCGAGGTCGCTCCAGCCGTAGGCGGCGAGCACGGCGGCATCGAGTTCGTCGTGCAGTTGTTTCAACACCGCGGCGAGGCCGTCGTCGTGGATCTGGCGCTCCTTGGCGGTGAGCGCTTCCGCCCGTCGCAACTTTTCCACTACGTTGTAGAGGCCGGTGAGCGTGAGGTCGGGATGCGCCGCCTGCTGCCGCTTGCGGTGCGCGTCGAGCTGTTCACCCAAGTCGCGGATCGTCGCCTTCAGCGGATCGTCGTCGGCGAGGTCGGGGAAGGGGAATTTGTTAAAGCTGTCTCCGACAACGTAGGTGGGACGGTCCTCAAGCTTGGCTCCGACGTTGAGCGTCCAAATGTCATGAATAGCAGATGACACTACTCCGCACCCGAATGAGTCCCCCAGTGCGACACAGATTAGCTTACTGTCGGGCAGCGTCGGTGAATCCACGAATTGAAATATGCGATGTTTGGCCGTCTTTACCGAAACGAGGTATCGTGATAGATCGTAAATCGCATTTCGCATATCGGTGTTCTTACGACCGAAGAGCCACCAGTTCACACGTCGGTAGGCCTCTTTGTTTTCGAGCCTCTCGGGTCTTACGTTGTCGTAGACGTGCTGGTAAATCGAAGGCATTTGACCTCTGACTTCCGAATCGGTGAGGCCATGTAGGTCTATAATGAATACGTCGCGATCAGTCTGTGTTATATCGCGCCCGTTCTTGTAAGGTTTGATGTAGCGCTCTGTGGTCACGTCGGACTCGATGAGTTTCTGGCGTTCAGCTCTGCTGAGCACAAATCCCATGCCGTGTGGCTTAATTCCCTCAGACGCGAGTCCCAGATTGGCTTGCAATGAAACTGCCGAGGTGAGGTCCGCGCCGATCTTCAGATTCGCTGCGATCTTCCCGAGATCCACGTCGAGCTCCACGCGATGCTCTCCGTTCTCAACCTCGGTTTCTTCGGTTACGCGATTGAGTTCACCGAGGAATGGTTCGCTCGTGCCGACCGTCATCGCGATGCGGACGGCGGCGCCGTCGGTGCTGTCGACCCAAGGGTGATCCGGGATGGCGTAAGCGAGGGTGAGCGGGGACTTGTTGTCGTTAAGGTGACGCTCGACGACGCGGCGATTGAAAGTCTGGTGGATGCTGTTGGTGGTGATGAAGCCGAAGCGTTTGGTCGCGCCGGCGCGGACCTGTTCGGCGGCTTTTTCCCACCAGAACATCACGAAGTCGGCGGACTCAGGCACGTCGCCTTTCCATGCGCCGCGGAGGGCTTCGGTGTAGCCGTCGCCGAGTAGGTCGCGCATGCGCGAGGCGCCGATGAACGGCGGGTTGCCGACGATGTAGTCGGCTTGGGGCCATTCGGCGCGGCGTGGGTTGGTATAGTCGTAAACGGGTAAACGCGCGGTTTCGTCGGGGACTTCGCGTTGGGTGACGGGGTGCGGTTTGGTGGTGCGGCCGTCCCAGATGGTGACGAAGTTGCCGTCGGCGTCCTTGCGCGGGACTTCGGCGTCGTAGGCGAGCACGGCGTCCTGCGCGATGATGGTCTGTTCCTTGGGCAGGAGTGGGCGGTCGCCGGTGTCGGAGCGGCCGGTCGTCTTTTTGTGCCACTGGAAGTAGCCGATCCACAGCACGAGCTGGGCGATGGCGACGGCGCGTTCGTTGATCTCGAGCCCGTGGAACTGCTGCGGGCGCACCTTGAACTGCTCCATCTCGAAGGTGAGTTCGGTGTCGCCGAGGTTTTCGAGGAGTTCGAGCACTTCGCCTTCGAGGCGTTTCATGTGCTCGAGGGTGACGTAGAGGAAGTTGCCGGAGCCGCAGGCGGGATCGAGCACGCGCAGGGAGCAGAGCTCGTGATGGAAGGCTTTGACCTCGGCGATGGCAGCGGCGGTTTTCTTCGCGGCCTGGTGTTGGGCGGCGGCGGTGCGCACGGCGTCCCAGCGGGCGCGGAGCGGATCGATGATGGTGGGTTTGACGAGGCGTTCGACGTAGCTGCGCGGGGTGTAGTGGGCGCCGAGTTTGTGGCGGTCGCGGGGCGAGAGGGCGCGCTCGAGCAGGGTGCCGAAGATGGCGGGTTCGACGTCGGACCAGTCGGGTTTGGCGGCGCCGAGCAGGATGGCGATCTGCGCGGCGCTCAGCGGGAGCGGCGTGGCGTTTTCGAAGAGGCCGCCGTTGAAGTGGGCGATGCGCTGCATGAGCAGCGTCGAGTAGTCCGTGCCGGTGGCCATCTCCCGCCAGAGCTGGGTGACGAAGGCCATAAAACCCTGCGGGTGCTCGCGGGACTTTTGGAGGATGCCGAGGAAGGCGTTGTCGGGCAGCAGGCCGGTGTCCTCGGCGAAGAGGGTGAAGAGGCAGCGCTGAAGGAAGGTGGCGATGGGTTGCGGCTCATGGCCGTCGGCTTCGAGGGAGGCGGCGAGGCGGGCGAGGTGTTCGGCGACCTCGCGGGTGACGCGGGCAGCGTGTTTGGCGGGATCGAGCGAGGCGGGGTCGGTCCAGACGGCGCGCAGGCGGGCACGGATCTTGGCGTCGCGCAGATCTTCGAGGTAGATGCGGTGCGAGGTGGGATCGGGGAACCGCACGTAGGTGCCGCCGGTGCAAGTGAACTCGCTGTAGAGCTCGATGACGTAACCGACGTCGCAGACGATGAGGAAGGGCGGGCGGCCCTCGTCGGCCGGCAGGTCGCGGATGTAACCGCGGGCCTGGTTGTAGGCGCGTTCGAGGGCGAGGTCCCATTGTTTGGTGCCGCGCACGCCGTGGCCGGTTTTGTAGGGGGCGGGGTCTTCGCCGAGCAGGCCGAGTTGGCCGGGGTTGGCCTTTTGTTTGGCGTGGGCGCCCTGCTTGGTCTCGAGGATGAAGGCGCCGCGTTGGTAGAGGTCGGCGTAGACGGTGACCGCGGAGCCGTCGTGTTTGGTGCGGGTGATGGAGCGGTCGAAGACGTAGCGGTTGAAGGCGTTGTCGGCGCCGGAGGGATCGGGATGGGGGACGCCGAGCAGGTCGCAGAGTTCGGTGAGGAACATCTGGTAGTTGGCGCGTTCGGCCGCCTCGGCTTGGGCCCAGCGGGTGATGAAGGCTTCGACGGATTCGGGCGTGGAGTCGGGGGACTCGGGCATGCGGGAGAGGAAAGAAATTCGAGGCGAGGCCAGCGCCGAAGTGGTTCGGGATGAGAGCTATGGCAGGTGCGACGGTGACGGTAAAGCCCCGGGAGGCGGGAGAATCGTGAAAGACTAGGAATGAAGGTGGGACGCTGACGCGTCAGGCGAAGGTGGTGAGGGGGAGTTCGCGGTAGGTGCCGGGGGGGAGGTCGCCGAGGGTGAGGGGGCCGAAGGTGGTGCGGTGAAGGGTTTCGACGTGGATGCCCTGGGTGGCGAACATGCGGCGGACCTGGTGGTATTTGCCTTCGATGAGGGTGAGCTCGGCGAGGCGGGGCTCGAGGATGCGGAGCTCGGCCGGGGCGCAGGGGGCTTTTTCGCCTTCGAGTTGGAGGGTGCCGGTGGCGAAGAGGGCGATGAGCGCGGGGTCGAGGTCGGTGTCGACCGTGGCGCGGTAGATTTTGGGGACCTTGTGTTTGGGGCTGGTGAGCTGGTGCACGAGCGCCGTCTGGTCGGTGAGCAGGAGGAGTCCGCTGGTGTCCTTGTCGAGGCGGCCGATGCTGGTGACGACGGGGTTGCGGGCGCGCCAACGCTCGGGGAGGAGCGAGTAGATGAGCGGGCCTTCGCGTTCGTCGTGCGAGCAGGTGAGTCCGGTGGGTTTGTGCAGGAGGAGCAGCAGGCCGTCGGGGTGGTCGGGCGGTTCGCCGTCGATGAGGATGGTCTGGCGCGCGGGGTCGATCTTGTGGCCGGGGTCTTTGGCGGGCGTGCTGTCGATCGTGATGCGGCCGGCCTTCACCCAGGTGCGGGCGTCGCGGCGGGAGCAGTAACCGAGGTTGGCGAGCAGTTGGTCGAGACGGCGCATGGTTGAAATTTCGATTTTCGGTTCTCGATTTTGGATTTCGGGCGGCGGATGGCGTATTTGCGAGACCGGAGGACGTCGGAAGGAAGCAGGGGATTTGTGCTGGTGGTCGGGAATTGGGGTTTGGGTTTTAGGGTTTCCGGCAACTTCCGATGCCGGCATGTGTTTTAGGGTTCATGCGTTGGCTATTTCTGAGTCTGAGTTTGGGGCTGCTGGCGTGGTCGTCGCTGGTGGTGGTGAAGGCTTGGAACACCTTCCTGTGGAAGCTGGCGCTGATCGCGGGGGAGTTTGGACACTTCCTGGGGCTGGTCGCATTGGTGCTGGCCTGCACGATCGTGGCGCATGGGGCGGTGTTGGGGGTGAGCGAGGCGGCGTCGCCGCGGCGCGAGTGGCTGCTGATGGGCGGGGGTTTTGCGGCGAGCTTGTTGGCCACGGGGTTGTTCTTCGCCCCGGCGGTGCTGGCCACGATGGTGGGGCAGCCGTTGCCGCGGCAGCTGGAGAAGGCCTTCGGTGGCAAGGTGACGTCGTTTGGCGTCACGTCGTTGGGCGACATGTTGCTGCCATGGCCGGGCGTGGAGCGGGTGGGGGTGAGCACGCGAGTGTTCGCGCACGAGGGCACGGCGCAGGAGCTGGCGCTGGATTTTTACGCGCCGTCGGGCAGTGCGGCGGGGCGGGTGCCGTGCGTGGTGATGGTCCACGGTGGCGGTTGGGATAGTGGCGACCGCACGCAGTTGGCGGACTTCAATCACTGGCTGGCAGGACAAGGCTACGCGGTGGCGGCGATCTCGTATCGGCTGGCGCCGGCGTTTCCGTGGCCGGCCCAGCGCGAGGATACGCGGGCGGCGATCCGTTGGCTGAAGCGACATGCGGCCGAGCTGGGGATTGATCCGACCCGGCTGGTGTTGATGGGCCGCTCGGCGGGCGCGCAAATCGCGGCGGCGGTCGGCTACGGCGCGTCCGATCCGGATGTGCGCGGGGTGATCGGCCTGTATGGCGTCTACGACATGAACTTCGTGTGGTCGCTCGCGCGGGAGGACGACGTGCTCAACTCGGTGAAGTTGATGAACCAATACCTGGGCGGGGAACCGACGCTGGCCAACCAGGAGGCCTACGACTCTGCCAGCGCGCAGGGCATGGTGGCCAAGGGGCAGACGCCGCCGACGCTGCTCATGCACGGGACGATCGACACCCTGTGTTGGGTGAAGCACAGCGAACGGCTGGCCGAGCGGCTGCGGGAGGCGGAGGTGCCGCATGCCTTCGTGGAGCTGCCGTGGGGCGTGCACGCCTTCGACTACAACCTGCATGGGCCGGGCGGGCAGCTCACCCGCTACGCCGTGGCGGAGTTCCTGCAGATGGTTACTGGGCGCTAGGTGGCTGGTGGCTGGTGGCTGGTGGCTGGTGGCTGGTGGCTGGTGGCTGGTGGCTGGTGGCTGGTGGCTGGTGGCTGGTGGCTGGTGGCTGGTGGCTGGTGGCTGGTGGCTGGTGGCTGGTGGCTGGTGGAATGTTTTTATAATAAGAATGTTATGAAAGTTTGTCACTTGCTAAGTGACAAGTGGCGCGAGGGGGTGATTGCGGGGCAATGGAGGGTGGGGGTGAGATTAGTCTGGGCTTGGGGCGTGTGATCTGGGAGGGGTGGGGCGCTTAAACGCATTTTAACCAAGCATTCATGGCTATCTGGGAATACAAAGTGATCAGCAGCGGGAAGGGTGGGTTCGCATCCCCGCAGTTGCTGGAAAATTTTCTGAATCAACTGGGCAAGGACGAGTGGGAGATCATCGACTTCCGCCCCGCACCCGAAAATCCGCTGGCCTTCACCGGGCTGGCCAAGCGCGGCACGCAACGCGATTGGACGCTGGAGGCCGCCCAGGCCGCCCAGACCAAGGCCGAGGAGGAGAAGAACCGGGCCGAACTCGCCGCCGTCCGCGCCGCCAAGGAGGCCGCCGAGCGCGATGCCGAGAAGGCCCGCGAGGCCGCCGCGGCCGCGATTGCGGGCGAGGGCGACGATGCCCCGCAACGCGACGAGAGTCTGCGCACGCTGCGCGACACCGAACGCGACGACGACCCCGAGGCGCTGGCCGAGGAGGCCGAGGCCGCCGCGCTGGGCGACGATTGGGACGAGCTCGCGCTCGATGACGATCTGCCGACGCTGTTCGACGCCATCAAACCCCACCTGCGCCGCAACCAGAAGGGCATCGGCGAGGCCGCTGCGATCGACTACCTGGCACGCCGCTGGGAGCAGGAGACCGACGACGTGCTGGGCGCCCTCAAGGAGTGCGGCCTGACCTTGCCGGAGAGTGAAGATGCGATGCCGGACACCTTCGAATTTGAGGGCGATCTCTATTGGCTGAACATCAACAACCGTGGCCAGGTGTTCATCAACGTGCGCGAGAAGCCGCGTCCCCGATTCAAACCGACGCCGATGCGCAAACTCGATCCGGATGATCCGGCCAACGAGGAGCTGCGCGCCGAGCATGAGGCCGAGCAGGAAAAGAAGCGCGCCGCCCAAGCCGAGCGCGAGGCTCGCGAAGCCGAACGCGCTGCGCGCAAGGCGGCTGCCGAGGCCGAGGCCAACAAACCGCCGGAGCCGCTGCCCGAGGGCGAAGCCATCCTCGAGGTGGTGAAGCCGAAGATGCGTCGCAACCGTCGCGGTCCAGGCTACTCAGGTTCTGTTTCGTTCCTCGCCAAGGCGCTGAAGCACAGCGAAGAGGACATTTTGGCGGCCTTTGCCGCGATCGGGCTCAAGCTCGCGGAGGGCGACGACGAGAAGCCCGCCTTTGTCGAAATCGACGGCCAGTTGTATTGGCTGAAGAAGGACGGTCGCGGCGGTGTGTGGATCAACGCGCGCGACAAGGATAAGGTGCGCAAGAAGGACCAGAACGCCGAGGCGAAGTCGGATGACGCCGATCAGGAAGCGAGCGACGATAACGATGCGGGTTCCGCCGACGATTCCGCCGACGATGCCAACGACACGTCTTCCGACGATGCCGGCGACGGTGATGACGACGCTCAAATCGAAGTGACCTTCGAACCTGGCGCGAAGGCGCTGCCGGCGCTGCGGTTGCTGCTCAAGCCGAAGTCCCGCGGCACGGGCGCCTCGGCGGAGATCAACACCCTTTCCCGCAAGCTCAACAAACCGGCGGTCGAGATCCTGGAGTCCTTGGTGAAGGCCGGCCTGAACGTGCCGGAGGATGCCAAGGAGAAGCCGAAGTTTGCCGAGCTGGGCGACGAGATCCTCTGGCTCAACCGCAATGAAAAGGACGATTCGCTGTGGCTGAACGCCAAGGCGAAGCCGAAGCGTTCGCGTTCGCGGTCGTCGAAGAAGACGACGACCAAGAAGGCTGCGGCCGCGGACAAAAAAGAAGCCGCCGAGGGCGAAGCCCCGGCGGCGGAATAAGGCGCGGTCAAATCAACCGGGGTCAGCGACCCCGGCTACAGTGGAAGCATCACTCGGCTTTGCGAACGATGATGTCGCCGTTCATGGTGGCGATCTGCAGGTCGCCGTTGGCTTCGCCGGCGTCGTTGAGGGTGCCGCTGATGACCTTGCCACCGGACAGTGAGGGGATGCTCGGCGGGCGCGGGGCGCGGGGAGCGACGGGCACGTCCACATCGACGTTGACGCGATGCTCGCCGTCGCGGTCGGCGCGCATATTTTTCACGGCCACGCGCACGTCCTCAGCCACCTCGCGGGCGACTTCGGCGGCTTCGCGGGCGAGCTCACGGGCGGTCTCGGCGAACTCCTCCTTCATGCCGGGAGCGAAGGCCGGGCCGGAGGTGGTTTTGGTGACGAGCACGCTTTCGTCGAAGTCGGTGAGGATGCTGCCGTTCTGGGAGCGGAAGCGCACGTTGGCGGAGGCGTCGGCGGGAACGGTCACGTCGACCTCGCCGTTCATGGTGGTGATCGAGACCGGGTTGGCGGCGTTGAGTTGGGTGAAGCTGGCTTCGATCTCGCCGTTCATGGACTCGACGATCGCGCCGCCGCCGAGGTTGCTGAGGGAGATCTCACCGTTGAGGTTCTGCACGGTGACGTTGCCGTCGATGTCACTGACCATGATTTCGCCGCCGTAGTTGGTGCGCAGCTCGAGGCTGGTGTTGCGCGGCACGGTGACGAGGAAATCGGCGGGTTCGCCCCAGTCGGCGAGGCCGTATTGGAGGACCATGTGGTTGTCGCTTTCCTCGACCGCGAAGGACGTGCTCGAACTGATGACGCGGAGGCCATCGGAGCGGCGTTTGTCCTTTTGCTTGGACTCGGCGTCGGTGCGGACGGTGACGGCGTCGACGTCGGCGCCCTGGACCCGAATCTCGCCGTGGGCGATGTGCACGGTGAGATGGCCGGGTTGGCTGGGATCGGAGAAGGCGAAGGTGTTTTCATCGGCGCGCAGGGCCGGGCCGGCGGCGAGGCCGAGCGCGACGGTGGCGAGCAGCGGAAGGCGGTTGTATTTCATGAATGGATACGTTTTTGAATTTTGAAGAGGGTGCAGTGGATGTTGAAAGAGGGTCAGAGCAGGCTGAGGCCGCGGCGGGCGGCTTCGCGGACGACGGTGTCGGCGGCGGGGTTGCGGGCGAGCCGGTCGAGGGCGGGCGCGGCAGTGGGGTCGCGGGAGGCGACCATGAAGTCGATCATGGCGACCTGCACGAGGGGCGAGGGTTCGCGGGGCAGGGCGTTGATGATGCCGGCGCGGACGGGTTCGCGGTCGACGTGGGCGTAGAGGGCCTCGAGGGCGGTGAGGCGCACGTTCACGCTGGGGTCGAAGGCGAGGGTGTTGAGCAGGTCCGCGAGGGTGCGGTCGTTGGCGTCGTCTTCGTTGAGGGCGGCGATGACGCTGCGCAGGCGGTTGGTGGCGGGCTGGGTGAGCAGGTGGGTGCTCACGACCTTGTCCATCGATTCGACGCGTTCGCGGAGCGCGGCGAGTTCCTTTTGGGTGGCGGGGTCGGTCTGGGTGATGGTGCGCACCTCGGGCTCGGGCGTGGGCAGGAGGCGGGCGCCGAGCCAGACGCCGGCGAGGAGCACGGCGACGGTGAGGGCAAACTGCAGGGCGGGCCGGTTGGGCAACAGGGCGGCGAAGAAGCTGTCGAGGCGGCTGCGGGCGAGGGCGAAGGGGCTGGGTGCGTCGGCCTCGGCCTGGGCCTCGTCGAGCATGGCGTAGAAGTTGGCGCGCAGGCGGGGGGAAGGCTCGGGCGTCGGGAGTTTGTCGAGCGTGAGCAAAGTCTGTTGCAGGTCGGCCCACTCACGTTGGCAGGTGAGGCAGGTCTTGAGGTGATCGCGAACGGTGGCGGCCTCGTGAGTCGGCAGGGTGCCGGCCTGGTAGTCGATGAAGTGGTCCTGAATGCGTTGGCAGTTCATGGCGAAAATAGGCTTAGGCCGCGGAGGTGCGGCGGAGTTGGAAGAACTTGGTGCGCAGGGCGGTGAGGGCGCGGTGAACGCGGACTTTGGCGGCGCCGGCGGTGATGTTGAGGAGGCGGCCGATCTCGTCGTGTTGCAGGTGTTGGAAGCGATGGAGGACGAGGATCTCGCGTTGGTCGTGCGGGAGGATGGAGAGGGCGCGCTGCATGAGATCGAGGTCGTCGCGGCGGGCGGTCTGTTCGTCGGCCGCCGGGGCGTCGGAATCGGAGAGGCTGGTGAAGTCGGCCGGGTCGGTGGGCAGGGGCAGGCGTTTGCTGCGCTGGTAGTGGTCGGCGGCGGCACGGCGGGCGAGGTGGTAGAGCCAGGCGGTGAACTTGCCCTCGTCGCGGTAGGTGTGGCGGTATTTGAGGATGCGTTGAAAGACGATCTGCACGAGGTCTTCGGCGGTCTCAGGCTGCCCGGTGAGACGGGTGAGAAAGCCGTAGAGCGGGCGGTGGTGGCGCTCGAAGAGGTCGCCGAGCCGGGCGAGGTCGCCGGCCCGAACGGCAAGCATCAAGTCGTGATCGCTGGCTTCATCCATGACGGGATCGTCCGAGAGTGTGGCGGTGCGGTCGGGCGAGGCGAAGGTGATTTGTGAGGTGGTCGTCGGCACGGTGAAGCGGAGGCATGGTGTCGGTTGGGAAGGGGAAACCGGCCGGGATGTCGGGTGTTACGCACTATTTTGAGCCATTGCACCCCGAGTTGTGTAAGTGATTTGCGGAAGGAAATTTCCGCACGCTTTTTCTGAAAGATTGGCCCTGCGGAGGGCGTTACAGGGACGGGGCGGCTTGGGCTGTCTCCCTCATTCAAAACTCGAAACTCAACTCCCCTATTCATGAGCGATTCCCTGATTCTTGTTACAACTTGCAGTGGCCTGACGGCCGATGGTCGCCGTGTCGCATGGCAATCGTTTCGCCCGGCGAGTGCCGCGGCTGGTTCCGATCCGACCGTCTATTTTACGACGTTGGGTGCCGCGCCTGATGCGACCGGCACCACTTCCACCAACCTGATCACCGCCGGGGTGCAGGCGATCAACCACCCGGTGACCATCACCTTGCTGGATGGGCCAGCGGAACTGAAATTGGCCGACGGCAAGGTGCATGCGTTGCCGGTCGGCGGAACTTACACTTTGCCGGCGCGGGGCACGGCCGACGCGGTGGTGCTGACCTTCACCGCTCTGACTTGCACGCTGAAGGCCGAACCGCAGCGCGGCGGAGTCGAGACCAAATCCCTCGAGGGTGGGTTGATGCGGAGCGCGGCCACCACCGAGGGAGGAAGTGGACAGGGCGACGGTGGTGGTGGCGGGACCGGAACGCCGCCGCCGCCGCCGTTGCCGGGCAACGATGGCAACGATTGAGGCCGGTGGTTGTCCTGCAGCCGGTAAATCGCGCCGCGCGGGACCTCCAGCCGGAGGTCCCGCTATTTTCGCCAGATGCGCATGGTGCCGTTGTGGCAATGCGCGAAAAGAACGTTGCCGTCCGCGGAAAAAACGAGGCGCGAGATCCCGCTGGTGTTCGCGTTGTCATTCGCGGCGTTGAGCAGCAAAGATGGTTGCTCCTCCCAGCGATCCTGGCTGCCAAGGCGAAACAGTCGCAGCGAGGTGCGGGTGCCGTTGCAGGCGAGGAGCTGGCCATCGGGGTGGAAGGCGAACCCACCGACCATCGGCGCAACGTTTTCGATCAAGAGCGCGCGACTGAAGTCGGCGTTTCGCACGACGACCGTGTCGTCGATCGAACCCACCAAGGTCAGCCAGCGATTGTCGGGCGATACAACGATATCGGGCGGACGAGCGGAGTGGTGCCGCTCCAGCAGGAGTTGGGGAGTTCCCGCGGAGCAGTCCCATTTTTGCAGCCGCTGGTTGAAGTCCACGAAGATCACGTGGCCATGGTCATCGACGGCCAGACCGATGGTCGTGTAGTCGCTCGTCATGCGGCCGAGCAATCGCTCGGTGGATCGATCCCACAAATAGATCTGGTTGGAAAAGTCGGAGACCACGATCAAGCGGCCGTCGGGGGAGGCGTTGGCTTCCCGGACCTTTTCGCCAGGATCAAGGATGGCGGGGAAGGTGATCGCCGACTCCTGGTCGAGGGGCACCTGGCACAGACGTCGGTCGGTGGTTACCCCCCAGAGTATGCTGTTATCCAAGAGGACGCCGAAATCGATGTTCCGCTTGTTGGGGCGAAAGGAACCGTCCCGCGAATCGACAATGATGCTTCCGCTCCGGCCGCCGGGAACGAAGACATACGGACCCCGACGATCGGTCAGCATGTGGTAGCTGCCATCATCCGGGCCTTCTCTGGGCGGCAAGGCCAAGACGTCGGGCGAGCTTACGTCGGGCTGCGTGGACCAAAGGCGCACGTCGCCGCGGCGCGAGCCGACCAGCACGTGCTGTGAATCGGGCAGCCAAGCGAAAGCGTTGGGTTCGCCGGCGTGTCCCAGCAGCGTGGCTCGCACTTCGCCGGTCAGCGTCTCGGCGACGGTGACCTGTCGTCTGCGGTTGCCGAGCACGAAGAGACGGTTGTCGGGCGAGATGTTGGAGGTTATCTGCGGTCCGGCCTCCAGTATTAGCGGAAGTATCCGCGGTGGTTGATCCGCCACGTGGAGCTCAAGCTTCTGGTTTACCTGCGATCGCAGCCACAGCTCGCCATCGGGCGAAAAGGCGAACAGTTCGTTGTTTTCCGACGGCTCATCCGTCGATACCAGCTGCGGAACACCTTGGCTGAGATCCCAGCGGTAGGCGCGGAATTGATAGGCACCCAAAGACCCGTGAGCGGCTTGAAAGGCAATATGGCGCAGGTCGGCGGAAGCCGTGGCTTTATGAAAGTCCCAGACGAGTTCCCCTTCACGACGGGGAATGTCCCAGGAGATCTCGTCCTCGCCGGTATCCAAATTCTGGATCGCAAACCGATGGGGCGCGTCGTCGAGACTGTCCTGGAAATAAAGCAGCCGGGGGGCGTTGGCATCGACGGCGATGGGGCGGTGAATACCCGGGCGATTTGGCCGGGGATCGGGCGAGCCGTCAGCGAACGACCAGGTTTCGAGCTCGTATTGGGGATTGGTGCCGACCAGGCGCCGGCCGTCCGGGGTGAAGCCGGCCAGGCGGTGAATGCCCGGGATCCTGGTCACGAGTTTGGTGGTCGCGAGGTCGTAGATTTCGACCGCGGTGGAGGCGTCGTCGATGGCGACGAGACGGTGGTTCGGCGACAAGACGATGCGATCCACCCGGGCACCTTCCGTGCGCAGCACGATGGCGGGGTCGCCATGGGTCTCGCGTTCCAGCGCATACCATTCGAAGCCGCGCAGGTCCGGCTCCCCGGGTTTGGGCAGGGCATTGGCGAGCGCTTCGCGCGCGGCGCCAAAGTCATCGTAGGCCAGCGCGCGCTGGGCGTTGACGATGCTGGACTCGTAGAGGGAGCGGCGGGTGAGGGCAGCGAGCTGTTCTTCGGCGACGCGGCGGGCGGCGGTTTCGATGTCGGCGCGTTGTCGTTCGAAGTAGGCGCCCACCCCGGCCACGGCGGCGATGGCGGCGGCGGCGGCGACCCATTTGCGGGCGCGGGCGAGTCCGGCTTCGGCCCGTCGCAGGCGCCGAACCGAGCGGCCGGCTTCGAGCAACTGCAGGTCGGCCAGAAGCGCGGGGACGTCGGGATAGCGTTCGAGTGGGTTTTGTGCGCAGGCGCGCAGAATGATTTCATTGAGCTCGAGGAGTTCGCGGTGGTCGGAGCGTTGCCCGAAATCGTCGGGCAGGCGCGGGAAGTCGTGGCGGTCGCGGCCGGTGGCGAGCTCGTAGAGGACTTTGCCGAAACTGTAGATGTCGGCCGCGGCGGTGCCGGGACCTTCCGGAGGCATGAAGCCTTCGGTGCCGACGAAGGTGAGGGCCTCGCTGCTGTGGGTGACCAGACCGATGTCGGCGAGTTTGGGGCGGCCGTGCACCAGGATGATGTTGGACGGCTTGATGTCGCGGTGCAGGTGTCCGGTGGAGTGGAGCTCGGCGAGGCAGCGGGCGAGCTCGATGGCGTGGACGATGACGTCCTTGATGGGCGGGGTGGTGTTGGTTGCGCGGTAGGTGCGAAAGGTGAGGGGCTCGTAGCAACCGGGGTCGATCTCGCGGCCGGTAACGACGTCGTCGGCGAGATCCATCACGTAGTAGAAGAAGCCCGCCGGATCGTTGCGACCGACGTGGAGCAGGGAGAGTTGCAAGGTTTCGCCGGCGGTGATGCGGGCGAACTCGCGCAGGCCGTTGAATTCCCGTTCGTAGGGACCGATATCCTGAAAACGGGAGCGCCAGACGATCTTGACCGCCCGGAACAGGCCGGTGGCGCTGCGGGCGAGCCACACGTCGCCGTAGCTGCCGCGGCCGATCAAGCGAAGCAGCTCGTAGTCGGGGATGGGTGGCGGCGGGGTATCGGTGCTGGCGTCCGGCGGCGGCACAGAGATCAATCAGGCAAAGCGTCTCGGTCTCGTCGAATGGTTTCCATGCGTCGGGGAAAAAGGAACGCGCCGCGACCTGGAGGTCGCGACGCGCGTCTCGGAATGGTGATTAGGAACCGAGAAAAGGGGATGGAGCGTCGGCGAAGGCCGTGACGGCGGACGCTCAGCCGTGGTGGTCGCGCAGGCGGTCGACCTCGGCGCGCAGGCGCTTGGTGAGGCGGTGAGCGATGAGGTAGACGGTGGGTGCGTTCATCTCGAGGGTCTCGGCGATGCGCCGGACCGGCCAGCCTTGGCGGGAGTAGAGATCGAAGGCTTGGAAGTGTTTGGCCGGCACCTGGGCGGCGAGCCGCTCCATGGCGGCATTGAGGATGTGTTGCTGCCACTCGACCTCCCAAAAATCGACGATGTCGTTTTCGGCCGGGATGTCGTCGAGCGGGTCGCTATCGTGGTGGATGCTGCGCGCGACGCTGTTGCTCTGCGGGGCGGTGGCGCGATCGCGTTGGCGAAACTTGTCGGCGATGCGCCAGCGGGTCTGGTTCATCAACCAACGGCGAAAGGCGCCGCGGCGTTCCCGCGCCTCGTAATCGCCGATGTGTTCGGCGACGTTTTGCAGAACCTCCTGCACCACTTCGTCGGCTTCGGGAGAGCTGAGGCCGGCGCGCGAGGCCAAACCGTGAATGAAGCGGCGGTAAAGGCGGTGAAATTCCTCCCAACTGGAGTGGTCGTTCCAGTCCCGCAGCCGGTTGAGCAGGCTGGGCCGCGTGAGCAGGGAAGGCTGGGTTGGGATTGGCATGGGCGTTGTCATTTGTCCCCTGAAACGGGGCGAACGGCGCATTTCTTGCGACGAAATGAAACTTTTTTCGCATGGGGTCGCAAGATTCGGCGGCAGAGCGAGTTGGGGCGGTGGTTTCCGAGCTCAGATCGGCCAGGGAAAGTTTTTTCAGAATGGGGCACTTTTTCTGAAAGATTCGGAAAACTTGGCCCGTTTCATAGGGCGACACCGCTTTCTGTTCGCACCATGAATTCATTTTCCAACTCCAGTTTAGCACCGGCCGGGTTGCCGCTACCGGTGAGTTTGGAGCGTTGGCTGATGGCAGCGAAAGCGACAGCGGCGGCGAACCGACCGGAGCCCTTGGGGAGTGCCGCTGCCGCGAATACCGAGCGGGTAAGGTGGCACGCACCGGAGGATTTGCCGGCGGTGCCCGGGCCGGACGAGGTGTTGCCAGCGCTGCCGAGCAAGCGGGTCAAGATCGTCTGTCTGCCCAAGGCCCAGTCGGAGCTCCTGCCGTCCCAAGTGCGGGCGGCCTGTGCGGAGCAGGCCGACCTCGGGCTCAAGCTTTCCTCTACTTTCAGCCACGATCGCAGCGTGTTCCTCGTCTTCAAACGGCTATGACACCGCGCTTGGCATCCACCACTTTCAGGGCGTCGTTTAGAGTCGAGTCACCGACTCCCTGAAAACCCGGGGTCGCCGGCTCGAAGGCCAGTGTGCCGGCGGCCCCCTACTTTTTCTTTTGTCGGGTAATCGGTAGTTCCGCCGGCCGCGCTTCCGTTGGGAGTGCGGCCGGTTTGGTTTCAGGGCTGGCGCAGCACTGCGCGGATGGGCGAGCCGTCCCCGGTGGGAATGCGCAGCGGCAGGGCAATGAGCTCGTAGGTGCCCGCCGGAGCGGCCTCGAGGAGGAGGTTTTCCAGTATCAGCACGCCGGCGCGGTCGCAGGCATGGTGGCGCGGCAGGTCCTTGCTCGTGAGTTCGTCGACCGATGGGGCGTCGAGACCGATCACGCGCACGCCCTGCTCGGCGAGCCAAGCCGGCACCTCGAGGTCGAGGAGCGGCCAGGTGGTGGGGAAAACCGTCGGTTCGGTCCATGCGCCGGTGTGCAGCAGCAGCCGCGGGGCGGAGGGAGCGCCGAGGGATTTGAGGAGATCGATCGAAATGGCGGGGTGGCCGCGGACGTCGACGACCTGAGCCGGGCCGAGGTAGGTTTCGACCGGTATTTGATCAATGGAGACACCTTGGTCGTTGTAGTGATACGGTGCGTCGGCGTGCGTGCCATTGTGCACGCTGAGGGAAAGGTTGCCGATGTTGACCGCACTGCCCTCGGCAATGCGGGCGACGTGGTGAAAATCCACCCCGCGGTCACCGGGCCAGGGTGGGGTGTCGTTGCGCAGCGGGCGGGTGATATCGATGAAGGTAGGCATGGGGTTCAGGGGGCGGCGGAAGGGGGAGCGGGGAATTTGAGATGGGCGTCGGATCGCATGATCTCGATGAGCCGGTCGACGGCTGTGTCGACCTCGGCGGGCGGGTTGTAGAGCGGGTTGGGCGCGAGCCGTAGGACGACGGGCTGACGATAGTCCGGGACAACACCGACCTCGCGCAGGGCTTGGCAAATGCGACCGGCGTCGGGATGGGCGAGGGCGACATGGCCACTGCGCTCACCGGGCGCGGGCGGAGTCACGATGGAAAAGCCGAGCGGAGTAAGGTCGCGCTCGGCGCGGGACAACAGTTGCGCGGTGAGGGACAGGGAGGCCTCGCGGAACGCTTCAATGCCGCCGGCCTCCTGGAAGAGCTGCAAAGCGCCGCTCAAGGGGGCCAGGCTGAGAATCGGGGGTGTGCCGATTTGGAGTCGCGCCGCGCCGGTGGCCGGGGCGTGCTCGAGCGCGAGATCGAAGCGCTGGTCGGGTCGCACGCCCCACCAGCCGGCCATGCCGGCCGGTCGCTCGTGGTGGCGCGGGTGGAGATAGAGGCCGCCGACGGCACCGGGACCGGCGTTGAGGTATTTGTAGTTACACCAGAAGGCAAAGTCGGCGCCTTCGGTTTCAAGGGCGTGCGGCACGGAGCCGATGCTGTGTGAAAGGTCCCAGCCAATGAGGATGCCGCGATCGCGGGCGGCGCGGTTGATGACGGGCAGGTCGAGGAGCTGACCGCTCACGTAGAGCACGCTGGGCAAGATCACGAGTTGCACGTCGTCGGTGAGGGCCGCGAGGAGGTCCGCGGTGCGCAAGGTGAAACCGTCGCGGCTGGGCACGAGGCGCAGGTGGGTGGCCGGGTCGAGCCCGCGCAGGCGCAGGTGGCTCGTGATGGCGTGGTGATCGGAGGCGAAGTTGAGCGCGTCGGCGACGATCACCCGGCGGGTTGGGTGCGTCGGATCGTAAACGGTCGCCAGCAGTTGATGCAGGTTGATGGTGGTCTGGGCCGCGAGCGCGACGGAGGTCGCCGAAGCGCCGATCAGGGGCGCGAGTTGGGTGGCGGTGCGTTCGGCGAGGTCAATCCAGCCGGCCTCGGACCAGCCGCCGATGCCGAGTGTCGCCCACTCGGCGAGGGTGCGCTGGACGGCGGCTTCGGAACGACGATTGAGGGGGCCGAGCGAGTTGCCATCGAGGTAGATCTGGCCCGCGGGCAGATGGAACTCGGCGCGAAAGCGCTCCCAGAGCGGAGCCGGGGTGCTCATGATCGCAGGTGGGCGCAGACGATGCCGGCGGCGACGCCGGCGTTGAGGGATTCGGCACCGCCGTGGCGCGGGATGGTGATGCGACGCGTGAGGGTGGCGGCGACGGCGGGCGAGAGACCGCGACCCTCGCTGCCGATGACGACAACCGCTGAGTCGGGCGGCGTCACTTCACGGAGCGGATCACCGTCCAGGTCGCAGCCCAGCACCGGCACGCCGGCCGCGGCGAGGGCCGGAGCGAGGTCGAGGGTGATGACGCGCAGGCGGGCGAAGGAGCCCATGCTGGCATTGATCACCTTCTGCGAAAACAGGTCGGCGCAGTCGGGGGCGAGCAACACGCGCGCGAAGCCGAACCAGTCCGCGATGCGCAGCAGGGTCCCGACGTTGCCGGGGTCCTGGATGCCGTCCAGCGCGAGGGTCAGACCGGTGGCAAGTTCGCCAGCGGCGAGTTCAGTGCGCTCCACGCGACCCACGGCCAGCACCGTGGATGGTGTAGGGAAATGGCTGATACGCTCCATCTCCGCCGCCGTCACGGTGGTGACGGCGGGGGCGCTGGCGGGCGCGGACCATGCCGGGGTCGCGTAGACCTCGGCGAAGGTGTGCCCGGCCGCGAGCAGCTCGCCCACGACCTTGGGGCCTTCCACGACAAAGAGACCGGATTCTTCACGGTGCTTCTTTTGGCGCAGGCTGCGCAGGCGCTGGATCTGGGCCTTGGAGAGCGGCATGGACCGAGCAGAAGCACCGGTCACGGGAAGGCAACGTTCGTTACCATTGTGGCACGTTGGTGACGTTGCGGCGGCGGCGAGGTGAAGAAGCCGTGACGGCGCCCGACCGGCGTTGACCGGCGACGGCAGACGCGTGACTCGGAGGGAGACTTATCTCCTGCACACCATGAAACGCCATCTCTGCACATTCCTTTTCGCGATCGCCACGGCGGCGTCGCTGCTGGCCCAGTCCCTGGGCACGATCAGCGGTCGGGTGACCGACGCCAACACCGGCCTCGCGCTGGAGGGCGTCCGCGTTCGCGTCGCGGGCACCTCGACGGTCGCCTTCACCGGCGGCGACGGTCGCTACACGCTGCCCAACGTCGACACCGGCGCGCAGACCCTGCGCTTCAGCTACGTCGGTTATGAAGACATGGAGCAACCGGTCTCCGTCGACAGTTCCGGCATCACGCGGCTCGACGCGGCCTTTGAAGTGTTGGAGATGGACGCAATGGTGATCCAAGGCGCCGTGGTAGGCACGGCCCGCGCGATCAATGCCCAACGCGCCGCCGACACGCTCACCAACATCGTGGCCGCCGACGAGATCGGCAGCTTCCCCGACCAGAATGCCGCCGAGGCCTTGCAACGCATCCCGGGTCTGGCGCTTTACCGCGACCAGGGCGAGGGCCGCTACATCGTCGTCCGCGGCATCAACTACGCGCTGAACAACGTGCAGCTCAACGGCATGAAGCTCGCCAGCCCCGAGGAAGGCGACCGCGGTATCGCCCTCGACGTGATTCCGGCCGACGCGCTCGATTCCGTGGAGATCACCAAGGTCCCGACGCCCGACATGGACGGCGAAGGCGTGGGCGGAACGGTGAACATCAAAACCAAGAGCCCCTTTGATCACGATGGCCTGCACGCCTCGTTCAAGTCGCAGGGCATCTATTCGGCGCTGTCCGGCAAGACCGGCTACAAGTTCAACGGCAAGGTTTCCACCGTCACCGCGGACGGCACGATCGGCCTGCTGGTCGCGCCGACCTGGCAGGTGCGCAAATTCGGCTCCTACAACTACGAGCATGACGGCTGGAGCGAGGAAACTTCGCCCGGCGACAACAACGATTATTACCTGCTCGAAGCGGTGAACTTCCGCGACTACGTGATCGAGCGCGAACGCTACGGCGTCTCCGCCGCCGTCGAGGGGCGCCCGACCGACACGGTGGAGTGGTATGTGCGCGGCAACTACAACCGCTTCAAGGACACCGAGCAGCGCTACCGCACGGTGATCGATTTCACCGAAGGCGATCTCGTGTCGCTCGACGCCACCTCCGCCCGCTTCGAGGACGTGCGTCGCTTCCGTCGCGACCTGCGCGACCGGGTGAAAGATCAGGACCTCAAGGCCCTTTCCGCCGGGGTTGAGTTCAACAACGGCCCGTGGGCGGTCGATGTCGCGGTCGGTTACTCGAAGGGCCACGAAGAAAGCCCCGACGAGACCCAATACCGTTTCCGCCGCAACGCCCGCGACGGCATCTTCACCTACAACTTCTCCGACGCCTACGACATCCAGTTTGCCCAACTCGGCGGCGCGGCGATCACCGATCCGAATTCCTACGCGCTGCAGCGGGTCGAGTTCACCAGCGATGCCGGTGACGAGACCGAATACGACGCGGTGGTGAACGCCCGCTACGACTTCAGCGCTGCCAACCCGACCTTCCTCAAGTTCGGCGGAGCCTTCCGCGCGAAGGAGAAAACGCAGGAGGTCGAGGTCACTGAATACTCCGATGGTCCCGATTCGTTCAGCTTCGCCAACCTCGCCGGCGAAGTCGGCGACTATCCCTACGGTTTCGCCGTGCCGCGCATCGATCGTCTCGCCGCGGCCGCCGCGTTCTTCCCGAACCTCTCCAGCTTCGAAGCAGAGCGCCAGTTTGAGGACAGCGAGCTCGACGACTGGGTGAGCAACGAGGATGTGCTGGCCGGTTACGTCATGGGCAGCACGACGGTCGGCCAGACGACCTTCACCGCCGGCGTGCGCGTCGAACGCACCAAGTTCGACTCGACCGGCAAGCAGGTCGATCTCGCCAACGAAGTCGTGCTGGGCGACGAGTCCTTCTCCCGCAGCTACACCAACTGGCTGCCCGGCGTCTACCTGCGCCACGAAATCAACGAGAGCCTGGTGCTGCGCGCCTCCTTCTCCAACTCGCTTTCGCGTCCGTCCTTTGGGGACAGCGCGGCGCGCGTCGCGATCAATCACGACGACGAGGAGGTCTTCCTCGGCAACCCGGCGCTCGAAGCCCTCGAGTCGACCAACTGGGACGCCTCGATTGAATACTACCTGCCCTCGCTCGGTCTTGTGTCGGCCAGCGTGTTCTACAAGGACATCAAAAACTTCTCCTACGAATACGCCGTCGACGGCGGTTACGCCTCGCTGCCGACCTACGAGTTGACCACCTTCGCCAACGGCAGCTCCGGCGAGATCATGGGCCTCGAACTCGCCTATCAGCAGCAGCTTCGCATGCTGCCCGCGCCGTTCGACGGTCTGGGCTTGATGGCCAACGTGACGCTCGCCGACTCCGAGGCCAACTACCCGACCCGCCCCGGCGAGAAGCTCGATTTCATCGGCAACGCCGACACCGTCGGCAACCTCGCGCTGACTTACGAGAAGAGCGGTTTCTTCGCCCGCCTCGCGCTCAACTATCGCAGCGAACGTCTGCGTGAGGACGAGGCATTCGGGGGCGACGAGTGGGAGGACGTCTGGGTCGACGCCGCCACCCAACTCGACCTCACCATGCGTTACCGCGTGAACGACCAGTGGGAAGTGTTCGGCGAGTGGGCCAACATCACCAATGAACCCTTCAAGGTCTTCTTCAAGACGCCGAACGGTGGCGTCGACCGCCTCGGCCAGTTCGAGGAATACGATTACACCGTGAACTTCGGTCTGCGTTGGAGCATGTGAGCTCCGCGCCCGATCCTGTCAGCAGCCAGTAGTAAATAGTCGTTTGCATGTCCGAGGTGGCGCCTGATGGCGCCACCTCGTTGGTGCATTTCCCGACCGATCATCATGCGCATCCTCCGCCTTGTTTCCCTCTCGTTCCTGGCCGTGTCCGCCTTGGCGGATCAGCCCGTCGCCCCGCGCGTGGTCACCACGCCGGCCAAGCACGACAGCGATGATCCCGCCATCTGGGTGAACCGCGCCAACCCGGCGGAAAGCCTCGTGCTCGGCACCGACAAGGACGTCGATGGCGCGCTGCTGGTGTTCGGCCTCGATGGCGTGGAGCGCAAGGACCTCTCCGTGCGCGGTCTCGCGCGGCCCAACAACTGCGACCTCGCCTACGACATCGCGCTGGGCGCGGGCACGGCCGACCTCGTGGTCGTCGCGGAACGTTTCGCGCACCGGCTGCGCGTTTTCCGCCTGCCCGACATGGCACCGGTCGACGGCGGCGGCATCCCGGTGTTCGAAGGCGAGCGCGCCCGCGATGTGATGGGCATCGCGTTGTATCGACGTCCTCATGACGGCGCTTTGTTTGCGATTGTGAGCCGGTCGGACTTCGGCGCCCCGACGGCGGGATACCTGCACCAGTATCGCTTGGTCGATGACGGCACGGGCGTCATTCGCGGCCTCTTCGTGCGGGCCTTTGGCGAGTGGAGCGGCCGCAAGGAAATCGAGGCGCTGGCGGTCGACCAGGAGCTCGGCTACCTCTACGCCAGCGACGAAACGTATGGGGTTCGCAAATACCACGCCGATCCGGCGGCGGAGGATGCGGAGGACATGCTGGGTGAGTTTGGCCTGAGCGGATTTGCCCGCGACCACGAAGGCATTGCCATTTACCCGACCGGCGCCGGCACGGGCTACATCCTGGTGTCGGACCAGCAGGCCAACACGTTTCGGATCTTCCCGCGCGAAGGCACCGCGACCCATCCGCATGAACATCCCTTGATGGGAGTGGTGAAGCTGAGCACCGATGAAAGTGACGGCAGCGACGTCACGGCGGTGGAACTGCCAGGCTTCCCGGGCGGATTGTTCGTGGCGATGTCGACGGACCGAACGTTCCAGTTCTACGCTTGGGACGACATCGCGCAGGCGGCCGGCCTGCAGTGAGGGCTCAATCCCGGTTCGCCGCGGCGGTCGGGGCGAGCACACGCTTCTCGACCACGAAGGGACCGAAGGGCAGCAGCGCGCCGAGCACAACCAGCGCGGTGCGTTTAAGCGGCCACTTTTCGTCCTCCACTTGAGCCTGCAGCGCGGCGGCGCAAAGCGCGAGGAAGAGCACGCCATGGGCCATGCCGACGATGCGCACGGCCATGGGTTGATCGGCGAAATACTTGAGCGGCATCGCGACAAAAAGCAGGACGACGAAGGACCAACCTTCAATGAGACCGAGGAGCCGGACGCGGCCGAGGGGAGTGGAAAAAGACATGGGCTAGGCGCGACCTTGGGAAGGATGCGCCCGGGTTCAAGTGGGGTGCGCCGATTTTGCCGGCAGTCGTTTGACGATGGT
Source organism: Actomonas spartinae (assembly GCF_051209155.1). Taxonomy (NCBI): domain Bacteria; kingdom Pseudomonadati; phylum Verrucomicrobiota; class Opitutia; order Opitutales; family Opitutaceae; genus Actomonas; species Actomonas spartinae. The sequence continues at coordinate 106,971 of NZ_JBPJGB010000002.1, forward strand.
CACCCCGAGTCCGCCGGTGATGTAGGCGGCGCCGCAGAGCAGGAGCAGGGGCCAGGTGGTGAGCACATGGAGGGCGCTGCCGCAGATCGCGCCGATGAAAAAGGAGACCGCGAGGAGAAAGGGGATCTGCAGTTTCCAACGATCGATGGCATGACCGCGCAATTTCATGCCCAGGGCGACACCGAGGTCGGTGAGCACGCCGGTCACGTGGGTGGTGCGGAGCACGACGCCACGGTAGCGGGAAGCGAGCGCGTTTTGCATGCCGCAGGCGAAGCCGGCGACGCCGATGGCGGCGGCGGCGTGGCGGGGCTGCAACATACCGGCGATGAGCAACAGCCCACCCATGGCCGAGAGCATGCGGCCGTAGGGTCTTTCGATTTCGAGTCTCGGGTGGTGGATGAGGAAACCCGACAGGGTGGCGCCGAGCACAAAGCCGATCGCGGCGGCGGTGACCCGCAGGAGGTCGGCGCTGAGTTGGCCGTGACTGGTGGCGAGATCGGAGGCGATGCGGGAGAGGTCACCCGTGAGATGACTCACGGAGGTGCCGGTTTCGAACAGGAAGGTCACGTTCACGACCGACGCGCCAAAGGCGAGGGCACAGCCGCCGAGCAAGACGAGGCGGGGGTTGAGCGGCGTCATCGTGGCGGGGCCGGTTATTCCGGATCGTTTTCCCAGAGACGCGGGGTGGCGAACTCAAGGCTGTTGCCGGCGGGATCGCGGAAGTAGATCGAGCGGGCGCCGTTGGGCCAGGTTTGCTCGTGCTCGATGTCGACGCCCGCCGCGATGAGTTTTTCGCGCCAGGTGGCGAGGTCGTCGCATTCCACGGCCCAGCAGATGTGCTCCTGGCCGGTGCTGCCGTGGCAGGGGATGCCATCGGGGTGGCACTCCTGCGTGGCGGTCGGGTTGAAGACGAGCACCATGCTGTCACCGCAGTGGTAGAAGTTATGCCGTCCCTCGACGCGCGAGTGCAGCCGCAGGCCGAGGATGCGGGTGTAGAAATCGTGCGCGGCGTCAAGATCCTCGGCGTAGATGCAGCTCTCCAGAATGCGAAGCGGACGAATCGACATGACGACGAGCGTGGCGAGCCCGCGGGCGCGGAGCAAGGGCGCTCAGCCGACGCGGTCGGCGGGCGCCCGGTCCAGATGCGCGCCGGGGTGTCCGAGCCAGGCCAAGGCGTCGTCGATGTCGCGGAAGACCTCGATGCGGTTCGTCGCGTCGGGGCCGAAGACGTTATACATGCGGCCCAGGCCGAAGGAGAGATCGTTGTCGGTGACGATGGCGGTGCGACCGCGGCGCTGGAAGCGGGCGGCGAGGCTGGCGAGTTTCTTGAGCCCCACGGTCGTGAGGTCGATGCGGGTGAGCCCGCGCAGATCCGCCAGTTCGCTGCAGGTCGGATCGTAGTCCGCCGCGCCGTAATAACGGCGGTAGTGGGAGAGCATGGCCTGATCGGTCATGTGGCCGAGCCAGGTGGCCACCTGGATGCCCGTCTTGGCGTCCTGCCGGTAGGTGATGGAGGCGGGGTTCTGCGGGGCGGTGGATCCGGATGAGGGTGGCATGAGGCTGAGGTTCAGATCGGACTCGCAGGCGGGAGGTTGAGACAAAAGCGCTCGGATCGGATTGCCAAGAACGGAGACGAAATTGATGGCGGAGCTGCGGCAGGGTTGCGCCGGACGGGGGGAATCGGCGTGCTGGGCGCATGAATCGGATCGACCGCCTGTTTGCCATCACCCTCTTGCTGCAATCACGGCGGGTGGTGACGGGGGCGGAGATTGCGGAGCATTTCGAGGTGAGCTTGCGCACGGTGTATCGGGACCTGGGGGCGCTGAGCGAAGCCGGCATCCCGGTGGTGGCCGAGGCGGGGGTGGGCTACTCGCTGCCGCGGGGGTATTTCCTGCCGCCGGTGGCCTTTACGCGGGACGAGGCGCAGGCGCTGGCGCTGGGCGCCGTGTTATTGGCGAAGTTCGGTGGGCGCGGGTCCGGGGAGGCGGCGGAAGGCGCGTTGTTGAAGATACGCTCCATTCTCTCCGCCGATGGGCGGGAGGGGATCGCGCGTTTGTCGCGATCGGCGACGGTTTTTGGGGCGGGGGCGGCGGTGCCGGGAGCGCATCATCTCGTGCTCTGTGCGCGGGCGGTGAGCGAGCAACGGGTGTTGCGGATCGACTACGAGACGGCGCAGGAAGTGCGCACGCAGCGGGATATCGAGCCGCTGGGCGTGGTGTTGTTCGACTTCAATTGGTATCTGGTCGCGTGGTGCCGGTTGCGGCGAGCGATGCGGAGCTTCCGGCTCGATCGGGTGCAGGCGCTGGAGTTGCAGGTGGAGCGCGTGCCCTTGCGGCCTCATTTCGACTTGGAGAAGCATCTGCGGGCGGCCTTCGACGAAGAGATGACCATGCGGGTGAGGCTCTGGTTTGCGAAGGGATATGCGGCCAACCGGGCGCTGAAGGAACTGGGAACCTGTGTGCAGGAGAAACGAAAGGTCGAGGGGGGCTGGGAGGTCTCGGCGCTGGTGTGGAGCGAGCCCTGGATCGCGCGCTGGTTGTTGCCCTTTGGCGAGCAGGCGCGGGTGCTGGAGCCGCCGGCGTTGATGGAGGCGGTGCGGCAGGAAATCGCGCGGCTGGCGCGGCATCACGGGGCGGTGGTGGCGACCGGAGCGTGCTGACATAGGGATGTCACTTGCGCCTGCTAGGTTGGGCGCATGCACCTTCCCGCCTTCGCCCTTTCCGTCGATCTGCCCGTTCCGGAGGTCTTTGATCTGCTCGCCAACGAGGCCAACTTGCCGGCGTGGTTGGATGCCGACCGGGCCGGGTTTCGTGCGGGCAGCGAGGTGACGATGCGCCTCGAAGCAGACTCGCGTTCCGGGGTGGTGGACGTGTGGATGCTCGATGCCGCAACGGGCGATTGGGAGGTGTGGTCGGTGCGCCTGCTGGCGGCGACGGTGACCCGTTGCGTGGTGCTGCTCACGCGGGTGACGGCGATGCAATTTGAGGGCGTGGAGTCCGCCGGTGAGCTCGCGCGAGCCGAAGCGCGTTTGGATCGCTTTCTGAGCGTCGCCGGTCAGCCGCTCGGGTGCGGTTGGATGTAAGCTTGGCCCGGGACGGGGCGTTTAATCTCGGGTCGCCCGCTACGTGTTTTTGCGGTCGGTCGTTTTACGCATATTCTTCTTTTGTCGGCCCTAAACCAACCGTGTCGTATAGGTATAAATGGGCCCATTATCAGCCGAATTATCCCGCGTTTTATTGATTGTCGTGTTACCCATATTGGTCGCGATGGCGTTGATGTTGTGGTGGATCAAACGCCAGCACGATCCGACGATTCTGGATCGTAAACGCGAGCGGGAGAGGCGGTTGCAAAAAGAGAAGCAGGCGGGGAATCGCAAACGATAGCATGGTGCCGGATCGGGCCGAGGGCGGAGGTAGGCCCGGATTTGAGGCGAGGGTTCGGCGGTGTGTAAGGTAATTGCTAAAATATCGCCGGAGGCTTGCTATACGCTTTGGGGCAAACCTTGTTGTTCGCATGTCGGGACCCCTTGCCGAGATTCTCCGACTGGCCACTTACATTCTTCTCCCCACGGTCCTTGTGATGACTCTATTGGTGTGGGCGGTGAAGCGGCAGCATGATCCTACAATTTTGGATCGGAAGCGAGAACGGGAAGCCCGCGCGCGGCGCAAAGCGCGTCGAAATCACGAATCCTGACCGTGGCTCATTCGCCCTCGGCGGGTTCGCGCGGCGCGCCGGCGCTGGCGCCTCGACTCCACGTGGTTCAGAACCAGTGTTCCTGCTTCCAGCCGAGCAGGTCCTTGAGGCGCTGGTTGGAGATGAAGGCCTCGTGGGCGGTGTAGTCGCGACGAAGGTCGGTCACGCCCGGCAGGAACCGCCGGATGAGTTCGGCGGACGGGATGGGCGATGAAGTGTTGTCGGAGGCGATGATGATGGGTTGGCTGCCGAGCCCATCCTTCTCGATGCCGAGGCGACAGGCTTGGCCCAGATCGCGGGAATCGATGTAGGACCAAAGAATGCGGAGGCGGTCTTCGGGGTGGTCGGCGGCGCGGGCCTTGATCGCGGCGTAGTCCTCGGGACAGACGACGTTGCCGATTCGGAAAGACAGGATCTGGGTGCCGTCGCGGCGGTGAAACATGTCAGCCGTGGCCTCGTTGACGACCTTGGTGAGGCCGTAGGTGTCTTCCGGATACTGCGGGTGGGCCTCGTCCATCGGCAGGTAGTCGGGCGCGAAGAATTCGTTGGCGAAGCAGATGCCGTAGGACGACTCGGAGGAGGCGATGACGGCCTTCTTGATGCCGAGCAGTCCGCAGGCCTCGAGGACGTTGTAGGTGGTGTTGGTGTTGATGCGCCAGACCTCGGCGTTGGCGTGCATCTGCGGGCGCGGGATGGCGGCCATGTGGACGACGCCGTCGTAGGGCGTGCGGTCGCCAGTGCTGTGCGGGCCGAGGGCGTCGATGGTCTGGCCCAGGTCGGTGAGATCGGCGGTGAGGTGGTGGCAATCCAACTCGGGTGCGGGTGGGCGGGTGTCGACGTTGGTGACTTTGTAGCCCTGTTCGAGGAAGTGTTTGAGAATCCAGTGGCCGGCTTTGCCGGCACCGCCGGTGACGAGAACGCGTTACATGAGAGGAGTGAAGGTGGGGAGTGAAAGGGAAAGAGGAGCGGGGCGGCGGGGTCAGGTGCCGGCTTCGATGTAGGCAATCTCGTCGGCCGTGAGTGTGAAGTCGAGTGCCGGGGCCGTGCCCTCCACTTGGGCGGCGGAACGGGCGCCGACGATGGCGGCGGTGACGGCGGGCAGACGGCGGGTCCAAGCGATGGCCACGACACCAGCCGAGACCCCGTGCTTTGCGCCGATGGTGCGCAGGCGTTCGGCGATGGCGAGGTGGGTGGTGAGTTTCGGCTCCTGGAAATTGGGGTTGTTGCGGCGCCAGTCGTCGGCGGGGAGTTGCGCGATGCGTTCGCGGGTCATGGCGCCGGTGAAGAGGCCGGAGCCCATGGGCGAGTAGTTGATCACGCCGATGCCGTGGGCTTCGCAATGGGGCAACACCTCCGCCTCGATGCCGCGGTTGAGCAGCGAGTAGGGCGGCTGGAGGGACGTGATCGGCGCGATGGCGGCGGCGGCGGTGAGTTCCTCGACGTTGAAGTTGGAAACGCCGATGTGGCGCACCTTGCCCTCGGCCTGGAGCTTGGCCATGGCGGCCCAGCCTTCGAGGGTGGGGCCGAGCTCATCGTCGGGCCAGTGCATCTGGTAGAGGTCGATGACGTCGGTCCTGAGGCGGCGCAGGCTGGCCTCGACCTCGGCGCGGATGGAAGCCTCGGTGTAGCGGTAGTCGATCTCGCCGGCTTCGTTCCAGACCATCGAGCATTTGGTGAAGACCAAGGGACGCTCGCCCGACCACTCCGCCAGCGCGCGGGCGACCACCTCCTCGGAGTGGCCGAGGCCGTAGATCGCCGCTGTATCGATCCAGTTGATACCGAGTTCGAGGGCCCGCAGAATGGCGGCGACCGAGTCGCCGTCGTTTTGGGTGGACCAGCCGAATTTCCAAGGGCCGCCGGCGGCCCAGGCGCCGAAGCCGATGGGGGTGAGGTGCAGGTCGGATTGGCCGAGTTGTCGCAGTTTCATGGAACGTCCAGCCAATACGGCCGACGGCGCGGGGGCAAAGGGTCGGTGGGCGCGGCGGGCTGACCGTTCAGCGGAATCGAGCTTCGATCAGGACGTCGAGCCGGAGTCCGTCGCGCTTCAACCGGGCAGGGTCGAGAGGATGGCGCCCAGGGTCTGCTTGTAGGCGCGCAAGGTCGGGCCGGCGGTGGAGGCGAGACGATAGCTGGTGCGGGCGCGGGCGCCGTCGAGTTGGCGGTCGAGCTCCACGAGGCCGGCCGTTTCGAGCTTGGTCATTTGCACAGAAAGGTTGCCGCGGCTGAGTCCGGTGGCGCGCAGAATGAACATAAAATCCGCTTCTTCGACCATGGCCAGAAGGGCGAGCACGCGCAGGCGCGCGGGCTCGTGGATGAAGCCGTCGATGTCGGGCAGGGAGGGAACGGACGCCATGGGTCAGGACGATGAAGGTTCGGCAAAGGCGCGGCTGTCGCGGCGGAAGCGGTTGAACTGCACCGCGCCGCTGATCAGGACACCCAAGCCGCCGGCGATAAGCGAGACATCCGGATCCCGGCCCGCGAGGACGACGGCAACGGCGCACAAGAGGAGCAGCGGCGCATACAGCAGAAAGCGGCGCGCGCCGGTGAGTGCACTGGCGAGGGCGAGGCCGACCGCGATAATGAGCGCGGGAAGTCCGGCTGCCCATGGGTGGCCACCCGCAGCGGCAGGGGCGGCCTGGCCGGTTTTGAAGATCACCAAGCCGAGCAAGGCGAGCACCCCGCAGCCGAGCGCCAGCGTGAGCGCGAGGCTGGTGGTGTTGCGCTGCTGCCGAGCCTGACTGAAGCGAACGAAGCCGGCGTGCGGCTCCACCCAAGTGCGTCGGAGTGGCGCCCAGAGGGTGATCCAAATCGGCACGTGGAGAACCGCCAAGGCGCCAAAACCCACCCAGGCGAGGCCGGCCGTGAGCACGGCACAACCGATCAAGAGGTCCAACAGGCCATCGTCCCAATACGAGGCGAAGAGACCCGATTCGAGGGAACTTTGTGAGGTCATGGTTTATGTCATGAACCTAAAGGTTTATGATGTAAACTAAGTTCATGCCGTAAACCGTGAGTCAGTTTGTAATCGGAACGGGGCGACGGCCTTGGCCGTGAGAGACCGTTGGGTGGAAACGGAGGGGATCGGCATTTGAGACCGGTTTGACCGGGTCCCAAAATTGGTCCACCCGGGGATTCAAGCTGGCGATGATGCCCGCGTGCGGTGGGATGGGTCCATGAAACGCGTCCTCGTTTGCAGTGGTCTGGTGATGGCTTGGCTGGTGGGCATGGTTGCGGCGGCGGAGACGCCGCCGGCGGAAAATCAGCTCCGGGAGGATCACCTGCCGACGCCCTTCAGCGCGGAGCAGATTCGGGGGGCGTCGCCGGAGGGTTACACCACGCGGCATCTGATCGAGACGTCGGGCCGGCCGCCGGTGCAGAGCGTGAACGCGTTCCACGGTGGCGATGAAACGATGGCGCGGTTTCGTTACTACACGGCCACGGCGGAGGGCGAGCTGATGGGGGAAGTGCAAACGGGCGAGGCGCCGTGGGCGGAGTTGCAAGCGCATGCCTCGTTTCCGACGGAGCGCACGACTGTGGAAACGGCGGCGGTGGAGGTCGCTGCCGGTGCGTTCGATTGCTGGCGCTACACGGTCCGTGGCGCGGTGCCGGTCGAAGGCGGTGAACCGCGAACGGTGGTGTCGCAGTTTTGGTTCGCGAAGGAGTTGCCCGGGCCGCCGGTCAAGATGGTGCAGACCATCGACGGGGAGGTCGCGATGACGATGGAGTTGCTGTCAGCCAAAGTGGAGTGAGCCCAACTCACGGCTCGGCCGGCAGGGTGACGCCGAAGCGTTCGGCGAGGTAGGTTTCGCAGATGCGATAGTAGCTCAGCATCGATTCGATATCGATCCATTCGTCGGGCGCGTGGAGGTTGCCGACGGTGGGGCGGGAGAGTAGGACCGGGATGCCGTGCGGGTGAAAAAAGCGGGCGTCGCTGCCGCCGGATTCACGCACGAGTTGGGTCGGTTCGCCGGTGATGGCGGTGGTGATTTCTGCGAAGCGGGGGTCGGGCGAGAGGTGGGTGGGTTCGGCGCCGACGACGAGGGTCACGGTGAGATCGGGTCCGAGCGTTTCGCGCACGGTCGCGAGCATCGAGGCGGAGGTGTGGGGGGGCGGGAAACGCACGTCGAGGGTGGCGTGGGCTTCGGCGGGGAGGCGGTTGATGGTGTGGTTCTCGGTGCCGATGGTCGTGACCGCGCAGGTGGGGAACCAGTGGTGTTGGTCGGTGCGCCAGGTGGCGAAGTGAGTCTCGAGGCGATGGAGGGCGGTGATGAGGCGAGCGAGCGGATTGTCCCCCAGCCAAGGGCGGGCGGCGTGGGCGCTGCGGCCGGTGGTTTGCACGCGCAGGTGGAGGATGCCTTTTTCCTCAATGGTGAGTCGGTTGAGCGCGCCGCCGTCGGGGACGATGGCGAGTCCGCAGCGCAGGCCACGCGTTTGCACGAGGTGGCCGACGCCGTGTTCGCCGCCGGTCTCCTCGTCGGTGGTGACGGCGAGGCCGAGGCTCACGCCGGGATGGGCGCGATGAAAGCGCCGGAAGAGCACCATGAGGATGGCGAGGGCGCCCTTCATGTCGCCGGCGCCCGGACCGATGATGCGGCCGTCCCGCAGGGTGGTGCGGTAGACGGCGGGGTCGGCGTGCGCGACGACGTCGAGGTGGGCCACGAGGAGGACGTCGGGGTGGGGGTGCGCGGTGGGCAGCGCGAGGAGCGAGGCAACACCGTCGTCTTCGATGTCGTGCAAGGTGACACTGGGAAAACCTTCGACGTGGTTGCGCACAAACTCGTAGCACTGGCGGCGCGCCGCGGCGTCCTGCTCGGTGCTGGGAATGAGCACGAGGTCGCGGGTGAGGGCGACGAGTCGATCGCGCAGGCGGGTATGGGCGTTGGGTTCAGTCACGGTCGAAAGCGTCGGCGACCGGCAGGTGTTGGTGCACGGCGTCGAGGAGTCGGCTGGCGGTGGCGAGATCCGGCGCGAGGCAGAGGAACTGGCCTTTGGCGATGCCACCGGTGGGCGCGGGGTTGAAGTTGATCGGCAGGAGACCGCGTTCCTGGCCGGGTTGAAAAAGCAGGCCGTGGCGGCGAAGGGTGTCGAGGATGGTGGCCGGGGGAGGCGCGGGGTCGAAGCGGACGTTGCGCATGAGCCAGGCGCCGGTCGGGTTGAAGTGGCGCGCGAGCAGAGCGGGGTAGGTGGCGCCGGTGACGCGGGCGTTGACCTCGCAGACCCGGATGGTGCGTTCGCCGGCGGCGTTTTCGGTGACGTGAAAATCGATGCTGGCGGTGCCACGATAACCCCGGTCGTGCAACCAGCGGGCGACGAGGGAAGTCTGGCGGAAGAGTTCACCGCGGGCGGCTTCATCGGCGACGAGCCACGGGGGCGGGGCGGCGTTGCCTTGGTGAACGCTTTCGTGGCTGAGGATCTGATCGGTCAGGTCGAAGACGTGCACCGCGTCGGGGTGCAGCATGAGCTGCGCGCTGGGCGAGCGGGTGCAGACGATCGTGTCGTCGGCGTTGGCGTCGAGCCAACCTTGCAGCAGGCAGGGGCCGTTGGCGAAGGCGTAGGCAGGCGGGTGGGGCTGGGGGGCGTCGGTGGCAAATTGCCAGAGGCCGATGCCGGAGGCGCCGATGGGGGATTTGAGCGCGGCGCGGGCGAAGCCGGCGGCGGCGAGATGGCGCAGGGCGGCGGGCAGCGCGGCGCGGTCCTCGACGAGGTGGGTGGTGAAGACCGGCAGGCCAAGCGCGACGAGGTGTTCGTGGAGCAGGCGCTTGTGGTTGCCCTCGTAACTGCTGCGCGGGTGGTTGAGCGTCGCATGACCCGAGCGTCGCGCGAAGGCGGCGAGGGCCGCGTCGGTCACGAAACCGTCCAACCATGCCTGCGGCACGTGGCCCAGGTGTTCGAGCACCCGGGAGATGGCGTCATTTTCCTGATCGCGGGACGCGGCCAGCAGATCGTCGTGCGACAGGACGTGAATGTGGGGCAGGGCGAGGCCGAGTTCCTCGGCGAAATAGCGCAACAGGAGGGGTTGGGGGGCGTTTTCGAGGATGACGGTGTTGGGGGTGTCGCCGCGATAGAGCAGGCCCATGATGGGGAGGAGGCGCCCGCCATAGGTTTCGAGGCGACCCACCGTCTCGCGCAGCGCGGCGGTTTGGGCTTCGTTGCCAAAAAAGAGACTGAGGAGATTGGCGACAAAAATGCCGGGCCGATCCCACGTGGGGGGCAGGGTGCCGGGGGCGAGGATGACTGGGGTAGGAGGTCGCGTCATGCCGCGGGCGAGTTGCGCACAGCCTGCCCGCAGGTGGCGGCGGGCACAATGTTAACCTCGTCCGCCGCCCGCCGGGAAACTCAGTTGCGGAACTCCGAGCGGTCCTCGACCTGGCGTTCGATGTCGATCACGCGCGGACCGCGGAACGTGAGCGTGATCGTCTCAAAACGCTGGATACGCTGTTGGTTGATCACCGGTTCTTCAATCATGCGCATGATGCCGGTGAAGGGATCGACGTAGGGCACTTCAGTCATCTCCGCCACCACGGTTTTGTAGGCGGGCGCGTGGATGACCTCGTAGACCCAGGTTTCGCGCATGCCGTTGGCGTTGGTGGCGGGATCGCTCTCCTTGGGTTCGCCGAGCCAGTCCAAGACCTGCGGTTTGTGCATGCCGAGGCGCAGGAGCTGGGCGCGGAACACCCGCGCTTCGGTGTCGAAGCCCACGTCCTTCCGCGCCGCGGACGCGGGTTGGGCCGATGCTTCGCCGTTTGCACCGCCGGTGGCGCACCCGCCCAACCCGAGGAGGCACCAAGGCAGGAGGCAGGCAATCAATCGGCGGAGGCGGCGGTGGGTCATGTTGAACAGGGGTTTAGATTTCGCGCGTCTGCTGCAGGTCGTAGTCGAGGTCCACGATCTGGTTGTTGGCATCGAAGGTGAGCTCAAAGTATTCCTTGCGGGTAATGCGCTCCATCTGCTGGCGCGGATCGAGGATGGTGCGCGTGATGCCCGTGATCGGATCGGTGTAGGCGACCTCCTCCAATTCGACGGCGACCTCCCGGTAGACCGGCGGCAGCCAATTCACATAGATCCACGTTTCGGCGGGGCCGGTTGCAGTCGTGGAGGTTTTGACCTCGCTGGGCTGCCCGACGAGTTCGATGACGGTGGCCTTGGCCATGCCGACCCGGAGTTGTTTCATCGACTCGCGCGGAAAGGCATTGGCGGCCGCTTCCGACGTTTCAGCCTTCGCCGGCGATGAGGCGGCGGTCGAGGCCGAGGTCGGCGCGACCGTTTCGCAGCCCGCCGAGAGCAGCGCGAAAGCGGAAAGGGCAATAAAGGGCAGGATGTGCCGGGTCGTGTGGGTGGGCATAGGTGGGCTGAAAGTCAGACGAGAGACGGTGGGGTGCAAACGACTTTGAGAGTTAACGGTTCACAGCAGGAATCGAGTGGTTTCCGGGGAAGAACGGCGTGGATTGGCCCCGCGGGAATTAACCCCAAGCAGGATGCCAGCCCTTCTTTGGTCCACGGCGGAAATTTACGCCAAAAAATGGGCGGCCGGCGACGGGAGTTTTGCGCCGTTTTTCCGCGAGCGGACTCGCTGGCGAAGCCTAGATAGGCCCGCTCGGCTACATTATGTGCATAAAATTGCATTGACGATGCACAAGTAATGCACATTTATGCAATGAAATCGTCGCCTCGTCCCCGTTTCTACCCCTGAGCGACGCCCCTCAAACCCTACACGAGCCATGACCTACCCTTCCCTCTGCCGTCGCGTCTTTGCATTGACCGGCGCCATCCTCGCACCCGGGCTCCTAGCCCAGGTTGCCCCGTCGACGGACGATCCGGTCGACGAAGACGTCGTCGAGCTGTCCCCCTTCACGGTCGATACCACCGCTGACAAGGGCTACCGCGCGACCAACTCCATCTCTGGTTCGCGTCTCAACACTGCGATCAAGGACATCCCCATGCCGATCGAGGTGATCACCGAGGAATTCCTGCAGGATGTCGGTGCTGACGACCTGCGCGAATCCCTCAAATACAGCGCTGGCGTGATCCTGAACTCCCAAAACGACGCGGGACAGGGCAACACCTTCGTGAATGCTGGCGGGGTCCATAACTCCGAAGGCGCCACGGCTGCCAAGACCCAGACGACGGTGAAGTTGCGGGGCTTCATCACCGACTCTGTCCTGCGCGATGGTTTCCGCCGCCAGCATGCGACAGATTCGGCCAATATCGGTCGTATCGAAGTAATCCGCGGTCCGGCTGCCCTGCTCTACGGCATCGGCAACTTCGGCGGCATCGTGAACTACCTGCCCAAGCGCCCGCTCGAGGAAGATCGCACCGAGCTCACCTTCGGTCTCGGCACGGACGGTTATGTGCGCGGCGCCTTCGATGTGAACCAGACCTTTGACGATATGCCGGAGTTGGGCCTGCGCCTGAGTGCCTCGGCCCAGCAGGCGGGTGATCACACCGAGCTGTTCGAAGCTGAACACTTTTTCGTCGCTCCGGTGGCGGTCTACCAGCCTTTCGATGGCACGACCATCACCTTCGACGCCGAATACGGCGAGGATGAGCGCAGTGGCACCGGTTTTCAGAGTGTGCGCGCCCGGGCCGATGTGCCGGCCGACCAGCAGGACCGCCTTGAGCGCGCCGGCTTCCTGGAGTTTCCGGGCAAGGACCGTCGCACCTTTCGTTGGTCGGGCCCTGACACCGGGCTCGACACCAAGTCCTATAACATGCTGCTGAAGCTCGAGCAGAAGATCACTGACAATTTGTATCTGTTGGCCGGATACAACCAGTCCATGGCCCGCTTTGCCGGTCTCGATGTCGGCGGAGCGTTGCAGGTGGGCGTCGGTCCGGCTTCCCAGCGAGGTTCGGTCACCGTCGCCCCGCTCACCCCCGAGGATGCCGCTTTTTCGGCAGGCAATCTTGATGATGTGACTTTCCAATACAATTGGACCGATTTCTACGAGAAGACCAACCGCGAGCAGGTGCGCGCCGAATTGAATTACAAGTTCGAGACCTTTGGTGACCGCAAGTGGCTCGGCATGGAACACAACTTCCTCATCGGTCGCTCCGAGGAATACTCCGACAAGAAGGTTCGCACCGATCGCACGTTGCCGGGAACCAACAACTACAAGAACCCGGCCGACACCTCTTACATTCGTTTCGGCACGCAGGGTGACGGCTCGGTTGACGCGCCGATGGCTCGCATCGCCAACGAGCGCAACGAAGCCTGGAACCAAGGCACCTACGCGGTCTACCAAGGCACCTGGCTCGACGATCGGGTCACGATTGTGGCCGGCCGTCGGCGAGATCGAAATGACAACCACGTTGTGCGGATCGACGCGCTCAACCCGGCAGCCTCCTCCGACGTCGATCGCGATCCGCAGACCAAGGACACCGGGCAATACGGCGTGAGCATCAAGCTCACGGACGAGCTGTCGGTCTTCGCCCTTTCGGCCGAGGGTCTCGTCCCTAACTTCGAGGGATTGCGTGACGGTTACGGTCGTCCGATCGACGCCACCGTGGCGAAGAGCAACGAGTTCGGCGTGAAGGTCGACCTCTTCAACGGCAAGCTGTCCGGGACGATCTCCAGCTTCAAAATCGAGCGCACCGGCACGCCTTACTTCTACTGGTGGGCCCCGGCGCCGGCCAAGCAGCAGTTCGATCCCAGCAAGCCCATCACCTACCTCGTGCAGGGCGCCAACCCGGAACCCGGCAACGCCGACTGGTCTGCCGCGCAGCAAAACGCCATCGTCGAGTGGCAGGCGGCCAAGGACGCCGGTGCCGCCTACCAACAGGATGGCAAATGGTATCTTAACGCTTCCACCGCCGCCGGTGCCGCCTACATGGACAAGGTCTACGCCAATGTCGCGGCAGGCCAGGGCTGGCCGGGCTGGTTCTTCGACATCTCCGATCCCAACGTAAACATCGCGACCATGGACCGCGCTTCTCCAGACCGCGGCACCTATCAGGCCTACACCAGCGGTGACGACGAGTCCAAGGGGTGGGATGCTCAGATTCTGTGGACGCCGAACGACCGCATGCAGTTGTTCATGACCTACTCCCGCCTCGAGCGCCGCACGGTCAATGTGGGCAAGTTCCCGACCTACCCCTACCCGGAGGACCGTTGGGCCAACTGGTTCTTCCCCGATGGCAGCTGGGGCCTGAGTGGTTTCCCGCTCAACGAAGCCTACGGCGATCCGACTGATACCTCCACCTGGACTGGCGCCGGTTATCTTGGCAAGGGTTCGGATGACGACACGCCGAAGCACGCCGCGTCGTTCTGGGGCACTTACAACTTCGCTGAAGACGGCGCGTTGGGTGGCCTGGTGCTCGGTCTCGGTGGCCAGTGGGAATCGGAGCGCGAGTTCATCAGCGCCCGCACCGATGGTTCGGGTCAGTTGCAGGTTGACGCCAATGGCAATCCGATCGCGCTCTACACGGAACCGCGCTTCAGTCTCGACGCGATGGCTCGCTACCACTTCCGCCTGCAGGAGCATGACGCCCACCTGCAGCTGAACGTGAGCAACGTTTTGGACGACACCGATCAATACGGTCTTGGTTTTGCGCCCGGCATGTCGGCCCGCCTCGAGTTTGGTATTGTGTTCTAAGCGGCCGCCTCGCGACCGCGGTCAGCACCACTTGAACCCCGCCCGCCTCGGTCCGCCGAGGCGGGCGTTTTTGTTGCAGGGCAGATCGTCGGCCCCGTTGACGCTAACCATTTTGGCGCTGGCGGACGCAGGGCGCGGGCCGAGGCTGGAAGCCTGGGCCATGGTAACGTTCCATGTCGCCGACCTATTCGACGTAGAATGGCACGTTGTGCGTTGAGCCGCCGCCGTGGCCGTCGGTGACGGTCAGGAACACGCGGTAGGCGCCGGAGTGGCTCGGCGCTTTGATGATCGCGCGGGCGCCGTGGTCCTCGACCACGCATCCTTCAATCAGCGGTGGCTTCTCCTCGCGGTCGCCGCCGAACTTACGGTCGTGCGTCTCCGCGAGGACTTTCCAGGCAAAGGTCAGTTCGGCGTCTTCCGGGGCAGCGACGTCGGCCACGATTGCGTGTAACGAACCGGCGGATACACGCTCACCGGCGAGATCCGACTGCAGGGTGTGGATCACCGGGCTGGGGCGAGCGGGTGCCTGACCGGTCCAGGCGCGCACCATGGCGTCGACCGACGGGGTCTTCTCGCCGCTCTCCAAAAACATGCTGAACCACGTCGCGGTGGTTTCCTGCTTCTGGCCCCAGAGGAAACAAAAGGTGCCCAGGCAAAGTCCGCGCGGCGCCCCCATCATGGCGGTGTGCGCGTCGAAGTAGGTGGCGGCCTTGGCGGCGGGGGAGGGCTCGATCGGCGCTTCCCAGGTGGTGGCTTCGATTTCCCAATGACCCACCGGACCAAATTCGGTGACGATGTAGGGGCCGTCCCAGCCTTGTTGGGTCAGGGCCTCATCCAGTTTCTCGGCGCCGCCGTAAATGTTGATGCCGAGCAGATCCAGCGAAGTGTAGTGCTCCTGCATCGAGCGCACCTTGTCGTTGTAGGTGCCGGCGAGCACGGTGCAGACCGGGTGGTTCGGATCTTCCTCCTTGATGATGCGAGCCAGGACGTCGAGCTCGCGCCAGATGCGCGGGTCACTGCCGTCCTCCTCCATCTCGTTGCCCAAACCCCACATCAGCACGGCGGGATGGTCCTTGTAGCGGCGGACGGTCTCCCGCACCCGTTCGCGTTGGGCGAGCAACATGGCTTTGTCGCCGTAGTCGTGACCATGACGCGGGTGGTTGATCCAGATGCCGACCAGCACGCACAGGCCCTGGCGGGCGGCGCGGTCGAGCAGGGGCTCGCCGGATGCATCGGCACCCAGTTGCTCAACGCCCCACGTGCGCAGGGTATTGCCCCCGGCCGCCCGCAGGAGCTCCAGGTGGCGGTAGCCGCCGGCGCCGCGGATGGTGTAGGGCTCGCCATTGCGCAGCAGCTGCCACTCGCCGGCGGCGTCGCGCTCCAAGGTGACTCGGGAAGCTTCGGCGCCAAGGGGTAGAGGCAGGGAAGCAAGGCTAAGGGCGCAACCTAGTCCCAAACGGTTCATGCAACGATGAAAACGAAACCCCCGCCCTCGAGGCAAGCGCAATTGATGCATAAAATTGCATAAAAGATTGCATTGTGATTGCGTGCAACAGCGCTCAATCTGCCGAGTCGGTCCGGCGCCTGCGGCGCGTGGGCCGGTTTCCTGCTTTCAACACATCGCCCATGGCCAAAATCAACCAGCAACTTATCGCCAAGGAACTGGGAATCTCGCGTGCGACGGTTTCGCGTTGTTTCACCAATCACCCCGGCATCAATCCGAAGACGCGCGCCAAGGTCTTCGCTTTGGCCTCGCGCATGGGCTACACCCACGCCGAGAAGCGCGAGCCGGCGGTGCACCAACGCGGGCGGACCGCCCTGGCATTTGGCGTGTTGGTGTGTGTGGACATGCCGAACTTTGATCGCACCGGCTACGCCAACCCGGGGCAGGAGCTGCTCAATGGCCTTTCGGAGGTGGCGCGGGTGCAGAACGTGCGGCTCGACCTGCACTTCGTGCGCCCCGAGGACCTGCACATCGATGGTCCGTCCTACGAGAAGATCGTCTCGGAAGGTCGCAAACTGTGGGATGGCGTTGTGCTCATTTACCCGTTCCCGCAGAGCATCGTCGATGAGCTGAAGGCCACGTTCCCGGTGGTTTCACTGGTGGAGCAATACGGCCGCACCCCGCTCGATTGTGTGGATGTGGATCATCACCGCGGCATCGAGCGTTTGGTCGAGCATCTCTCGGCGCAGGGACACGAGCGGATCGGTTTCTTCACCTGGCGTTATCCGGTCGAGGCGAGTTGGGCGCTGCGGCGCTACGGCGCCTTTGTGGAGATGATGACCGCGCGCGGCCTGGAGATCGATCCGGCCGACACGATCAATGTGAGCCCCCGCGAAGTGCTGGAGCTCCCCGCTGCCCATGCCCGGGTGCGAGAGCGGATCAAGGCCGGCACGACCGCCTGGATCTGCGCGGCGGATCACCAGGCCTTTGACCTGCTCCTCGATTTGCGCGAAGCGGGCGTCAAGGTGCCGGAGGATGTGTCGGTCGTGGGCTTCGACGGTCTCGCGCCGCCTCGCGGCGCGCCGCGGCTCACGACGGTGGAGATCCCCTTTCACCAGATCGGGGTGACGGGCGGCAAGCGGCTGCTCGACCTCATCCAAAAGCGTTTCGATTCGGAGCAGCACATCCTGCTCAACTGCGACCTGCGCAAAGGCGAAACCGCGGCCAGACCGAAAAAGGCGAAGGCCAAGCGCTGAGTTTTTTCTTACCGGAGGAAACAGAGAGGAAAAGAGCCGTCAGCCTGGAACGTTTTACAGGAGGTAACGAAGAGAACAAAGGTAAGGTTCCAAGCCCTTCGTTCTCTTCGTTACCTTCTGTGAAATCACTGCGGCGGAGTGGCTCTGTTGCCCTCTGTTCTCTCCTGTAAACCTAGCCCTGCTGGGCGTCGGCCTGCGCGGCGAGGTCGCGTTCCATCTCCTGCACGTCGGCTTCCCGCAGCGGGTAGAACCAGATCACCACCACGCTGGCGGCGGCGAAGGCGGCCGGAATGAAAGTGAAGAGCAGGCGGATGCCGAACAGGCTGTCCGGCGTCTGGTCGGTGTTGGCCGTGAAGCCGTAGGCCGTGAGCACGACGCCGGGAATGAAGGAACCGAGCGCGAGGCCCATCTTTTGGGCGAATTGGATCGAAGAGAAGGTGAGGGCGGTCATGCGCCGACCGAGCTTCCACATGTTGTAGTCGGCCGCTTCGGCAAACATCGCCCAGACCAGCGCGGGCGTCGGGCCGACGAGGAAGGTGGAGATCACGTTGATCCACACCATGAGGTTGGCTGCGTCGGGCGGCACGAAGAACAGGGCTGCGACGCCGATCGCATTGCCGAGCGACAACCAGATCATGAGTTCGCGTTTACCGGCGAGTTTGGCAAACCACGGGGTGCAGGCGACGCCGGCGATCATGGCGATCGTGCCGGTGGTCATGAACACGGTGGTGAGGTCGGCGCCGAAAAGATACGGCGCGCCGGTATCCTGCACGACGTATTTAAAAAAGTGCACCGTGACCGCCCCCTTCACCGCGACGTTGGCGAGGATGAGGATGCCGGAGATCGACATCACTTTCCACGGGGTGTTGCGCAGCAGGAGACGCAGTTCGGCCTTCAAGTCGGACTGCTGGGTGACCGGGGGCTGGACGCGTTCGCGGGTGGTATAGAAGGTCAGGAGGAACAGTCCCACCGCCACGACCGCGAAGATGGCCATGGTGACCTGAAATCCGGCGGCCTCATTGCCCTCGCCAAAGTGAGCGATCAGGGGCCGCGCCAACGCGACAATGAGCAACTGTCCGGCAAAGGCGCAGACGAAGCGGTAGGTCGACAGCGAGGTGCGTTGGACCGACGACGGTGAAATCACCCCCAGGAGCGCCGAATAAGGAATGTTGATCGCGGTGTAGATGAGCATCATCGCGATGTAGGTGATGTAGGCGTAGGTCAGTTTGCCGGAGGCGCTGAGATCGGGGCCGGCGAAAAGCAGGTAACCGCAAATGCCAAACGGGATCGCCATCCACAGGAGGTAGGGCCGGTATTTGCCCCAGCGGGTGGTGGTGCGGTCGGCCATCGCGCCCATGAGCGGGTCGCTGACGGCATCGAACACCCGCGCCACCAGCGAGAGCGTGCCCACCGCGGCGGCGGTCAAACCGAAGACGTCCGTATAGTAGTAGAACAGGAAGACGTTGACGGTGTGGAAGACGAAGTTCGACGCCGTGTCGCCGAGACCGTAACCGACTTTTTCGCGGACAGAAAGGTGCGGGGATGCTGGGGAAGCCATGGGGTAGGGGTTGGGCCAACGTGCGTGCAGAAAGGACCCCGCGCAACAGGAATTGCATAAAATTACATTGTTGGCGGCGATTGGCGATAAGGAGGCCCATTTAGTGCGAAACTCGCGAGCGGATTTTGGCTTGGAGTTCGGCTGGCGGGTCTGTCTGCATCGCGCGCGATGGCCTCACCAACGCTGCTCGTTCTCGCCGCCGGCATGGGATCCCGCTACGGCGGGCTCAAGCAACTCGACCCGGTCGGACCGGCGGGCGAGACGATCCTGGATTACGCGGTGTTCGATGCCCGGCGGGCGGGTTTCGATCGGGTGGTGTTTGTGATCCGGCGCGATTTTGAAAGCGCCTTTCGCGAGCAAATCGGCGCGAAATATGCGGGGCGTATCCGGGTCGACTACGCGTTTCAGGCGCTGGACATGCTACCGGCTGGCCAGGCCGTGCCGGAGGGGCGCGAGAAGCCCTGGGGCACCGGCCACGCCGTGTGGTGCGCCCGCGCGGTGGTGGGCGACGCGGTGCCGTTTGCGGTGATCAATGCCGACGATTTTCTGGGCCGCGATGCCTTTGCCCAGCTGGCGCGGTTCGCGGCGGCGCCGGATGCGGATCATGCGATGGTCGGCTATCGGCTGGCCAACACCTTGTCGGAACAGGGCGCGGTGTCGCGTGGGGTTTGCCAAGTGGATACAGCCGGCCTGCTGACCGAAGTCGTCGAGCACACCGGCATCCGCGCGGCCGATGTTGGGGCTGGCCGGACCTTCACCGGCGAAGAGATGGTTTCGATGAACTGCTGGCTGTTTCAGCCGACGTTCTGGGCGGCCTTGGATCGGCAATGGCGGGCGTTTGTTGCCGGGCGTCTCACGGAGCCCAAGGCGGAGTTTTATCTGCCGGCATCGGTCTCAGCGGAGATATCTTCGCGGGCGCTCTCGGTGCGCGTGCGCCCGACGACAGCGAGTTGGTTTGGCGTGACCTACCGCGAGGATAAGCCGCGGGTGGAAGCTTTGCTCCGCGACTTGGTCGCCGCCGGCGAATACCCGTCACCGCTGTTCTGATCCCAGAACGTCGGGCACCTCACCCGGGGGCTTTCCCTTATCGCGGTGATCTTGCGTTAACCATGTCCGCGATGCAGTTTGCCGCACCGGCCGCCCTAGAATCCCCCGCTCGTCTAAGGCATGAAGCTTTCTTCCCCCCGAAGTCTTTCCCTCCTCGCGGCTAGTTTGCTGCTGTGCGTCATCGGCGCCGTTACGATCTATCTTCAAGCTGCCCGGCAACTTGAGCAAATCGAGCTGCACCGGGTAAGCGCTCAGGTGGCTCAGGAATCGGAAGCGCTGTTGCGTTTGGCAGAAATCGCGAGCTACCAGGTGGAGGCCGCGCGCGACTCGGCTACGGTGCGGCGTTTGGCCGAAGCGGACAATGCGGCGGAACGCGCCCGTTTGGCGGAGGATTTTTTGGCGGCGGTGGCGGCCCGACCGGAGTTGCAGCAACTGCGTTTGATCCGAGTGGACGAGGCAGGTCGGGAGTGGGTGCGGGTGGACCGAAACCTGCCGGGTGACCCGCCCCGCGTGGTGCCGGAGGATGAGTTGCAGGCCAAAGGAGGGCGCGACTACGTGCGGCAGGGCAGGCAACTACCGCCGGGCGAAACGCTTGTGACTCCGATCGAACTTAACCGGGAGGGCGGCGACTACGAGCGCCCTATCCGGCCGGTGCTGCGGGCAGTCACGCCGGTGACGCGGGCGGATGAAACGGTGGTCGCCGTGGTGGTGGCCAACGTGGATGTGCGAGCCGCGCTGGCGGCCATGCAAATCGACGAAGATGGACAGGTTCCAGTTTATGTCGTTGATGCGCAGGGGCAGTTCTTGCTGCACCCGGAGGAGACCAAGCGCTATGGCCTCACCGACGTGGCGGGTTGGACGGCTCCGCAGGAGTTCGTCGGGTGGACAGCGTGGTTGCAGCAGGTGGGGCAAGCCTCCTCCGGCGACGTCATTCCCGTGCATGAAGATGCCGATGCGGTGGCGGTGATGTTGCCGCTGATCCATGGGGTGGGACCGCACCGGCAAACGCTGGCCTACGTGGTCGCCCGGGTGCCCACCGCCACCTTGCAGGTGCTCTCCAGCGCGACCCAGGGCGGCGTGTTGACCTTTGCGGTCGTCCTGGTGGTTGGCCTGCTGCTGGTGGCCGGCCTGCTCTGGCGGGCGGTGCAGCGTCCGTTGGAAGCGATCATCGGAGCGGTGGAAGCGCACGAGCCGGATTCGCCGCTGCGGATTCCGGTGAAACGGGCCTCGCAATTCTCGGGCCTGGCCCGCGCCATCGAATCGTTGGCGGCCTCCGCGGCGGAGCGGAAGATGGACTTGGAACAAGAGGTGGCGGAGCGCAGGCGGTTGCACGAGATGATGGAACGCATCGTCGAAGCCCTGCCGGACGCGCTGCTCGTCGTCGACGCGGAGGGGAAGGTGAGTTTTGCGACCGCGCGGGCCTTGCAGCTTTGCGACCGGACGGCGTCGGCCGTGCTGGGGTCGCCGTCGCCCTTTGTGTTCAAGATCGGCGAGGTCATCGAATCGAGTCGAGTGCCGGAAGGCAGTCGCAAGCTCTGCAGCCTGGAAAAGCGCGCGGTGCCGGTGCGCTGGCTGGGCGAGGAAGCCACCCTGGTGCTGGTGCGCGACGTCACCGAACAGCGCGAGTTGGTCAACCAATTGAATCAGGCGCAAAAGATGGAGGCGGTGGGACAACTGGCCGGCGGCATTTCCCACGACTTCGCCAATCTGCTTTCCATCATGACCATGAGCACCGAAATGATGCAGCTTGAGGGCTGCATCGAGAGTGACGCGGGCCGCGAGTTGTTGCGAGACCTGCGGACCGCCGTGCGACGGGCGAGCGGATTGACCAAGCGACTGTTGGCTTTCAGCCACAAGTCGGACGACGATCCGGAACCGCTCAACCTTTCCGATGTGGTCGCCGAGATCATGAAGATGCTGCGGCGGCTGCTGCCGGCTGACGTGCAGGTGACGCTGAGCATGGAGCCGGAGTTGTATCCAGTCTTTATGGACAGGGTGCAGCTCGAGCAGGTGATTGTGAACCTGGTGGTCAACGCCCGGGACGCGATGCTCGAAGGTGGCGAAGTGGTGGTCGCCACGCAGAACATCACCTTTGAAGAAAGTTATCAGGACTCCACCTCGCGCATTCCGGCGGGCGAATACGCGGTCGTGGCGGTGACCGACAACGGGAGCGGAATGACGGCCGAGGTGCGGGAGCGGATTTTTGAGCCCTTTTTCACCACCAAGGGCGCGGGCAGCGGGACCGGACTGGGGTTGGCCAACGTGTATGGCATCGTGCAGCGCGCCGGTGGAGTCATCGCCGTCTACAGCGAAGTGGATGTCGGCACCACTTTCCGGTGCTACCTGCCCCGGTATCACCTCGACCTCGCAAGCTTGACGGAGGTGGCCCAAACGGAATCCTTGGTGTGCGGGACCGGGCGAATCCTTTTGGTCGAGGACGACCCGCATATTCGTGCGCTGGTGGCCCGCTCACTGGAACAGGCGGGCTACGAGATCGAATCGACGGCCAACGGTTGCGAAGCGATCGAGCGGTTGGAGCGAAACTCCGTTGGCTTCGATTTGGTGGTGACCGATATGATGATGCCCAAAGTCGGGGGCATGGCCCTGCGCACCTTTGTGGCCAAGCACTATCCGGAAACCAAGGTGCTGCTGACCTCGGGCTTTGGCGGCGCCTTCGCCGAGGATGGAGATCACGGATTTGAGAACGTGCCGTTCCTGGCGAAACCGTTTTCGCCCTTGGTGCTGACCCGCAAAGTGAAAGAGGTCCTGCGCTAAAGCGATTCAGCGAGAGCGCAACGCGTCGAGCGCGGCGATGATCTCGACGGGGTCGAGGCGTTGGGCCGGATTTTCGTCGATGGCGGCGGTGTGGATCGTGCGATCGGGTGCGATGACGAAGGTCGCGGCGAGGGGCAACTGGGACTCGCCGTCCGGGCCGTTGGCGGATTTCAGATCGATGCCGAACTGGCCGTAGACGCGCCGCACGGCGGCAGGCAGCGGGTAGCTGAGCCCGAAGCGGGTGCTGACCTTCAGGCCGACGTCGCACAACAAAGTGAAGGTGAGCGCCTGTTTGATCTCTTGGGCCAGGGCGGGATCGGGCAACTGCGGTGAGATGGCGAGCAGACGGGCGCCCCGTGCTTCGATTTTTGGCAGGGCCGCTTGGAGTCCGCGCAGGTAGGTTTGGCAAAAACCGCACCAGCCGCCCCGGAAGAACACCAGGACCACCGGACCCTGTTGCAGCAGGCCGTGCAGGCGCACCGCTTCGCCCGCGCAATTGGGCAGGATGAAATCGGGCGCCGCGTCACCGGCTTTGAGGGCGTCGCGAGCGAGTCCGCTGGCGACGAGCGAGCCGATGAGTTGTTCGATGGTGCGCAGTTGCGCCGGCGTCACCGACTTCCGCCAACCGACGGCACACTCCGCGAGTTCGCGGGTGGTGCTGGAGTCGGTGGCGGGTTGAGTCATGGCAATCGGGGGAATCAGGCGAGGGCGGGCACGTCGATGCCGCACGAGACGAGGAAGGGCAGCAATTCGACGGCGCCGAAATCGGACAGGATCTTGCCGTTCCAGTCGAGCACCGGGGCGTAGGTCTGGCCGGAAAGGCGTCGCATGTCGGCGAAGGCCTCGGCGGATTGGGTGACGTTGCGCTCGTCATAAACGACGCGGGCAGCGTCGAGGACCTGGCGGGCTTCGGCACACCAGGGGCAGCCGGTTTTCACGTAGAGGGTGGGAGTCATTTGGATTTCGAATTTTGGAATGGTGATTTTGGATTAGCGCCAGGTGCTGGCAGCGGGCGGCGGTGAAACCTTGGTGCCGGCGAAAAGACGGCGGATCGTGCCGACGGGTCGGCTGTAGACGATGGAGACGGTTTCGGAACCCGGGTTCTGGCGTCCGAGTCCGGCGTTGGAGAGGTGGCCGATGCGCACGCCGAGCCGTTGTTCACGCGGCAGTTCGCGGGTGAGCTCGAGGAAGGAATAGAACTCGAGTTTCAGGCCGAGATCGCGGTTGGGTTCATGTTGGTAGTAGAACGGGCCGGAACCGACGGAGAGGCGCGTGCGCGGGGTGAGAGCGGTGTGATAAACGAATCCGGCGCCGGCGAACCAGGTGCGCGAATCGGTCAGGTTGAGGCTCACCCACGGGTGGATGCCGCGCCAGTTTTGCGCGAGGCGGAGTTCGAGTGCGGCGAGCGGGTCGGCCGGTTCGTCGTCGAGCACGCCGAGGAAACCAAAGCGGGCCACCAGTTCGGCGGAGGGACGGTCGGGCACGGCGGCATGCGCGGTGGCCAGGGAGGCGAGAATGAAGAGCAGGCAGGCGACAAAACGCCGGCGGAAAGAGCGATGCGGATTCATGGCAAACAATGCGTTGAAGGTGCAGGTTGCGATGAAGCGGCGGACCGGATCGGGCCGGACCCGAACCGGCACACCGCGCGGGTTCAATAAACGTTCGCGCGGTGGCCGGGATGGGCGCGATCAGGCAGCGGCTTCAGCGCGGAAGGCAGGGTCGATTTCGACAGGTGACAGGTGCGTGAAGAAGTTGCTGATGGTCTTCTGGGCGACGCCGAGGAGGATCTCCACGGCCTGCTCGCGGGTGTAGCCATGGGCGAGGAAGTCCTCGAGGGCGGCGGCCGAAACGTGTCCGCGGTTGGCCACGATCTCGCGGGTGAGTGTGACGAGCGCGTTCTGTTTCGCATCGGGCAGGGTGGTGCCGGCGCGCACGGCGGCGACGGCGGCGGGATCGGCCTTGAGCATGGCCTTGGCCACGGTGCTGTGGGCCGCGAGGCAGTAGTCGCATTCGTTCACCGCCGAGACGGCGATCAACACGAGCTGCTGCTCGACGGGCGAGAAAGAGGACTGCTCAAACGAGGTGGCGGCGCTCAGGTAGGCCTGGACGCTGGCCGGCACGTTGGCGAGGGCGCCGAGCAGGTTGGGCACGAAGCCAAACTTGCCTTTTACGGCGACGAGCGTGTCGCGAATTTCGGCCGGAGCGTCTTCGATCGAGCGCACCGGAAGTTCGAGGGAGGCGAGGGAATCAATGTTTTGGTTCATCGGGTTTTCTTGAGTGGGTTAAGGTTGGTTTTATTCGCCGCGTCGCGTCGGGCGGTTTGGCGATGGGCCCAGAATAGCCGAATTTGAGAAATCACGGAAATCGTATGATTCGCTTGTAGTAATCGGTTTTACTTATCAATGGTGCGGCATGGAACTGAGGCACCTGCGAACCTTTGCGGCGGTGGCGCGGCACCTGAATTTCACCGCCGCGGCGGCGGAATTGCGGGTGGCGCAGCCGGCGGTGAGTCAGACCATCCGCGACCTCGAGGAGGAGATGGGCGTGCGGCTGCTGCAGCGCACCAAACGGCTCGTGCGCCTGACGGCGGCGGGCGGGGTGTTCCTGCGCGAAGTGCAGCGCTTGTTGACGGCGGCCGATGAAGCGGTGCGCGCGGCGCAACGCGCGGCGCGGGGCGAGGTGGGCAAGGTCGTGCTCGGTTACATGGGGCCGGCGGTGACGCCATTTTTGCCGCGTTTGCTGCGCGTGTTTCGCGAGCGATATCCGGATGTGGAGCTCTGCCTGCACGAGATGATGCCGACGCAGCAACTGGCGGCGTTTGTCGATGGCGAAATCGATGTGGCGTTCACGCGACCGACGGGGCCCGCGGGGGAAAAAATATGGTTGAGCGAAGAGCGGGTTTACACCGATCGCGTGATCGCGGTGTTGCCCGATGACCATCGCTTGGCTCGCCGTCGCGGCAAAACGCTGCCGGTGAAGCAGCTCGGGGCGGAGCCTTTGGTGGTTTACGAGCGAGCGGGGGCGCCCGGGCTGTTTGACACCATCATGGCCCTGTGTCGGACGGCAGGAATCGCGCCGCGGATCGAGCATGAGCCGGACCTCATGACGACGGTGCTTACGCTGGTGGCGGGTGGGGCGGGCATCGGCTTGGTGCCGGGATGCGTGGCCTGCCGCTTTGCGCCTGGCGTGGTGTTTCGCGAAGTGAGTCCGGCTTCGGACGAGGTGCCGTTGGTGATGGCGTGGCCGCGCGACAATGAGTCTCCGGCCTTGGGGGCGTTTTTGGATGTGGTGCGGGAGCTCGGTCCGGAGATCCGGGCGCAGATGGAGTGCGCCGCGCACTTGGGGCGAAGGGCCTGAGCCGCCTTACAACACGAGTTTCAAGGTTTGCGCCTCGTCGGCCTCGTTGGTGCGGAGGCGCACGATGACCTCGATCTCGTCGATGGGCGCGGGGTAGGAGGCGCGCATGGGTTCGAGGGCCTGAATCTGACCGGGCTCGAGGGTGAAGATCTCGGGCACCGGCACGAAGTTGCCCAGGACGCAGCGCACCTCGGCCACGCGCAGGCGCAGCGATTGATCGCCGAGGTTGCGCACGGTGACGGTGAGAGACTGGCGGGGCGGACCCCCGGTGGCGTTGCGGGAGCCAGGTCCGGCGTAGGCGCGGGGGCGGCGGTCGGTGAGCGGTTCCTCATCGATCGCCACCGGCGAGCCCCCAAGGCGCTGCGGGGGCAGCGCATCCACCAGGCGGAAGGGGCCGAGCTCGGCCACGACGCGCACTTGATCGTTGAGGTAGGTGCCGCTGCCGGTAATGACCGGCTGGGGGCCTGGCGGCGTCGGTTTGGGCGGCGATCCGCACCCACCGACGATGAGCAAAACGATCATCGCGGAACACAGGTTGAGGAGTGTTCGCGGGCGGCGGGTCATGAAGCGGAGAGGACTGAGACGACCGCAGGGTGCAAGTGTTTCGTGGCCAAGCGCAAAAAGTTGGGCGGGCCGCCGTTTGCGGGGGAACGTTGACGGTGCGGGGGTGGTCGGCGATGGTGCCCGCCTCCCCATGATTGCCGCGCTCTTTTCCCAACGATTCCTCACCCGCAACATTCTGATCGCGATGGCGCTGGGCATTGTCCTGGGGTCGGTGCTCAACACCGCGGGTGTCACGGCGGACGAGCCCGGGTTTCTGGCCGGCACCTTCTTCCCGCTGATCGGCAGCATCTTCGTGCGGCTGCTGCAGATGTTGGTCGTGCCGCTCGTCCTGTTCTCGCTCATGACGGGCACGGCGGCGCTCGACGATGTGCGCAAGCTCGGTCGCATCGGCATCAAGACGCTGGCCTTCTACCTGACGACGACCGCGGTCGCGATCGCGATCGCCATCGGCCTCGCGGTGGTGGTGCAGCCGGGCGCGGGCTTTGAGCTCAACTACGACAGCAGCTTCGCGGTGTCGGCGAGTCCGCCGTTGAGCGAGGTCTTGCTGAACATCTTCCCGAAGAACCCGATCCAGTCCATGGCCGAGGGCAACATGCTCCAAGTGATCGTGTTCGCGATCCTCTTCGGCATCGCGATGTGCCTCGCGGGCGAGCCGGGCAAACGGGTTCTGGCGATCGCCACCGACCTCAACGAGATCGTGATGAAGCTGGTCATGATCCTCATGCTCTTCGCGCCCTTCGGCGTGTTCGCCTTGGTGGCGAAGACCTTTTCGCTCGAGGGCTTCGCGGCGATTCAGGCGCTGGGGAAATACTTCCTCTTGGTGGTCGTCGCGCTGCTCATCCACGCCTTCGTGACCTACGGGGCGATCCTCAAGACCTTCACCGGCCTGAAGGTCATCACATTTTTTAAAATGATGCGGCGGGTGCAGCTTTTCGCCTTCTCCACCGCGAGCAGCAACGCGACCCTGCCGGTGAGCTTGGAGAACGCGGAGCACAATCTGGGCGTGAAGCCGTCCATTGCCTCGTTTACGATTCCGCTCGGCGCGACGGTCAACATGGACGGCACCGCCATCATGCAGGGCGTGGCCACGGTGTTCATCTCGCAGGCCCTTGGTATCGACATCGGCATTCAGGGTTACCTCATGGTCATCCTCACCGCCACGCTTGCTTCAATCGGCACGGCCGGGGTGCCGGGCGTGGGCCTCATCATGCTGGCGATGGTGTTTCAACAAGTGGGTCTGCCGGTCGCCGCCATCGGTGTGATCTATGGTGTCGATCGCCTGTTGGACATGGCGCGCACGGCGGTGAATGTGACGGGAGACGCGGTGGTTTCGGTCATCGTGGCCAAGAGCGAAGGCGAGTTTGACCAGGCGGTTTACGACGCCGATGAGCCCGAGTGGAAGCACGGGACATGAAAATTCCGCACGTGGCACGACCACGAAACGGTTTGCGCCGGGACGCGATATGCGCGTAGGTCCGGCCCCAAGTAGATGAACTCCATTTCCAACGAGCTGTTGATCCTGCTGCTGTTGCTGTTGATCAACGGCATCTTCGCCATGGCGGAGGTCGCGCTGATTTCGGCGCGCAAATCCCGCCTACGGGAACTGGCCGAGGACGGCGACAAACGGGCCGATCAGGCTCTCGCCGAGGCCTCGAACCCGTCGCGCTTCCTCTCCACCGTGCAGGTAGGCATCACCATGGTCGCGGTGCTGGCGGGTGCCTTTGGTGGCGGAGCGCTGACCACGCGCCTGGAGATGGTGCTGGGCGGCTTCGAGCCAATCGCGGAGTTCGCTCACTCGATCGCCCTCGGCATCGTCGTTGTGATCATCACCCTCGCTTCGGTCGTGCTCGGCGAACTCGTGCCGAAACGCATCGCGTTGATGAAGCCCGAGGCGCTCGCGCTGATGTTGGTCGGTCCGATCCGCCGCTTGTCGGGCGTCGTGGCGCCGGCGGTCAATCTGCTCACTTGGCTGAGCGAACTGGCGCTGCGGCCCTTCGGGTTGCACCGCGCGCCCAAGGAGGCGCCGGTGACCGAAGAAGAGGTCAACATCATGGTCGAGCAGGGCATGGCCGAAGGCGTCTTCAACGAGAGCGAGCGCGACATGGTCGCGGGCGTGCTCGAGCTCGACGAGATGCCGGTCACCTACCTGATGACGCCGCGGCCCAAGCTGGTGTTTCTCGATCTCGCCGAGCCCGACGAAACGAATTGGCGCAAGGTCGTGGCCAGCGGTCACTCCCACTTTCCGGTCGTGCAAGGTAACCGCGAGCAGGTCGTCGGCATGGTCTCGGTCAAGGCGATCTGGGCCAACAACGCGTTCGGCGTGCCGACGCAGCTCCGCCACCTGCTGACGGCGCCGCTCACGGTGCCGGAAACCATGGCGGCGAGCGCCTTGCTCGAGCAGTTCAAGTTGTCGGGCAAACATATCGCGCTGGTCGCGGATGAGTTTGGCTCGGTCGCGGGCATCGTTTCACTCTACGACGTGCTCGAGGCCATCGTGGGCGACATCCCCGATTCCGGTCGCCGCGATGAACCCGAGGCCAAGCAACGCTCCGACGGTTCGTGGTTGGTCGATGCGACCTATGATATCGACGAACTCAAGGAAATCACCGGCATCGACGAATTCCCGCACGAGGAGGAAGCGGAATATCAGACGGCCGGTGGCTTTGTGATGACGCACTTTGGCCGCATCCCGACGACGGGCGAAGCCTTTGAGCACGACGGCTGGCGTTTTGAGGTGGTCGACATGGACCGCC
This sequence comes from Actomonas spartinae, assembly GCF_051209155.1. NCBI lineage: Bacteria > Pseudomonadati > Verrucomicrobiota > Opitutia > Opitutales > Opitutaceae > Actomonas > Actomonas spartinae. The sequence continues at coordinate 136,007 of NZ_JBPJGB010000002.1, forward strand.
ACAAGATCGACAAGCTCCTCGTCTCGAAGTTGCCGGAGGCCGAAAAGGGCGACGGCAACGACGAAGACGGCGAAGAGCAGGTGGCGGGGTAGAAACCGTCCGCCCGGCGGCAACCGGATCTTAAGTCTTTCTCTTTATCTTTCTCCCCGTGGAGCGGATGGGTTTCAGCCCGCGGGGGGAAAGCGAAAGATAAAGAGGAAGGAGAATGATGGAGGTGCGCCGTTGGCGCGCCTTACCAGCCTCGGCCGAGCCAGGTGGTTTTGACCGGGATGCGGACCAGGGAATCGTCGGCGGTGAGGAACAGGGTCATGCCGTCCTCGCCCCCAAAGGCGACGTTGGCGGTGCCGCGGCCGGTGAGCAGCGAGCCGAGCAGTTTGCCCTGTGGATTGAGGATCACGAGACCGCCAGGGCCCGTGGCCCAGACGTAACCGTCGACGTCGACCTTGAGGCCGTCAAAACCACCGCGGCGGCCTTGGGCGGCGAGGTCCTTGCCGCTGAAGAACACCCGCGGCTCGCCGACCGCGTTGCCGTCGGCATCGAGCGTGATGGCGAAGATGCAGCCTTCGCGAAAGTCGGTGCTGCCGACGTAGAGGGTGCGCTCATCCGGTGAAAGGCCGATACCATTGGGGCGGCTGATCTGGTCGCTGATGAGCTTGAGTTGGCCGCTGGGCAGGAGGCGGTAGACGCCTTGGAAGTCGAGTTCTTTGCCGACGCTTTGATCGGTGAGGCCGTAGGGCGGATCGGTGAAGAACACATCGCCGTTGCGGGCGCGCACGAGGTCGTTGGGGCTGTTGAAGCGTTTGCCGTCCCAACGCCCGGCGAGGGTGGTGAAGGTGCGACCGTCGGCGTTGAGGCGGGCGAGCTGGCGGTTGCCGTGCTGGCAAAGCATGAGTCGGCCCTCGGCGTCGAACGCGAGGCCGTTGGCGCCCTCTTCATAAGGCGCTTCGCTCATGAGGCCCGTGTAACCCGACGGGTGCAGGAAGAGGCGGGTGCCCTGTTCGGCGGTCCAGGCGTAGGCCTTGTTCTCGGGCACGTCGGTGAAGAGGAGGCGGCTGTTGGCGGCGTCCCAGACCGGACCTTCGGCCCATTCGAAGCCGGTGGAGAGCAGCTCCATGTGGGCGTCAGGTGCGAGGCGGGAATCCAGTTCGGCGTCGAGGCGCTCGACCTCGCCGAAGGCCGGATAGGCACCGGGCTCCTCGTTGACGATGTGGGCGGCGACAAACGCGGCGGTGAGGGTGAAGGCCGTGGTGGCGGCGGCGAAGAGGGGCAAGCGGGATGGGGTCATGGGGTGGAAAAATCTTTAGTCTTTCTCTTTATCTTTATCTTTCTCCCCACGGGGCGAGTGGATTCCGGCCGGCGCGGAGAAAGAGAAAGAAGAAAAAATAAAGAGAAAGATCGGGTGAACGCGGCGAGGGACCGGGGCTTGATCGTTAACACGTTGCTCTCTGTTGGGCGCGGTTGTGAACAACGTGTGGACAAGGGTGAAGAACTTGGCGCAAGTTCCGTTTGCTTTGTGCCTCGGGTCGCCCGACGTTATCGGCCTTCCCTCCCGACCATGAGCCGCGACGAAACATGCAAGACCTCTTCACCGGCAAACCCACCTGCATCCAAGGCGGGCGGCTCCCCGACGAAGCAACGTGGCGCGCGCTTCAACACGATCACCGGCGAAGACTGGAAGCGCTCGCTCGCTTCCGCGCGGCTGCGCAGGCAGTCGGCATCGGAACGTATCCGGACGATGACCTCGTCCTCTGGGAACCCGACGAAATAGGTCTGCTGGCGGCGGCGGATCCGCTGTGGGGGGAACTCGACGCGGCGGCGCGGGCCTTTCGCGAAACCTTTCCGCTCATTGAGCTGGAGGACTTCGGGTTTCCGCCCGACGTGGAGGACCTGTTGGGCGAATGCAGTCCGCGCCTGCGACCGATCAGCAGCGGCGTGGAAGCCACGGCCTTTGAGGCGGAGGACCAGTCGATCTACAAGTTTTTCATGCCGCGCGAGGACGGGCACATCGGCGGGACCTTCGAGTTCTTTCGCGAGGACGATGTGGCCCTGCACGCCGAAGCGGCCGACGGCACCTATCAGGCGATGTTGGAGAAGTTCGATCTGATCCTGCGGCTTGGCGGCATGCCGACGGAGGTGATCGGCGTGACCAAACGCGAAGGCGTGCTCGTGACCAAACAGACACTTGGCGGGCTGCTGTCCGAAGGCGCCGACACCTCCGGTGTGCAACCGGCCGGATTGATCGCGTGGCCCTCGCGCTTCCTGCGCGCGCACCGCGACCACCCGCGGCTGTATTTTGTCGACGACCACCCCTGGCTGGTGGCCGACCTGCACAGCAAGAACCTCGTCCGCGCGGCCGATGGCCAGCTGCGTGCGATCGACCTCCTGGCTGCCCCGCTGCCGTTGGACCTGGTCGCCAAGGAACCACTTTTGGCGGACTGGTTGCAGCGCGTGCGCCACGACGCAGACGCCACGGTGCTGCACGCCGTCGACGACGACGAACTGTGAGGCAGGCGAAGGTTTTTAACCACAGATTACACAGATGAGCACGGATGGCTGACGCGCTGAAGAGCCTTTGGATCTGTGGTCTCTGTGTAATCTGTAGTTAGATCAGAATCACCACACGCGGCTGGCGCGTTTGGATTCGAGGGTGGCTTCGGCGTCGTCGGGGAGGGCGGTGAGGAAGTCGAGGCCGGTGCGTTGTTCGATTTCGTCGATGGTGGTGAGGAAGTCGGCGAGGCGGGCGTGATCGGCGGGTTCGGCGGGGAAGAGGAAGGCCTGGGTGCGCACGCGGCCGTCGCTTTCGTCGACCAGGATCATGTAGCACCAGCCGGGAATGGCCGGGCCGGCACGGCCGCTGCCGGCGAGGCGCGCCGGCGGGTCACCGAGCACGGGGCCGCACAGCACCCAGACCTCGCCGAAGCGCGCCGGGTAGGCGGTGGCGATCTGCAGCTCCAGCTGCTTCCAGAGGCCGGCGTTGAGGCTGTGCTTCTGGGGCATGATGTTGCTCATCAGGAAGGTTTCGCGCTGGGCGGGTTCACCGTAGCGCGTGGCGATGGCGTAGTTGGGCGCGAGGTGGCCACGGTCGTATCCGGTTCCTGTATACGCATCGCTGTCGATGCGAGCGACGGTGCGACGGTCGACCTCGAAGCGGTCGGGACGCTCGGCCGGGGTGGGCAGCGGCGAGATGTCGGCGATGCGGTAGGCGGCCCAGCGCGGCACGCCGACGTGGTCGTCATAGCCGACGACGTAGCCGGTGTTGGTGAGCACGCGAGTGACCTGGGCGGGAGCGGCTGCCGGCACGGGCACGCCGGCGTAGAGGTGGGTGCGGTCGCCGGGCGCGGGCGGCGCGCTGACGAAGTCGGGGCTGTAGTAGAGCTGGTAGATGTCCCAGGCGACATCGAGAAACTCGACGCGTTTATTCTCGGCGAAGGCATTGCCCACGAGTTGCCGCACCTCGGTCTGGCGGGTGGGCGGTTGGAGGAAATACCAGATGCCGCCGCCGAGGAGGATGAGGACGTTCAGATAAAGGAACGCCCTGGTGCGGCGGAAGCGGGCCGGAATGGCGGAGGAACGGCGGGAGCTGGATTTGCGGCGAGGCATGAGAGCGCATCGTGAACCGGGGTCAGCGACCCCGGCTACAGCGAAGGTGGTGCAAGGGATTAAAAATCGAGAGTGTTGCGCTGGCGAAGATCGGTCGTCTTGCTGACGCCGACCGGACCGATGATGGAGTTGATGATATTTCCCGCGATCTGGATTTGGGCGATGTTCGCGATCACATGCCACGAAATGGCGCACTGGTTGGTCGGGTGGCTGGTTGGGTTTCGTGGATTAAAGCTCAACGTGGGGCGCGGTCCGATTGCGTGGAAAGGTAAGTTCGGTCACGTCGCGTTAATCCTCCGTTGGCTGCCTTTCGGCGGCTTGTTTTTGGCCACGTGGAGTTCGGCCAAGTGCCTTCGCTGGCGAGGTGTGCTTTTCGCGTTGGCGGGGCCGCTGTGCGACGTGGCCTTGCTGGCGCTGCTTTGGCGTTTGAGGTGGGATTTCGGACGTGGGGCCGTCGAGGACTGGTGGGCTTCGGTTGAAGCCCAGACGGCGATATCGTTCTTGTTGTTCTACCAAGGACTGATGTTGCTGCAGAATCTTTTGCCCTCGGAATACGTCGTGGACGGAGTGAAGCGGAGCAGCGATGGGCGAATGGCGTGGGATTTCCTGTCAGGAAAACTCCATGAAGAATCCGGGCAAACGGGTCAGGTATACGGCGAATCCATTCAGCGGTATGATGGGGAATTCGAGGTGGCGTCCTCGTGGCTACACGATGCGGATGAGGATCTGCGAGTAACCTATCAGGAGGCACTGGAACACCTCGTTGAGGGCGAGCACGCGGCTGCGATCGCGGGGCTCAAGCAGGTGCGGTTGGCGGCTCAGATGAGCAAAGGAGAGGAGGCCGCGTTGTTGGATCAAATGGCTTCGGTGGTCGCCATTCAGGGGCGGCTGGAGTTTCTCGCGGAAGCGCTGGTCTGGGCGCGCGAGGCGGTGGCGCTTTGTCCGGAGGCTCCGACGTTGCGGGGCACGCTGGGCAGCTTGCTGGTCCTCGATGGGCAACATACCGAAGCGCTTCCGTTGCTCCTGCCGCTCACGGCGGAGGAAGCGGAGCCAATTGATCGTGCGATTGCCTACGCTTACCTGGCCTTGGTGTATCAGCACTTCGGTCGCGAGCGCCAAGCTCACGAGGCTTTGCGCACGAGCCTCAACCTGGACGCTTCCCAAGGGGTGGCCGAACGAATTGCCAAACAGCTTTGGCGCGAGCGCGACGGCGGATGACGCGCCTCCCACAAAAAACGCCCCCCGGGGAGCCGGGAGGCGTTTTTTCTAGTTCGTTTGTCTGTAGTTTGTGTGACCGTCGGTCGGACTGGCTTTCGTAGCAATTACTTGGCCAGAAAGGAGAGGATATCGTTGGCCTGCTGGGTGGTGGAGCCCTTGTGATCGGCGTAGACGACTTTGCCGTCGTGCACGAGGTAGGCGGAGCGGCTGGCCATGATCATGCCATTGGCGCCGAAGGCCTTGGCGACGGCCTTGTCGGTGTCGGCGAGCAGGGTGAAGGGGAACTGGTATTTTTCCTTAAACGCGGCCTGCTTTTCGACCGTGTCGTAGGAGACGCCGATGACCGCGACACCCTTGTCGGTGAGCTCCTCGTAGGCATCGCGCAGCGAGCAGCCCTGCTTGGTGCAACCGGGGGTGTCGGCCTTGGGGTAAAAGTAGACCAGCGTGTAGTCGTGAGACGCGTAGACCTCGCTGAGGTTGAGTTCGTTGCCCTCGTCGGTGAGGGCGGATACGGCGGGAGCGGATGCCCCCACCTCAAGCGGGGCGGCGGTGCCAAAACTGAGCATGGTAAGAAAGAGGGTGGTGATGAAGAACGGGCGGAGCTTCATGGTGGGAGGATGTTGGAACGAAAGCGGGTTCTGCGAAAGCGCAAGGAAGGTGGGTGACGTTGATGTTAACTTGCCGTGACGCCAAACGCCCGCCGCGGCGGGGGCCGGGCGGGCACTGAGGGCGGAGGGAGAAAGATCGGTTTACTCCACACCCGTCACGTCGAGGTCGTTGGGGTGTTCGATGCTGAACTTGAGGGTCAGGCTCCGGCTCGCGCCGGGCGCGAGCGAGCCGGTCCAGGTGAGGATACCTTCGTCGTCGCGGTGGAAGGCCTTGGTCTTGTCGTCGCCGGTGGCGATGTCGCGTTCGGCGGGTGCGAGGATTTTCACCGTGATTTTCTCGTGGCGGCTGACGGGCAGAGGTTCGGCGAGGCGCAGGGTGACGGGCACGGTCTTGTGGTTGGTGAGCTCAAGTTTCACCTCGTAGGTCACACGGGTGCCGCTGTTGGTGAAGCCGGTCTTTTCGACAAAGCGGTTGAGGAGGGTGCGTTCGACGACGACGGCCTCGTCGACGCCGAGGGCGAGTTCGAAGTCCTCGCCGGGCATGGTTTGCTCGAGAAAACTGTTGGCGATGAAGGCGCCGTCGACAAAAGCGGCGAGTTTGCCCCCGAGCAACGGGAAGTCGGTGGTGTTCTCGACCGTGGCGGTGAGGAAGGCGTTGGCGACGTATTTGGGCGTCGTTTCGTAGCGCAGGCCGGCCGGCAGGGTGACGGTGGTGACGCTGACCTTTTGGGTGGTGCCGTCGGCCGGGATGGTGGCGGGCGCGGTGATCTTGAAGGTGGCGGCGGTGAGGCCGGTTTCAACGGTGGCGAGGTTGTTGCGGATGTCGGCCAGCTCGGTCTTCAGGCGGCTTCCAGAGACGGTCGTTGCTGAAGTGTAACCCTGCTCGGCCGCTGGGGCGGCGCGGGTGACGGAGAACGGGGAAAGCTCCATCGCGTCATCCGTGCTGTAAGTCTGCTGTGCTACGATCCATGGCATCGCTTCCGGCGCGCTGCCACCGGCGCTGGGGCGGGCGGTGGAGAGGGTGAGGGCGACGGCGTTCCAGGGCTCGCCGGTGCGGTTGATGACCTGGGCCTGGTAGTCGAAACTCACCTCGCGGGTGGTGGAGTTGAGGCGGGCGTTGTAGACGGGGCTCCAGTTGGCGCCGGGAGCGGTGTAGGTGAGCTCGAGTTGGCCGCGGCCGGCGGTCGGGGAGGTGAGGCGCACGGTGACTTCCTTCACGGCGCGGCGGCCGGGCACGCGACCGCGGGCTTCGTTGAGCTGGGCTTGGGCGGCGTTGATGCGGTGGGCGAGGTTCTCACGCTGGAGGGTGACCTCGCGCTGGGTGGTGATCAGGCGGGCCTGGTTCTCGGCGGTGAAGGTGAGCAGGTCCTGCCACTCGCCGAGGTCGCGTTGCGGCGCGGCGCCTTCCGTGGGCACGGTGGTGTTGGCGGTGATGATGCGATCGAGCACGCTGAACTGGCGGTCGATGTTCTTGAGTTGGTCGGCGAGGACGCGGTCTTCGTCGCGGAGGCTTTTGAGTTTCTCTTCGAGCTGCGCGATTGCCGGGCTGGGTTCGGATTCGAGGAAAAGGTTGCGCGAATTGACGTCGAGGATGGTGGTGCCGTCGGGCCCGCTGCCGCGCACCTGGATGGAGTCATCCCAGAGGTTGGCGGGCAGGCCGCTGAGGACGAAGGATGACTCGCCGGCGGGGAGATCGAGCGTGGCGGCACGCGTGACCAGAGCGCGATCGGGGTAGACGGTGACGGCCGTGATGGTGGAGTCGATCGATTGGGCGCGCAGCGCGAGGCTGCAGGTGCAGGCCGCGAGCAGGCCTGGCAAAAGGGAGCGGGTATTCATGGGCATAGCGTCGTTAGGAGGACAACGAACCGACGGGAGTGTTCTTAGAACGCGGCTAAAACTAGCCGCGTGTGGGCGGCGCTCAAGACCCGGCGGTGTCGGCTTCCTGGAGCAACGTGATGAGGAGTTCGCGCACCGGGGCGAGGTCGGTGGGCGAGCTGAGCAGGTGTTGTTCGACCAATCCGAGTTGCTCCACCCACACCTGTTCGCCCAACAGGGCCAGCTTGCCGCGGGCGGCGTGGGCGAGGAAGGTGGCTCGCTCGGGCACGTCGTCCCATCGCGCGAGGATTTCACGCACGTCCCGCAGGGCGTCGGCGTGCAGGTCGCGGCGTTGCTCGGCGGTCATGACCCAGGTGGCGGGGGTGGCCGTCGTGCTGGGTTCTGTGGTCGAGGGGGGCGCAGCGAGACTGCGGACGAGGGCATCGTGCAGGGCTTGGGGTTGGAGCGGCTTGCTCAGAAATGCCTGGGCGCCGGCGCGCAGGCATTCTTCGCGCTTGGCGACGGTCGAAAAGGCGCTGATGACGATCACGGGAGCGGCGGGCTCGGTTTGGCGTTGGCGCAAGGCATCCAGCAGCGCCGCTCCGGAGAGACCGGGCAGGTGCCAGTCCATCAAAACGGCGTCGAAGCGTGGCGTGTGGTTCAGCTCGGTGAGGGCGCTTTCACCGTCGCGGGCCCACGAGACGCGAACCCCCAATTGTTGGAGATAGTGGCCGAGCGCGAGGCGGTTGTAGTCCTCGTCTTCAATGGCGAGCACATGCACGGGAGGCTCGGTGCGCAGGCGGCGCTGAGCCGGGGCCGCCGGCGAGCTCGGGGTAAAGGTGCAGGAGAAGGAGAATATGGTCTGCCCCTGATCGTTGCGGGCGGTGGTGCGACCGCCCATGGCGTTGCCGACGCGGCGGCAGAGGGACAGGCCGATGCCGAGGCCCGGCGCTTGCGTTTCCTGCGCCCGCTGCCCCCGCTCGAAGGGTTCGAAAAGAGCCTCGATGTTGGCGTCGGTGAGCGTGGTCCCGGCGTTCACCACTTCAAATTGCAGGGAAATTTCGTCGGCCGCGGCGGGCTGGCGGCTGACGCGCAGGGTCGCGGTTTGGTCGGTCCCGTATTTGAGCGCATTGTCGAGGTAGTTGCCGAGAATCTGGCGCAGTTTGCCGGTATCGCCAATGAGCCAAAGCGGGGTCGGCGTCATGGTCTCGATTGCGACTTGGTCCCGCTGCAAATTGTAGAGTCCGACGGTGTCGTGCAGAAACGCGCCGAGTTCGAACGTTTGTTCTTCGAGCTGAATGGCGCCGGCGTCGAGATTGGCGAAGTCCATCACCTCCTCGATCGTCGCGCTCAGGCGGTCGATGCACGCGTGGAGGTTGCGCAGGAGCGCCTCGGCGCGCGGACTGCCGGCTTCGCTGCGCAACATCGAGGCGATGCCCTTCACGCCGTTGAGGGGATTGCGCATTTCGTGATTGATGCTGGAGAGGAACCGGTCCTTGGCCGCGTTGATCTGGCGCAATTGCTCGGTGTGAGCGATGGCCATGCGGTCGAACTGAAAGGTGAGGTGGCGGCACAGCTCGCGCACTTGGGCGGAGTCGGTCTGGGTCCACGGCCACGATTCCCGTTTGCCCAGAGCGAGGAAACCGCGGGCGGCGCCCTCTTTTTCGCCCAACGGGAACACCCGCACAAAGGCGTCCCGAACAGGCGCGTTGGCGGGTGGTGCGGCGGGTTGGACCGGGAGCCCGGGCAGCCGCAGGCCGAGTTGTTGGGCGGCCCAGGCCGGCAGGGCCTCGGTCGGCGACCAGGCGGTGTCGCCGATGCGTCCTTCTTGCCAGCGTTGGCCGGTTTGGTCGGTGAGCCAGATCGCGCAGGCGGTGACCCCGTAGGCGCGGACCAGGGTGTCGCAGGTCTCCTCGACCAAGCTCGTGGGCTCGTCGATGAAGGGCACCCGGTCGATGAAGTCGCGCAGTTTGTTGCGGTAGATGAGGCTTTCGCCCAGCAGCCTGCCCCGCCAACGATCGAGGGCGGAGTCGAGGTCGCGCGGAAACGGCAGGGCGCACAGGATCGCGGCAATGAGTCCCGCACCGATCGCCAGAAGTTTCTGCACGGCGGACGAGGCGGGAATCATCGCGGTCTCGCTCACCAGCAGGATGAGCAGCATGACCAGGGCAAAGAAGCTGAGACGTAGCGCCACCGCCAGACGGCGACCGATGAAGAGGCGCACGCGGCCCAGCCGGTCGTTGAGCACGGTGTAGGCCGCCAGGATGCCGTAGCCGCTGGCCGCCAGGGAGCTCCAGGGCATCGCACCGAGGTTGGTGGTGGGGGGAGGCAGGATGCCGACCAGGTGCAGACTCTCCTTGAGGGCGGCGAGGGGCATGGCCATCACGATAACAAACAGGGTGCGAGCGCGGGAGCGTTGCAGCGGGTCGGGTGAACGAAACTTTCGCCACAACAACCAGCCGGACAACCCGACGTTGGCGGGCATGAAACCGCCGATGTAGAACAGCACCAACGGGGTGGGAGTGGCGAACCAGGCGCCAAAGCGGTGCTGCAGGTCCGACACCCCCCAGCGTGTCGCCAATAAACTGATACAGATGGCGCTCACCGCATAGTTGGCCACGATGAGCCGCCGCCAGCCGGGCCAGTCCGTTGTGAGCGCCGCGAGGTGCAGGAACGAGGACGGCAGGGTGAACAGCGCGGCCCAGGTGAGGTAGGCCAGAGGGCGGGCGGTCGTGAGGTCGGCGGCGCGGAAGAGGCCCCACACTCCGGCGTTCCACAGCGCGACCCCCAAACAAAAGACACCGATGGATCGCGCGGCCGCTCCCCGTGGTCGACCGACAACCAAGGCCAGCAAGGCCAGCACGTTGGCGAGGGCGGCAAAAAGTGGGATATTTTGAAACGGGTTCAAGTCGGTTCGCCTGGCGAAGGGGGACGCGGGGGCGCAGGAACGAAGCCCGCGGTGATGGCGTAGGCGATGAGTTCGGTGGTGCGGTGCAGGCCCAGTTTGCGCATGAGGTTGCGACGGTGGGTCTGCACGGTGCCGGCGCTCACGCCGATGATGGCGGCGATTTCCTCGTTCGCGAGGCCCTGTCCGATCCACTTGAGCGCGTCCTGTTCGCGCGGGGTGAGGATTTTGCTGAAGTGTTGAGGGTTCTGTTGTTGGCTGGTCTGCAGTTCCTTGATCCGCGGGCTCACGAAGCGACGACCGGCCGCGACCTCGCGAATCGCTTCGACGAGGATTTCGGCGGGATCGCCTTTGTGCACGAAACCATCGGGGCCGGCCTGGGCGGCGGTGTGGAGGCTGAATTCGGAGGTGAGCCCGGTGACGATGATCAGGCGCAAGTTCGGGAACTGTTGGCGGAACCGGGGGAAGAAGTCCTGCGCCTGTTCAGTTTCGAGCTGCAAATCAACGAGGGCGAGCTGGCAGCCAGCGATCACCCCGGGAGCATTCAGCGCCTCCGCGCAGGAGGCGAAGAGGTGCGTCGTGACCGCTGGGGTGGTGCGAATGATGGTGTGGGAGAGGCTTTCACGAATAAGAAGTTGGTCTTCGATGATCGCGAGGTGGAGTCGGTCCAAAGGCATACTGCGGCCAGGTCATGGGAATCGAGTCGGTTGAGGGGAGGGTGAAGGGCCAGGTCAGTTTTGAAGTGCAATCGCCCCGACGAATCGAGGATTCGTTTTTATTCACTCGATGCATTGGCCGTGAGATCCCGGCGGAGCACCCACTCTGGGCCGTCGACTTCGTCTTCCTGTTCGCCGACTTGGCGGAAGCCCAGTTTCTGGGCGAGGCGTAGCGACGGTGCGTTGGTGGGCGAGATGGAAAGGAAGAACGATCGCACCGCGGCCGTGTCGTGTGCCCACCGCATCATGCCTCCGATGGCCTCGGTGGCATAACCCTGGCGGCGGTGCGGTGGGGCGATGGTGTAGCCCAGCTCGGCGCCGTGGGAGCAGTAGGGCAGGAGAAACGGGTCGGGAGCCCGATGGTGGAAGTTGATACTGCCGACCAAGGTGTTCGTCGCGGTCAAAACCACTGCGCGGTAGACCCAGGGCAACTGCGCCGGGTCCTGCTCGACCAGCGCGAGGCGGCGCAGGGCGAAGCCCCGATCAGGCAAGGCGCCGGGATCGGGCACCCGGTAGGGCAGGCGATCAAGCACCCGGGCACCGTGACCCGCGGCCAGCGCCTGCAGGTCGGCCCGGCTCATCGACTCGAGGCGGAGCCGGGGCGTGAGGATCGGGACGGGAGGCGCGGGATCACCGGAGGTCATACCTTCGTAAACGACGCATCGGAGTTTGGGGGCAATCGAGGCGCCGGCAGCGTTTTTTTTGGCGCGGCGGTCACAAACGCGGCGTGCGACTCGTCCTCCTTGTTGCAGATCCACTTTTGTCATGAATGCAGAACAAATCACCTCCGCCCGCACGCAGACCCGCCAGTTCGGCGACCACTACGACTACGATGTCACCTACATGGAGGAGATGCTCGATGCCTCCCCCGAGGGCTTTGCCCGCTTCCAAGGTGTGCTGGGCATGTCGTCCTTTCGCGACGTGCTGCCGGTGGAGGTCGCCTTCATCGCCAAGGTCGCCGCGTTCAGTGTGGTCGATTGCGGGCCGTGCTTGGAGCTCAACCTGAAGATGGCCCGGGAGGCGGGCGTGGAAACCGAGCTTCTGCGCCTGGCGGTGCGCGACCCCGATCGCCTGCCGCCGGAGCTCGCCGAAGTGCATGGCTACGCCGCGCAGATTGCCGCCGGCGCCACGCCGGAACCCGAAAAGGTGGAGCGTTTTCGCGAGCGCTACGGCTCGGCGGGTTTGGTTGAACTCTCCCTGGGCATCGCCAGCGCGCTCGTTTTTCCGGCGGTGAAGCGCACGCTCGGCCACGCCCGGAGTTGCTCGCTCACCCCCCTATCCGTCTGATGTTTCCGAACCATGTCGGATACCGAAGCCGCGATCGTATTTGAAAACCAGCGTGAGGCGCTCCTGCGCCTCGCCTATCGCATGCTCGGCGTTGTGAGTGACGCGCAGGATGCGGTGCAGGAAACGTGGCTGCGTTGGGCGGCGACGGATCGGGCGAAGGTGCGCGAACCGCGGTCGTGGTTGTTGCGCACCTGCAGCCGCTGGTGCCTCGACCACCTCAAGTCGGCCCGCGTGCAGCGTGAGGTGTATCCCGGCCCCTGGCTGCCCGAACCGCTGGTGCTGGATGTGGCCGTGACCGAAGACAACGGCGCGCGGCGCCTGGAGTTGGACGAAGCGGTTTCGATGGCGCTGCTCACGGCGATGGAACGGCTCACACCCACCGAGCGCGCGGCCCTGCTGCTGCACGACGTGTTTGACCACGACTACGCGGAGGTCGCGGAAGCGCTCGGGCGCAACGAGGCCGCCTGTCGCAAACTGGTCTCCCGCGCCCGCGCGCGGGTGCAGGAGGAGCGGGCCACGGTTCGGGCCGATGCCATTACGGCGGACGACCACCGGCGCCTGCTCGGGGCGTTTTTGGATGCCGCCGCGGTGGGCGATACCGCCGCGCTGAAGGCGGTGCTCTGCGACGATGTGGCTTTCCACTCCGACGGCGGCGGCAAAGTGGTCGCGGCCGGCAAGGTCGTGTTCGGCGCCGCGCTGGTGGCGAAATTTTTCACCAACCTCGTGCGCAAATTCGGCGCGCGCTATGACGAGTCGATGCTGCGCTGGGTCTGGTTTAACGGCGCCCCGGGCGTGGTGGTGCTCGACGCGCCCGGCGGACAACCGGTCACGGCCTTCTCGATCGCGATCCGCGACGGCCGGATTGGCGGGCTCTACGCCCTGCGCAATCCGGATAAGCTTGCGGGCCTGGCGCTCAGTCGTCGCGCAGGGCTTCCATCGGGTTGACGCGCGAGGCGCGGTGCGAGGGCAGCAGGGTCGCGACCAGCACGACCAGCACCATCACGGCGGCGGTCAGGGCGACCACGCCGGGATTGAAAGCGCTCACGTCGAAGAGCTGGCTTTGCATCGCGCGGCCGACGAAATAACTCAGGCCGATGCCGATGGCGGCGCCGATTGCGAGCAGCACGCCGCCGAGGCCGAGGAACTGGCGGAGGACCTGGCCGGGCAAGGCACCGAGCGCCATGCGCACCCCGATCTCGCGACGGCGCTGGCTCACCGCATAGGCGAGCACGCCGTAGGTGCCGACGGCGGCGAGCAGGAGCGCGGCGATGGCGAACACGCCGGCGAGTAAAGCGGGCGAACGGCGCGCGACGAGGCTGTCGTCGAGGCGGGCCTGCATGACCTTGATGTCGTCGACCGGGAGCTCGGGGTCGATGGCGAGCACGAGTTTTTGCAGCGTGGTGCCGAGGGCTTCGGGCTCGACGGCGGTGCGCAGCACGATGGTGGCGCCCTGATTGCCGCGCTCGCGATAGGGCACGTAAATGGTGCCGAGCGGCGCGTCGTCGGTGAGGTCACGTTGCTTCACGGTGCCAACCACGCCGACGATGGTCAGCGCGTTCTCGTCGTTGATTTCCACGTCGCTGGCGATGCGGCGGCCAAGTCCACTCTGGCCCGGCCAGTAGCGATCGACAAAGGCCTGGTCGACGACCACGACCTTTTGGTCGCGGTGGTTGTCGGCGTCCTCGAGGAAGCGGCCTTCGATGAGCGGAATGCCGAGTGCCTGCCAGTAGTCGCCCATGGCGTAGGACGTGAAGTGGGTGCGGATGGATTCGCCGGGAGCGAGCTCGACCCCTTCAACCGTGGTGGCGTTGTCCGACACGCCGCCGCCGAAGGGCAAGCCGTCGGAGAAGGCGGCGTAGGTTACGCCGGGTTGGGTGCGGAGTTCGCCGAGCAAGCGTTCCAGAAAAGCCAGGCGGGGGGCTTGTTCAGGATAGGTTTTCCACGGCAGTGACAGCCGGGCGGTGAGCACATGGTCGCTGTCGAAGCCGGGGTCGGTTTGCAGGACCTTTTGCAGGCTCAGGCCGAGCAGGCCGGCGCCGGTGAGCAGCACGAAGGTGATGGCGATCTGCACCACGATGAAGACGTGGCGCAGGTTTTGCGCGGCGCGGGAGACGGTGCCGCCGCGGGTCTCGGCCTGGAGCACGGGAGCGAGGGTGCGGCGCACGCTGACGGCGATGACCGGAGCGGCGAGGGCGAGGCCCACCAACACCGAGGCGGCGAGGGTGATGGCGGCGATGCGGCCATCGAAGGCGATGTTGACGCCGAGCGGCAATTGCTCGGTCCCCAGTGTCGCGAGAAGTTGGATACCGCCGGCGCCGACGGCGAGACCGAGCAGGCTGCCGGCCAGGGTGAGCAGCAGGGTCTCGAGAATGATGGCGCGGGCGAGGTCGGTGCGGCCGGCGCCAAGGGCCTGGCGCACGGCGAATTCCTTGGCGCGACCGTGGGCGCGGATGAGGAGCAGGTTGACGAGGTTGACGCCGCCGATGAGCAGCAGCGCGAGCACGCCGGCCTGGAGCAGGATGAGCGCGGGGCGGATCTCGCGCACGATGTCGCTGTGCAGGGAGTGCACGTAGGTGGTGAACCCGGCGTTGCGCACGAGTTCGGCGAAGGGATCGGTCTCGAGTTGGGCGGCGTTGTGGGCATCCATCTGCGCCTGGGCGCCGGCCACGGTCATGCCCGGCGCGAGGCGGGCGACCATGGTCTGGTTGTTGGAATGGCGGCGGTTGGGTGCGCGGTCCTCGAGGGCGGAGGCGAGCGGGACGAAGAAGCGGGCCTCGCTGTCGATGAAACGGAACTTGGGCGGGAGCACGCCGATGATCGAGTGCGTGAGGCCATCGACGGTGAGGGTGCGGCCGAGGATATCGGGGTCGCTGCTGAACCGGTTTTGCCAGAACTCGTGGGTCAGAATGATGACCTGGGCGTTGGCGTAGAGCAGCTCGTCGTCGGTGAAGGTGCGGCCCATGGCGAGGGGGACGCCGAGGGTGGCGAAGAACTCAGGTGACACGCGGTCACGGGCGATGCGATTGGGCGCGCCGGCTTCACCGACGATGGCGCTGCCGGGTTGCCAAACGGACACCGACTCGAAGGCCGCGATCTGGCCGTCGCGGCGATCGTAGTAGTTGGGCAGGGAGCAGCCGCTGCGGGGCGCACCGGCTCCCGGGTAGGAGTTGACCATGGTCACGAGCCGGTCGGCGTGCGGGTAGGGCAGCGGGCGCACGAGGATGGCGTCGACCACGGCGAAGATCGCGACGTTGGCGCCGATGCAGAGGGCGAGGGTCAGCAGGACCGTGGTGGCAAAACCGCGTTCGCGCAGGAGGCGGCGCAAAGCTTGGCGAAGTTCCGGAACGAGAGAAGTGAGGTGCACGGGAGAGATTACCCGATGCGACGCGCGAAAGTTGCGGATTATTTCACCCGGCGACCTTTACCCCTTGTTCGTATTACGAACATTGGGTTGGAAGTGACTGTAAGTGATGGGGATAAGGCTTTTTTGGGGGAGGAGCAGCGGGAGTGGGTTGCGTTGGGCCGGAGAAGTCGTCCGTTGGGGGATGTCCTCCGAGACCCTGCAATCCCTCGCCCTTGATTTGAACACGACCACGCCGCGGAGTCCGCGCGAGGTGTTGGCCGGTTACGTGCATGCCGGGCGCATGCTCGACAAGTGTCGGGCGGTGTGCGCCGGCACGGCGGGCGAATACCACTACAACTGCCCGCTGGATCGTTTCTTCTTTGATTTCACCGGCATCGACGCGGATGCGTTCAAGGAGTTTGTGGCCACTGGGGCCGACGATGAGGCGGTGGCGGCGTGGATCACCGCGCATTCGCAGGTGAAGGAGCCGCGCGAGGTGATCGCGTGGAACAACAAGATGCGCGACATGCGGCTGAGCGAGATGCCGATCGAGTTGCAGGAGTTCCTGGAAGGTTACATCCCGCAAGTCATTCCGGCCGGCAAGGTGGTGCGGGTGTGGTTCGACGTCTACGACATCGAGGAAGGCCGCCTCTAATCGGGCGGGCTCGCCCGCCTACCGGCTGAGTTGGACCCGCCGCGAACGATCGGCGGTCTCGAGGCTGATCGCTTCGTCCGTCACCCGGGCCATCACGGTCTCGCGGGCGGTTGTGACGCGCCAAGTCCCCGGCGTGTCGCCGGGGTGCCATGGTGTGCGGCCGCCAAAATCGCTCGCGGGGCCGGTGGCAAAAAGCGTGAGCCAGCGGCAGCCTTTGGCCGTGGCGGTCGCCTCCACAAAGGATTCGTGACGGGGTGCCAATGGTTCGCCGGTGCGGGTGCGATCGTGCGGCGCGACGTAGGCGTGATGGCGGAGGTCGAGGGGGAGCGCGCGCCCGTCGAGCGTGGTGACCAAACCGGTGGCGGCGGCGGTGTCGCCGGTGACCACAAACGCGCCGGGGGTTGGCAGGGTGGGATTGGTCAGCGTGTGCCAACGCAGGGAGATGGCTTGGTCGGTGGGGAGGGTGGCTTCGTCGAGCACCGCGATGAAACCGGGCCAGAGGTGGAGCACCGTGCGCTGCACCTGCACGACGTCCGCATAGGCCGGCGTGAGGTCGATCCGCCAGGCGGCGCCGTGGCCGGGGTCCTGCCACCAGTCGAGCAAGCGGCCGGAGAGCGTGCTCACGTCGATCGGTTGGCCCCGTTCGCGGATCGGATAGCGTTGCTCCCGGCCGTCGAACATCAGCACGTTGTGGCCGACGATGGAGGCGTTGTAGTAACGCCAACGGCTGTGCGGTTCGAAGAAATCCGGCGGATAGGTGGACGGTGAGCCGAGGTCGACGATGAGGCGTTCGCCGAGCACGTCGAAGCCCAGCTGGCCGACGTCGTTGTGCTCGTGGTTCTCCTCGCGCCCGGCCTTGGCGAAGACGATGCAGGCCGCTTTGTCCCAGTCCCATGACGTGCGGCTGACGATCACGCCGCCGTGGTCGTGGTAGGCGACCGCGAGCGGTTCGCGGCCGGCGGGGGCTTGCGGTATTACGCGCGGATCATACCAGACCAGTTCGAAGGGGTTGGTGGTTTCATCCTGATGCGCGAGGTAGTAGTGCTGCAACACCCCGTCACGGTTGGCCGCCGCTATGGCACTCACGTAGCCGGCCATGACGGCGCGCTCCGGATGGCCGTCGCCAAACGGCACCACCCGGCGGCCGGTGAGGGTGGTTTGCATGACCCAGCGGGCCATTTCGGGGAAAGGGGCCTCGCCGAGGCGGCGCGCTTGGCCACCGGTGGCATACTGCTGCGCCAAAAAAAAGGCGACGGGCATGCGGTTGGCGTTCGCGTAGGCGACCGACTCGTTGAACTCGCCCGCGCGCCCGTAGGTGGTGAGGTAACGCTCAAAGGCCTCGACACCGAGCGCGACCAGCCGGTCGGCGTCGGGGTGTTCGCCCGCCAGCACCATGCCGGCGATGCCGAGTCCGCCGTAGATGACGGTGAGCCAGTTGTTGAGGTCGCGGGTCCACCAGGCGCCGGCCTCCACCGATGTAAGGAAAGGTTGGATACCGCGGCGATCGAGTCCCGTGCGGATACGGGTCCGTTCCGCGGTGCTGAGGCTGGGGGCCAGCCAATCGTAGGCGATGGCCACGTCCTTGCTGAGCATGCCGGTGCGCAGGTCGGCCGGATGACCGAAGCGCAGGTGGGCCTGGTCGATCCAATCGGGCCACTGGGCGGGATCGAAGAGCGCGTCGCACTGGGTGAGCGCGGCGGCGCGACAGGCCTCGTCGCCGGTGAGCAGATGGACGAGGGCGAAGCGCACCAGGCGGGCCCCGGTTTCCTCGCAGAGGTAAAAGTCGGGGTTGCGGTCGCGAATGGAGGCGGCCGGGCGCGCCGGCAGCGGGCTGTCGGGGAGCAACGGCTGCTGCCCGGCTTCCCGCTGAGCCTGCTCCCGCAGTCGATCCCACGTGGCGGCACACCATGCGTCGGTGCGGATGGCGGTGCGCAGATCGGCCGGGGTGCGCAGCCCGTTGGGCCCCTCGGCGGAGAGGTAGATGCGCGGGTGGGAGCCGGAGGTCGGTCCGTCGGCCGCGAACACCTGCGGCGTCAGCCACCATGCGGCGGCACTGGTGGCGGACGTGCGCAAAAAGGACCGGCGGGTGCAGTCCGGTATCCAAGGGAATTCAGGGGGCATCGATCGGGCGAAGTTCGATGGTGTGTGCACCGGTCGCGGCTGGAGACTTCTCGATGAGTTTGATGAGGTGAACCTCGGGACCCCAGATGCCGCGCAGGGTGGCGTCGGTGACCTCGCGTGATTCGATTTCGACCGTCAGTTGCTTCGGATCGTAGCTCAACTCGGCTCCGCGCCCGGTCGGGGCGGAGGGCGCAGGACCGAGGCGCAGCACGCCGGGCCGCAGCACGGTGACGGCACGGTGGGTGAGGTGGTGCAGCTCGGTCGGTGCGCTCGGTTGGTTGATTGTATAGGTATCGTGGATACGCAGGCTCTGGCCGCGGACGAGGGCGTAGTCGCGGCGCCAGCTGGTGATGCCGGCGGCGGCGGGGTAGGCGTCGGCGAGTTCGAGACCAAAGCGCGCGGCTTGGTCATCGCTGGCGTAGTGGAGGTCGCGCGCAGCGTGTTCACGGCCGGGGGCCTGCTCGGCGCCGTTGATGAGGGGCACGTTGTGCCAGCCGGAACGCATGGTCCAAATCTGGTAGCGTTCGGCGCTGAAGGTGCGACCGGTGTAGGCTTCGGGGCCGGCGTCGATGATGAGCGGTTCGCCGTCGAGGTAGGCGAGGTAGGAACCGACGTCGTTGTGGTTGTGGTTCTCGGCGTTGTGACCGCCCTTGGCCACGAGGGTGAGGCCGCGGTTGGTGCCACCCGCGTCGCGGGCGATCATGACCTGGAGGTCAGGCAGCCAACCGTCGCGCGGCAGCGGGGCGTCGGCCGGTTGGCGATTGAGCTCGGCGGTGACAAAGAGCTGCGGCAACACGCGGCCGAGGGAACGATCAAAGCCGGGTTCAAAGGCGGGTCCGTTTTGCCACACCCAGGCCCCGAAGGCGGCGAGCTCGGGATCGTGCACGGCCTGACCAAAGCGGTAGATGAGAGCGCCGTCGGTGCGGTTGCGCGCGCGGGCGTCGGCGAAGTTGATGAACCAGTCACGATTGATGTGGGCCAGCATGATGTAGCGGCCGACGTTGCGTATGAGCGGGTGGTCGAAGATCGAGATGCGGCCGGCGCTGGCGCTGTCCATCCAAGAGAGGGCGTCAAAGAGGCTGGCGCCGGCGCGCCCCCAATAACCGGGACCTTCGTCGCAGCCGCCGTCGTCGGGCAGGGTGTTGAGGTAGTTGTCGAGGACCCGCTGGCCCTTCTCGACATGGCGGGCACGGCGTTCCGGGTCTTCCTCCAACAGCAGCGCGGTGGAGAGCCAGTTGGAGACGATCCACGGATTCCAGTTGTTGATGCCATGGCCCTGGTCGTCCCAGCTCATCCACCAGAAGTCGGCCCGGTCGAAACAAGGCGCGAGCAGACGCCGTTCGCATTCGTAGCGAATCCGCTTTCGCAACAGGGGGGAGACGTCGTCGAGTTGCGGACCGAGCAGGTAGGAGGTCCACGCTAACATGGCGCCGGTTTCGCCGACCCCGAGGTCAACGGTGGGCTCGGTCACATCGGGCAGGCCGGACCCCGCGCGCTGCATGAACACATGGGCGGAGTAGCCCCAGTAGGTCTCTTCGCAGGTGGCCCAGATGCCGTCGGCGATCTCGTCCAGAAAACGTCCCTGGCCCTCCACGCACTCGGCGAGGACCAGTTTGATCAGGCGTTGGCGGCGTTCGATGCGGGGACCTTGGTTGGCGACGCGGTCGCCGGTTCGCACGTAGGCGAGATAGCCGGTGGCGCGCAGCGAGGCCCACGGGCCGACCAGCGCGGCTTCGCCGGCGGCGAGGATGCCTTGGCGCAGATCCGCGGGAAGACCGGTCCACGCGGCACGTTCGGCGGCCCTGGGAAAGGGGTGCCACTGCCCCGGCGGCAACAGTGCGGCCTGGACCGCGGGCACGTCGCGGCCGAGTTCATGTTTCTCCGGCGCACCGGAAAGCAGGTTGCGTGGCGTCGCCGGCGGGGTGGCCCAGGCGTGGCTCAAGACCGCCAGGAGCAAGGCAACGCGCAAGGGGAAGCGGGGTTGAAATTTCATTTCGATCAACGGGGTGAAGGGGCACCAGAAAGGCGGTGCCAACTAACCGTGATCGCGGGCGGGGTCCAAGCGTTAAACGCGCGGAAACGTCGGTCATTCGGCTTGAAATTTCATCGAACGTAGTGGTAAAACAACTACAGAGGAAGTGCGGTCGGGCCGTTGGCCTGAGCGGAAAAACAACGACCCCACCGGGCGAGCCCAGCGGGGTCGTGCCTCACGGGAGCGTGGCGGCGGGCAGCCTTGCCGAACCGACCCTTCCCGTCACCGGCTCAGGTGAAGATGATTTGGCCGCCGGCGGCCAGTTCGTAGAAGTCGCCCACGGTGAGGACCTTTTCCATCTGCGGGACGAAGTCGTCCTCGCTAAGGTGGAACATGTCGACGGTGGCCTTGCAGGCGTAGAGGTGTCCGCCGGCGTCGGAGATCATCTCGATGAATTCGCTGACGGGCGGGATATCGAGTTTCTCCATTTCCTTCTTCATCATGTTGGTGGCGAAGGCGGACATGCCGGGGATGAGACCGAGGACGGTGGGCAAGGGAAATCCCTTCGCGTCGGGCACGCGCATGGCGGCGTTGCCGACGGTGGATATCTTGATGTTGTCCTGGTAACCTTTCATCACGCCGTAGAGGCCGAAGAAGGTGAAGAAGAGGTTGGCTTCGATGCCTTCCATGCGGGCGCCGTTGGCCATGATGAGGCCGGGATAAATGCCGTCGAGGGAGCCCTTGGAGACGACGATCGAAACCTTTTTGATGGGTTCGGGATTCATGACGGAAGGGATGTTGAATGTGAGCGGTGTGAGGTCGGATGGAGGATGTTTTCGAGGATGGCCGATGTAGGTGGTTTACTGATACATTCGACCTCGGCCATCTTGCATCCTACCTGATTTCATCAGATGCAGCCGTGGGGCTTTTTGATGCCGGCGATGCGGGCGGCCTTTTTGGCGGGGCCGCCGGGGAAGAGGGCGTAGAGCTCCTTGGTGGGCACGCCGCTTTCCTTGGTGAGGCGGCGCATGGAGGGGCCGTCGCCCTTTTCGATGAACTCCTTGCGCATGAAATCGATGACGACGAAGTGGCGGTCGGTGAGTTCGGCGATGCCGTCCTTGACGGCGAGTTCGCGGGCGATGTCGGGCGTCCAGGCGGTGTGGTCGGTCATGAAGCCTTCGGCATCAAGTTCGACGGTGGTGTTGGCGATGGTTTCAGTGGGCATGGCTGTGGGGGGTTGAGGATTTACGAATCGGTGGAAGCTGAGGCGGGCGCCGCCGCCTGGTGGGCGCTGAGGTTGCGCAGGAAGACGATGAGGAAGCCGAGACCGCGGCGCATCTCGGGCTTGTTGACCTCGCGGAAGGCCTTCCAGAAGGAGTATTCCTCGACGGTGTTGAAATCGATCTTGCGGTAGATCTCGGTCGCGTTGTCGACCGCCTCCAGCATCTCGGGCTGGGTGAGGTTCTTGATGGTGTGGAGGATGGTGGTGGCGTTGTTGGCCAGCAGGCGGACGTCCTCGACCGAGAACTCGGCGACGATGTTGTCGAAGGCCCGGAGGAGCTCGCGGCCTTTTTCGAAGTAGCCCTTGTGTTCGAGGTCATCGAGTTGGCTGAGCGTGTCGCTCATGAGGGCCTTGCCGAGCGGGGCGGCGTCGGCGAGGAAGGCGCGCGCGCTCTCCAACTGCACGAGCATGTCGTTGAGCGCGTTGGTGGAGCGGAGGAGGCGTTTGCCGAGGTCGGTGAAGTCGCCGGTCTGGACGAAGGGGGCGACGTCTTCGAGTTCGTGGACGGTGGTGGCGAAGAGGTCCTTGGCCACACGGGAGAGGTCTTCTTTGAGTTCCTCGACCTCGCGACGCAGGCGGCGCACCTCGTCGACCTCGGTGAGCACCAAGTCGAGCTTGGTGTCGAGGGCCTCGAGGCGGGCTTCGAGGGTGGGGGCTGCGGTGGTCATGGCGGCAGGGCTTTGAAGGGTGGAAGCGTGCTCAGCGGTGTTTGCCGGCCATGGTCATCTCGGCCTCGATCGGGAGCTCGGCGCCGCGCAGCAGGAGGTTCCAGTAGACCCAGCGGAACATCATCTTGCCGTAGTGGTTGGTGCGGGTCTCCTCGAGGAGGGAGAAGGGGCCGATGCCGGGCAGGGGGAACTTTCCGGGCAGAGGCTCGGTGTCGTAGTTGAAATCGATGAGCAGCCCCTTGTTGAAGCCGGATTCGATGAAGCAGTTGGCGTGGCCGTCGAAGTGGCCGCG
This sequence comes from Actomonas spartinae, assembly GCF_051209155.1. Taxonomy (NCBI): domain Bacteria; kingdom Pseudomonadati; phylum Verrucomicrobiota; class Opitutia; order Opitutales; family Opitutaceae; genus Actomonas; species Actomonas spartinae. The sequence continues at coordinate 158,489 of NZ_JBPJGB010000002.1, forward strand.
GAGCGGTTGTTCGTCGATGGCCGCGAGGATGTTCTCGTAGAGGATGTCGGCCTGGAAGTGGGCCACGGAGCCGGCCTTGGAGGACGGCAGGTCGGTGGCGTCGCCAAGCACGAAGATGTTGTCGGCCACCCGGGAACGCAGGGTGTGTTTGTCGGTGGGGATGAAGTTCAACTCGTCGCCGAAACCGGAGCGGGCGATGGATTCGTCGCCCATGTTGACCGGCACGCTGACGAGCAGGTCGTAGGGCACCTCGCGCTCGTCCCAGGAGACGATCTTGTTGGCCTCGGCGTCGACGGAGCCGATGGAGAAATCGGCGGTGAGGTGGATGTTCTTGCGATCGAGGAAGTCGCCGAGGAGTTCGGCGGCCTTGGGTTTGGTGAAGGCGCCGGGCAGCGGCGTCACGTAGTCGATCTCGACCTTGTCGCGGATGCCGCGCTCGGTGAACCACCAGTCGGCGAGGAAGGCGAACTCCAGCGGGGCGACCGGGCACTTGATGGGCATCTCGGCGATGTTGATGACGAGGCGGCCGCCCTCCCAGTGCTTGAGGTGGCGAGCGAGCGCGGTGGCGCCCTCGAGGGTGTAGAAATCGAAGATGTTGCGGCGCCAGCCTTCGCCCTCGAGGCCTTCGGTTTCCGAGGGCACGGGGCGTGCGCCGGTCGCGATGATGAGGTAGTCGTAGCCGAGCACGCGGCCGTCGAGCAGGCGGACCTGGTTCTTCTCGGGATCGATGACGTCGATGCCGGCGTAGACGACGTCGATGCCGCGCGGCAGGTAGTCGCGGCGGGGTTTCACGATGTCGCGCGGCTGATAGATGCCGAAGGGAACGAAGAGGTAACCGGGCTGGTAGTGATGCTCGCCGTCGCGATCGACCACCGTGATCTGCCACGAGTCACGGTCGAGGGCGCCGGCCAACTTGTTGGCCATTATGGTGCCGGCGGTGCCGGCTCCGAGGATCAGCAGTTTTTTCATGGCAAGGCAGGAGTTAAGGGCGGTGGTTTACTATATGCTTATATGATCATAAAAACTCGAAAGCGGAAGCCGCAAACCTGTGCGTATCTTGGCAAAACATGAGCGGAGTCGCGGTGCAGGGATCGGTTGGCGGCGGCCGCACCGGGGCGAGGTGGTGGTCTCGCTTCCGGTGAGTCAGGTCCTAGAAGCGGTAGCCATACATGACCTGCAAATTGAGTTGGCTGTGGCTGACGGTGACACCGTAGCCGCTGGTCAGCTTCTTTTCCGGTGCCCAGGCAATGGATACATCCAGACTGTTGCGATCGTCGAAGGCGTAGCCAAAGCCGCCGGTGAAGTGGCTTTCGATGATCGCGGGGAAGAGGCAGTTGAGGTAGCGGTTGGGCACGGGGTTGGAGCCGTAGTTGTAGCCACCGCGGAGCGTGAGCTGCGGGGTCACGCGGTAGGCGGCGCCGAGTTGAATGATCGTCTGGTCATCCCAGTCCTGGTAGAGCACGGCGTCCATGACCGCGCCGGCGAAGCCGCCGTTGACGGCGGGGTTGTTGTCGGCGGTGAAGCTCATGGCGAACTGCTGCATGACGTCGGCCCAAAAGACGTGGCGCAGGTCGGCGACGAAGAGCCAATCGCTGTTCGGCCGGTAGGCGAAACCCGCGCCGAGCATGGCGGGCCATTCGAAATCGTCGACCTTGATGGTCCCCTGCAACGCCTGCGGCATGGCGCCCATGCCGGGAATGTTGAGCTGGAAGGCGAGGCTGTTGCCCGGGGCATCGAGGTCGCCGAGGTCGGTCTGGCTGTGGTAGGTGAGGCCGAAAGTGAGTTCGTCGTTCACCAGGTAGGTGAGACCGATTTTGCCGGCCACGCCGTAGCCCTGCGCCTCGCCGGTGAAGTCGGACGAGTTGCTGAAGTTGAAGTAGGCGTAGTCGACGTTGGTGCCGGCCGGCAGGGTCATCATCATCTGCGAGAAGCCCTGCACGAGCGAGCCGGAGGCGCGGCCGAAGTTCTGCTGGGTGGGGTTGACCAGGTCAAAGAACTGAGCGCCGCTCATCGCCATTTGCAGGTCCATGCCGGCCCAGATGAAATCGGCGGTGGCGCCGAGGTGGAGTCGATCGTTGACCCGGTAGGCGAGGGGCAGGATGGCGCGACCGACGGAGACCTCGGTGCGGTTGACGAGGTTGAAGCCGAGTCCGCGCCAGGAGTCGGGTTCGTATTCGCAGCCCATGCCACCCTGGCCAAACACGGCCAGGCCGTAAACCAGTTCGCCGGAGCGGCGGGTGTAGCCGAACGCGGGCATGAGAAAGGAGGTGGCGGTGGAATCGGCGGCGACACCGTTCGGGCTGGTGGCGGTGATGTCGGGCCCCAGAATGCCAAAGGCGAGATCGAGGCGGGCGGCCTCTTCCATGAGGGAGAGCGTGGCGGGGTTGTTGATGACGCCAGCCGTGCCATTGTCGTAGGCGAAGGAGGCGCCGCCCATGCCGGTGGCGACCGGCCCGTAGCCCTCCATGTTCATGCCGTTGGTGGCGAATACGGCGGGTGAAAACACAAGTGCGACCAACGTCGCGAGGGCGAACGAACGGTGAAACGGGGATTTCATGGCAAGGCAGCGCGCGGGGCGCATTGAGGGTTTTGGTTGAACGGTTGGTTCTCCTCTTAGCTTCGGCGCAATTAGCCAAACTTACCCTGCGTCTATTGCCGTATAAGCATCACATATTGCGCATATGCGCAGAAACCGATGTAAATGCCGCGATCGGGCCGACGCTTGCCGCGGGATTGTGCGGACCGGGCGCATGAACCGCGGTGCACGCTATGCAACCGGTCGACCTACCTAAATTTGTGTAAAATAGGCGTTCGAGTTCTGGTTTTAGTTAACCGATTCCTTCTGCAGCGGGACGACCCCGTCTTACCATCCAGTTCCAATTTTCGGTGAAGTTGAGTCGACTTCATCGGGAGCCCGGGGCCGTCAGCGTGAAGGCCAGTGCGCTGGCGGCCCAAACTTTTTCAAGGCCCGGAGCCGTCGCGGCGGGCGATCGGGCTCGCCCCCGGCCGGAATTTCGCATGCTGGGGAGCGTGAGCACCGCACCTGACCCGGGCGCCCCGCCGCCGCCATCGCCGTCTTCGGTCGTCCGTTCTGACCTTCCGGTTGCGCCACCCGCCGAAGTTGAAGTGACTGAAACCCGCACGTTGCGGCGTCTCGGCTGGGGGTTGGTGGGCGATGCCTTCCTGAGTTTCATCGCGGCGGAGAAGGGGTTTCTCTTCACGATGCGCGCCTTCCTGCGGGAGCCGCGCGTGGCGTTTGAGGATTACCTCGGGGCCGGGCGTTTGCGCTACAGCAACCCGATCAAGCTGGTGATCTTTCTGGCGGCAATCGCGACCTTCCTGAACTACCAGTTCGGCACCTTTGTGGATATCTCGGAGGGTTTCGCAAACCAGGCCGCGGAGGCGGGCGAAGAAGCGGCGCGCACCGCGGAGAAGCTGGCGGCGATGGATCAGTTTTTCCGCCAGAACTACAACCTGATGCTGCTGGCCTCGCTGCCGGTTCTGGCGCTGGTGAGTCGCCTGTTGTATTGGAAAAGGGCCTACAACTGGATGGAGCACCTTGCGCTCAACAGCTTCATCTTCGCGGTCTACACCGTGGCTTATCTGCTCATTCTGGGCCCGATGGCGTTGTTTCCGCCGATCGGCCTGCTCTACGTGGTGGTGTCGGTCGCCTACCAAACGTGGGCCTATCGGCGGACCCTCGGCCCCGGATGGATTAGAGCGTTTCTCGCCACCACGCTGAGTTATGTGGCTTATCTGGTGGTGTTCATGTTGACGGTCTCCGCCTGGATGCTGATGCGGGTGAGTTGAGCCTGGCAGTCGCCAACCGGAGCACGTCTCAGAGCCGACCACCGAGGCGCACCAAGAGATCCCGGGTGAGGCGGATGCCGGTGTCGGCGTCGATCTCGTCGCCCTCGTATTCGATGTCGATCGTGCCGGAGAAACCGCTGTCCTTCACGATCTGCATGAGGCGGCGGAAATCCATGGTGTTCTCTTCACCATCACTGCCGAAATGGAAGGTCTTGCCGCTCACGCCCTTGGCGTAGGGCACCGACTGGGCGGTGCCGAGGTAGGGGTCATAGGCCCAGCCTTGGCGGCGATCGCCGTAGTTGCCGAAGTCCGGCAGGGTGCCGACGCGCGGGTGGCCGACGAGATCCATGAGGGCGGCGAGCCAGGCGCCGTTGGAGGAAAGGCCGCCGTGGGGTTCGACGATCACGTTGAGCCCGTAGGTTTCGCCGCGTCGGCAAAGGCGGCGCAGTCCATCGGCGGTGCGATCCAGTTGCGTGCCATAGCTCTCGCTCGCTTCGGAAAAGGCGTTCACCCGGATCGCGTGGCAACCGAGGGTGCGGGCGGCCTCGAGCCAGGGTTCGTGGGCGTCGATGGAAGCCTGTTGTTTGGTGGGGTCGGGGTCGCCGAGGCGGCCGCAGCGGTCGCACATGATGAGCACATTGCGCACGCCCTCGCCATCGGAGACGCGTTTCAGTTCGGCGGTCACGGTTTGGGTGAACCCTTCGAGGTAGAACTGGTTGACGTATTCGACCGCGTTAACGCCGAAGTCCTGTTTCGCGATCTGGGCGAAACGCAGCTTGTCGCGGGCGCCGCTCCAGAAGTCCTTGTTGAGCGACCACTGGGCGAGGGAGATGTCGAACCAGGTTGCGTCGTCCGCGGGTGAAGACGTCGTGGCGGCCGGCAGGCGGGAAGCGGTGATGGAGGCGGCGGCGAGTCCGAGCGCGGACTTCACAAAGGTGCGGCGGGAGGACATGGGGCGGGGTGTTTTTGAGGTTGGCCCGAGGGCGGACGGAGGCAGGCTGGGTGGTGACTGGCCGTCCTGCGAGTTTGTTTACCCCCATCTCTTTTGATCGTGATGAAAAACGTTGTGCTGTCAGTTGTGTTGGTGATGAGCGTGGCCGCTCACGCGGCCCTGTGGTGGAGTCGCCCGACGGCTCCGGAAACCGATCAAATCGCACCGGCGGCCGTGGCCGCTGCGGCGGCGGTCGAAAAGTCGGCCACAGCCGATGATCAAGCGGCAGCGGAGCTTCCAGTTGAGGCCGCCGGTCCGGCTTGGCCAAGGCTGGCGACCTTGGAGCTCGATCAATGGGTCCCCCGTCTGCGCGAGGCGGGTTTCCCGCCGCACCTGGTGCGCGCGCTGGTGGCGGCCGAGGTGCGCGAATCCCATCGCGCAGAATTGGAGGAGTTGGCGGCGCAGGTGACGGACTTCCGGTATTGGGATCACGCGGACATTCAGTATCTGCCGAAACTGGCCCGGGCCTCCGCGCGTCTGCACGATGCGATCAATGCCGAGGTGGACGGGCTGCTTGGCCAGCCCGCTCCGGCGGATCCGTTTCGCGAGGCGATCGACCGGCGGCGTTACGGCCCGTTGCCCAGCGACGTGCTCACGCGCCTCAAAGCGATCGAGAGCGATTACCAGGACATCAGCGCCGAAATCTACCAAAGCAATGGCAGCGTCATGACGCCCGAGGACATGAAACAGCTCCGCTACCTGGAGGAGGAAAAGGCCCGCGATTTTGCTGAGCTCCTCACGCCGGAGCAGTTGCTCGAATACAAACTGCGCGCGGATCAAGACGCGAACATGCTGCGCAATCGCCTCGGCATCATGCACGTGACCGAGGAGGAGTTCCGCCTCATCTACGAGGCCAATGCCGCGTTGTTGGAGCAGGGCGGGGGTCTCCAGTTCGGGGTGTGGGATCCGGAACGGCAGCAGGCTCAAAGTCAGGCGCTGCGGGAGGCGGTGGCGGCGCAGCTCCCACCCGAGCGGATGGCGTTGCTGGAGCAGGCGCTGGATCCGCAGATGTCGATGATCAACAACATCGCCGCGCGCTTTGACCTGTCCGCGCAGGTGGCGCGCGACGCGCGAGACGTGCAAAGCAGCACCATCCAGGAGGTGCTCAAACTGCGCAACGACCGGGCCCTGTCCGAGGCGGAGAAGCAGCTCAAACTGGACGTGATGCGGGACGAGACGGTCCGCAAACTGCAAGGCATGTTGGGCCCCGACGCCTATGCCGCTTACGAGGGCATGAACGGGCACTGGCTCAAGTCATTCTTCGCGCCGGCCCCGCGGCCTACCCCGCCGGGAGGCGGTTGAGCGGTTGGTCGGATTAGGATTCATTTTGCGGGATTGCGCTGCGCATGAGGACAACTCATGCGCGAGTTCGGCCAAAGCGTGACGAGTCGGCCAGGCGGGCTTTGCGCTAGGGTGCGGTCCGTCGCCCATCCCAAGACCGTGGCGGCGGACCCAACACCTTGTAACTATGAACAAATCCCGCTTCGCTTTGCTGGGAGCCTTGGCCCTCGGCATCGCTTCCGCTTCCTCTCTCTTTGCCGCCGGCCCATGGTCGGTGCGCCTGCGCGCCACGTATTTGGAAACCGTGGACAAATCTGCGGCCTTCTCGGCCTTGGGCATCAACTTTGCCGCCGACTCTGTGGTCGTGACCGACAAGTTCATTCCGGAGATCGACATCGACTACGCGATCAACGACGTGCTCAGCGCGGAGCTCGTGCTCACGATCCCGCAGAAGCACGGCGTCGACCTCACCGGCGCCGGTCACCTCGGTTCGTTCAAGCACCTGCCGCCAACGCTGCTGCTGCAGTATCACCCCAACACCGGCAGCGCCTTTGAGCCCTACCTTGGCGTGGGCGTGAACTTCACTCTCATCTTTGACGACAACCTTTCGGTCGCCGGCGTGCCGCTGAAGCTCGAAAACTACAGTCTGGGCCTCGCGGCACAGGCGGGCTTCGACTACCGCATCGATGAGCAATGGTCCTTCAACGTCGACGTGAAGCGCGCCGCGATTCGCTCCGACGTGCTGGCTGGTGGCGCCAAGCTCACCACCGCCAAGCTCGACCCTTGGCTCTGGGCCGTGGGTCTCAAATACGACTTCTGAGACGCGGGTAACGTCTCAGCGCGGACGCAGTTGTGTCCGTTGGTCCGGCGCCGGGTTGATGGAACCCGGCGCCTTTTCGTATCTGGCTGCCAACGCGTTGTTTGCCTTCTGTCTAGTGTGAATACACTAGGGAAATTTCCGAAAAGGATGCCGAGACCCGACGCCCGTTGACAGGACCCGCCTGGGCCGAAAGCTCCCGCGCTTTCGTCCGCGCATGATTTCCTTCTGCCAACTGCCTGAGCATCGCCTCAGCATTGTGAAACTCCAAGGCCGGGTGGAGTTTGCGGAAGTCCTGCGCTACCTCCACCTCCGCTTGGCCGACACCACCCGACCGCCACCGGGTGGCATGGACAGCTTGATTGATCTGCGCGAACTGGAAAACACCCACACCTACGACGAGGTGTCACAGCTCAGCGATTTGCTGCGGCAGGCAGTTAAGAGTTGGGGGGACAAACGGGTGGCGATGCTCGTGCACCGCGATGCGCACTACGGCGTAAGCCGTATGTTCGGGATGGTGATGACCGCGCGCACCGAAGTGAACATCAGCATCTTTCGTTCGATCGAGGATGCCTCCGAGTGGTTGAACCACCCGCTGGCGACGCTCATGGCCGAGACCCCGCCCGATCAGTGGCAGACGCCCCTGGCCTAGTGATCGATGGGTGCGGGAAACTGCACGACGCTCCTGACAGCGCGGTGGGGCCGGTTTAACTTGGGGTATGACAACCCACGTTTCCGAATCCCGCGATCGTTTGCTCAAAAAAACCACCAACCGGCCCTTTGCCGAGGTGTGTGACGCCGTCGCCGCCGCCTGCCAGGCCCACCAGTTTGGCGTCATCGGCACCGTCGATCTCAAAGCCAAGATGAACGCCAAGGGCGTGGACTTCGATGCGCCCTGCACGGTCTTTGAAATCTGCAATCCGCATAAAGCCCAGGGCGTGCTCACGGCCAACATGGACATTGCCAGCGCCTTGCCGTGTCGCCTGGCGATCTATGAACAGGCCGGCCGCACGGTGCTCTCGACGATGAAGCCGACCCTTCTGCTCGAGCTCTATGACGCCCCCGGCATCGAAGCCGAAGCGCAGGAAGTTGAGCAAACCATGGCCGCCATCATTGACGAGCTCTGCGGCTGAACCCGGCTTGCGGCACCCCGCCGCTCGATCTTAGTCTGCTCCGCATGCGAGCCGCCATTCTTGCCGACATCCACGGCAACGCGCCCGCCCTCGAGGCGGTGCTGGAAGACCTGCAACGCTACGACGTCGACCACCTTTATCATCTGGGTGACGCGTTCAACGGGCCCATCGACCCGGCCGGCGTCGCGCGCCTGTTGCGTGCCCTGCCCATGGCGCATGTGCGCGGGAACGGTGAGCGCATGATTCTCGCCTCCGATCCGGCGGCGCGCAGCGGCAGTGCGCAGTTTGCCCGCGAGAGGCTGCACGACGACGACCTCGAGTGGATTGAGACCTGGCCCGGCGTGCACCGCGAGAGCCGGGTGCTGGCCTGCCACGGTTCGCCACGCAGCGATGAGGAGTATCTGTTGGAACACCTCGGCCCCGACGGCGGCGTGACCCTGCGCGCGCCGAGCACGGTGGCCGACATCCTCGGCTCCGACCGCGCGCCGCTGGTCCTGTGCGGTCACACCCACCTGCCTCACATCGTGCGGGTGGATGCGACCTGCACAGTGCTCAATCCCGGCAGCGTCGGCCTGCCGGCCTACGACGACACCCGGCCGGTGCCCCACCGCATGGAAGCCGGCACGCCGCACGCGCGCTACGCTATCGTCGAGCTGTTGCCGCACGGATTCGAGATCACCCTGCGCGCCATCCCCTACGACGTCGAACGGGCCGCGCACCTCGCCGAGCAGTTCGGTTTCGATGCCTGGGCCAAGACCCTGCGCACCGGGTTTGCCGCTCCCGTCAGGTGACGAGGCCCGCGGCGGGGTCGCCCTTGTGCACGGTGTGGAAAAAGTCGGTCACGTGCTGCTCGAGGTTGGGCAACATTTCCTCGGCGGTGGAGACGTCGAGATCGTGAAAGTGCCAGTAGGTGATGCGGTCGACCCAGTCGGGAAAATCTCGGCGCAAGAAGGCGCGATGTTCGGTTTCCTTTAAGGCGACGCTGATGCGGGCGTAGGCCAGGTCGGCGGTCGTGAGGCGGTTGCGGTCGGGCGTGGTGTGGCTTCGGTCGATGCCGTGTTGATCCAACCATGCGGCGGTGAAGGGCGAGAGACCGGGCGGCGCCAGGTCGATATCCACGCCCCGCGAAAAGGCGCGCCAAGGTGAGTCGTGCTGGGCGGCGAGATGGTTGAAGAGCGCTTCGGAAAAGCGGCTGCGGTAGTAGTTGCCGGTGCAGATGAAGAGCACGTGCGGCGCGGCGGACGGATTTGGATCCATGCCGAAGACTAGGAGGTGGTCGAAGTCGGGTGGCAACCCGCCCTAGCTCGACTTTGTTAGATGGAGCAAGGGTGCCACGGATCGCACGGATACCCACGGTTTTGTGCTGCTGGAACCGGCCTTCTTATCCGTGTGAATCCGTGAAACCCCGGGCTGGAGAACCAATCAGCTATGTGGGCCTAACCGAGTGCGTTGAACAACCAACCGATGAGCGTGGTGCCAACGAGCACGACGCCGGCAAAGACCGAGAGTAGTTTCACCGACATCACGCTGCGCAGCAGCACCAGCTCGGGAAAGGAAACACCGACCGCTGACAGCAGAAATGCCAGCGCGGTGCCGAGTGGGACCCCTTTCGTCACGAACGCATCGAGCAGCGGCACCGTGGCGTTGGCGCTCACGTAGAGTGGCAAGCCGCCGAGCGAAGCCAGGGGCACCGTCCACGCGCCCGTGCCGGCGAACAGGCTCTCGAAAAATCCGCCCGGCACGAAGCCATGCATGGCCGCGCCGAGACCGAGCGAGACCAGCAACCACGGCGCGATCTTGCGTAGAATGAACAGGCTGGTTTCGGCGGCGTCACGCAGGCGCGGACCGATGCCATGCGGCGGGGGTTCATCGTCTTCCTCGGGCGCGCGCATCGCGTCTTCCGTCAACCAGCGGTCGGCGCGCACGACCGTGAGCACGAGCCCGCCGGTGATGCCCAGCGCAATGCCGGCCAGCGCGTAGGTGAGCGCGAACTTCCAGCCAAAGGTCGCGCCGAGCAAAGCCACCGCAATCTCGTTGACCAGCGGCGAGGTGATGAGAAAGGCGAACGCGACGCCGATGGGGAAGCGCGCCTGCACGAAGCCCAAAAACACCGGCACCGAAGAGCAGGAGCAAAATGGCGTGAGCGCGCCGAAAGCCGCCGCGGCCGGATAACCCAGGGTGCGCCCACCTGGTCGATCGAGTGCAACGCGGATGCGATCCAGCGGCAACGCGCCGCGCACCAGGGCCATGATGAACGCGACCACCGCGACCAGCACCACGATCTTGAGCAGGTCGTAGATGAAGAAGTGCAGGGCCGCGCCCGCACCTTGCGCGGCATCCCAGCCTGTCAGCAAGACAGCCTGATCAGCGATCCATTCGGCCCAGGTCCACATGCGGCTACCTTAACAGTCTGTCGCCCAATGGCTACGCACGACGTGGCGGAGTTATCCGCCGTTTTCCGATTCGTCCGTTTGCTCTGCCCCGTCGCTGGCGGACGGCTCCGCCGGCCCGGTCAGTTGGTCGAGAAACGGAATGCTCGGCGCCCATTTGAGCCAACTTTTCTCCTCCTCCTCCTGCAGTTGAAATACCGTGCCGGCCTCGGCGAGGGGGGCGTCCGCGGCGTCGTCCGGCGTAGCGAAGGCGATGCCGCCGGCCACGAGCGACTCGAGCGAGTTGCTATGCAGCTGTGCCCCGAGCAGGCCGACCTTCATATCGAGTCCGCCGGCGTTCCAGAACTTTGTCTGCGGTCGCACGAGTCGGTAGTAAGGTTCGAAGACATTGACCTCGACCATGACCTCGGTCGCGTCGTCGTTGAGTTTGGCGGTGGCGACGGCGCCGACCTTGATGCCGCGGAAATACACCGGCGTGCCCGGGTTGAGGCTGCCGAGGTGATCGGTGGTGAGCCAAAAGCGCCGACCTTCCGCTTCACCGGCCGCCGGCGGCGCCTTGGCCAGGGCCTCAAAACGATCCTGTGGCGCGCCGGTTCCCGCGCGGACTCCGAGGTGCGTGCCGCGCACGAGGGTTTCGAGGCCGCGCACCCCGCCGAATCCGATCTCCGGTTGCACCAGCCAAAACTCGGACCCGGCAACCGCCAGCGGGCGGGCATGGTCGGCCAGCTCCACCTGCACATCGACGCCGTCCAGGTCGGGCGTGAGCGCGACGGATTTCACGTGACCGACCTCCACGCCCTTGTGCATGAGCGGGGTTTTGCCGGCCTCGATGCCGGCGCCGTCGGCGAAGTGAATCGTGATGAGCATGCCCTCCTGCCGGAACTCACGGTGAATGAGCCAGGCGGCGACGATCACGGCGATGACGGGCACGATCCAGACGAGCGGAAGGTTGCGAGGGGAGCGCGGGGCGGAGTCCGGTGTGGGCGGGGATGAGCTCATGGCGGTGTTAGGGTAAAAGGATTACGCGCGCCTTCGCCACAGCAGGCGGCGATCATAGGCGCTGGTGGCGAGCAGGGTGAGGATGACCACGCTGGCAAAGGCGAGCGCGCCCGGCCGGGCCTCGACACTGGCGAGGCCGTCGAAGCGCACGATGCCGCAGAGGAAGGCGACGAGGAAGATGTCGAGCATCGACCAGCGGCCGATGCTGTGGAGCACATGGTGCAGCCGACCGAGCGCGCGGGCCGAACCGAGGCGCGGCCAGCGCGCCGCGGCGATGAGCAGGCCGAGGCCGCCGAGTTTGAGCAGCGGCACGAGCAGGCTCGCGGTGAACACGATGATGGCCAGGCCCCACATGCCGCCCCGCCACAGTTTGGCCACGCCGGAGAAAATGGTGTCGGCATGCGGATGGCCGATTTGGTCGAGGCTCATCACCGGCAACCAGTAGGCCGGCACCAGCATGACGGTGGCGGCGAGCCCCAAGGCGGCGGCGGTGCGCACATCCTGCGGCGGACGCTGGGATCGCGTGTGACCACAGTGCGGGCAATCCGCTGCGTGCGTGGCCGGCGTGGTGACCAAACGGCAGACCGGGCAGGCTTCGAGTTCGGACGGATTCATCATTCGTCGTTGAGCAGCGGGGAACTCGTGCGGGCAACTGCGGCTGGGTCGAAGCGGCGCCATGCCAGCAGCGCAAGGAAGGAGGCGGCGCCATAGCACCAAAGTCCGGGGCCGGGCGAGGTGTCGACGAGAGAGGAGAGTTTGGTGAACGCCACCAGCACGCCGAGCAATTGCACCTCGGGCATTGACCAGCGTTCACACCAGGCGGCAAGTCGCAGCAGCCGGCGGCGAGTGGGTTGCCGCGGCCGGGACGCGCCGGGTATCAATAAGACGGTGAGCAGACCCGTGAGGCCCAGTGGGGCCGCGATGCCGCAAAGGGCGACCAACAACGCCAGCGGAACCTGACCCTGTCTCCATAAACTGGTGACACCCGAACTCACGTAGCCGGCGTGCGCTTCGCCGAATTTGGCGGCCACGGCCACGGGCAGCAACAGCGCGGCGATCAGCATCACCGTCGCAGCGACGGCCAGCGCCAAGGCGGCCGAGTGGCGGGAGGCTACCCGGTGCGGCAATTCCACTTCACACCGCACACAAGTCAGTCGGCCTTGGGGTGGTGCGTTCGCCAGGTCGTGCACTTGACCGCAGTGCTCGCAGGCCTGCCAGTGCGCGGCGGCTCGGCGCAGAATCGAAGCGGTGTCGCTCATGGTTGGTGGCGCAGCATGGTGGTGCCGGCCGGAAGATCAATCAGCCGGCGCGTATAAACACGTTGAACCGGGGCTGACCAGGTTCGGTTCCCGCTACCTCTGCGGACGGAGTGGTCAGGGCGACGGAGTCGAGGACAGCAGCTCCAAGGAAGGCGCCAGATCTTCGAGAGTGATTTCGACCACTTTTTCGGTTTGGAAGATGAGCAAGATCTGTTGACCGGCCGGCGAGTCTTGGAGTTCGGTCAGGGCTTCCACCAGCTTCGGCAGTTGCGGTGAGCGATATTCCATCCGGGTGGCGACCAGGCGGGGGATCACTTCCGGAGAAATGGCGATGGGATGAAGTTGGCGCCCGATCTGGGGGTTGAGTTCCCGCATGGTATCAAACCCGTGTTTGGGCACCAGGCAGGCGGCGCGCTGACCGAAAAAAACCGGCAGCACGGCCTTCGAAAGTTTTTCGGTGTGCGTGATCTTGCTGAAGTGGGTGGTCGCCGCGGGCAGGCCTCGTTGGCGGAGGACCTGGTCCAACCAGGGCAAGGCGAGGCTCGATTGAGCGTTGTCGAGCAGCAGCAGTTCCTCACCAGCCAGGCTTGCGAGTTGTTCGCCTGGATCGCCGGCTGCGCTGGCCAACAACACATACTGGCTGGAGTCGCCGCCGACCGGGAGCAGTTTGAAGAGATGGGAGCACTCGATGTGCTCGATCAAGTGGGCGAGCTCCGGAAGGGTGAGCACGATGGCATCGGCGTCACCGGCGGTGAGCGATTGCACGATCTTTTCGGTCGAGTTGTAGAGCAGAATATTTGGGTCGGCGGCCAGATCGCGTTCGTTGATGACGGCCTCAGCCCAAACCCGCACCGCCGCGCGGGCGTCATTTTCGTTCAGCCCTGCGAACATCGAGGAAGAAAAGGCGATGCGCATCGGAGCGACGGAGGTGTTCGCCGGGACCGATTCGGTGCTAGGATCGGGCCGGGCGATGGTCGCTGCCACACCGCAAACGAGCAGGCACCAGCAGCGTCGCCAGCTCGTGCTCAACCTTCCGCATCGAGGTTCAGTCACAACGGGGCGTGCCGAGTTGGGGCCCTGCCGTTTGGGTGGATACGAACAGGCATACGCAAAGTCCAAGATGCGAACACCTTGCTACACTCCTCGATGGTATGCGAGGGTGCTGCCTGGGGAATTATTACTTAGGCGGAATAAAGGCAAACCGCGTCAGAACAGCGTCACATCGATCCGCACGATGCCGCCGCATGCCCGCACTCGTTTGGTCATGGGAACAAGCGCGTAGGTTCGCGTTGCTGCCTACGGTGTGAGCGAGACCCTGATGAGGCCGCGCCAGTCGCCGACGGCGTAGCCGATGGCGGCGTCGGCGGGATAGCGCTCCGCCAGGGTGTGGCGCAGGCGCGGACTAAAGCCGGCCGGGTCGCCGTGGCAGGCGACGCATTGGGGACCGATGCTCAGGGGTTTGTAGATGCGGACCTCCGCGTCGTGTTCGGCGGTCGCGGGGAGTTCCTGCACGAGAAGGCGGGGCACGTCCTCGCCGTCGGCGAGGAGACGGGCGACGCGGGCGAGTGCGGCTTGCTCAAAGACGTCGGGGGCGTTGGCCGGATTGCGCACCTGCAGGCTGGTGCGTTTGAGCGCGGTGACGCGGGGCGCCGTTTTTTGCGCGGTTTCGCTGGTGAGCGGGAGGGCGCGGATTTGGCAGACGACGACGGCCTGGTGGGGGCCGCCGTCCTGCACCGCCTCGGCGACCGAGGCGGACAAGGTGGAGACGAGGAGCTGCAGGGAGGCCTGGGCTTCCTCGAGGTGGGACGCGAGGGCGGGATCGCTGGGATCCCGCCAAGTTGCGGATGCCGATTGCGCCGTCGCTGAACCGAGCGGCCAGACCACCGCCGCGAGGAGCAGGAGAGGTCGGCTGAGTTTCATGGTGAACGACGGAACGTCGGCAGAAGGTTCAGCAAGCGGGAATCAGGCCGGCTTCTTCACGAAGGCCATGCACCAACCGTCGGCCGTGACGAGCTTGTTGCCAAACGCGGTGCAGGGACCCTCGGTGGAACCCGGTTTGCCGGTGTAGAGTGCGCAGCCGACGCACTTCTGGTCGGGCTTGTGCTGGGGATACTTCTTTCCGTCCACCTTGGTGGTGTCCTTCTTGTAGCCGAGAGCGACGGCGGTCGGCTCGGTCTCCTCGACGTGGGCAGGAGCGGGCTGCGCGTGCATCGCGAGCGGCGCGAGGGCCACGGCTCCGGCGGAGGCGGCGAGTTGTTTGAGGAAGCTACGGCGTTGGTTGGTCGTGTTCATGGTCGTTCTGACGTTCTTGGTGGGAGAAAAATTCTAAAATGGCGGAAATGCCGGCCAGCCGGCTCGGCATTCCTTGTTCAAATCGGCTCAGGTTTGCCGGCAGATGACAATATTTGCGCGGGAAAGATTTCTCGTAAAGCAATCCGGTTCAGTTCGCCCCGGGGACGATGGCGGCGAAGGCCTCGGCGCTGAGAAGCTGAGGTTCGTAGCTGATGCCGTGGCGACGGAGGTTGCGCACGAAGGCGTTGAGGTGGTGGTGCGAACCCTGTTCGAGCTGGGCGACGATCGCCTTGGCGCCGGCGTGATCGAGGCGGACGGCGAGGGCGCGCAGATCGAGGATGTCCTTTTCCTCAATGTAGGCGCCGACGCGCAGGGCTTCCACCTCGCCGGCGGAGCCGCGCGCGATGAGTTCGTCACCAAGGGTTGAATACGACGAGTCTGAGATCATGGCGGAAAGGGAGAAGTTGGGGTCGGCGCTGGCCAGGAGGGTCGTGACGGAACCGGCATGGCGGTCCTCGGCGAGGGGAATGCGTTGGAAAGGGGGCACCCGCGGGTAGCGTTCGCTGAGGGTGCGGTAGACCCGCGCGGCCATGCGTTCCTCGGCGACCTGATCGCGGAGCAAGGCGATGGTTTCCGCGTCGAACTGCGGCCGGGTTTCGTCGGTGAGGGCTGCGGTCAAACCGCAGGGCCCGGCCGTGCCGCAGGCGCTTGATGGGGCAGCGCAACCTGGGCCGCCACCGCCACCCGCGCAGCAGCCGGGGCCGGTCGCGGCGCAGGCGCCGCCGCGGTTTTTATTGGTCGCGGCTTGGAGGAGCGGCAGGCCGATGAGCAGGGCGATCAGGACGGTGTGACGGGGCGTGGGTTTCATGGCGGGAAGATCAGGTCAGGACTGGAGTTCTTTGGCGGAGGGTTGACGGGTGGGCAGACCGGAGCGGGCCCAGCGACCGAAGCCGCCCAGATTCTTGGCGGTGTGACCTTCGGACATGAGCTGGCGGGCGGCGGTGCCGGAGCGCATGCCGCTGGCGCAGTAGAGCAGGAAGGTCTTGCCCTGGTGCTGCTCAAGCGCGGGCCCCCATTGCTGGCGGGGTCCGCGCAGGTCGGAGAGCGACAGCAGCAGCGCGGGTTTGGCGACGCCGCCGGCCCATTCAGCGGGTTCGCGCACGTCGACGAGCACGGCCTCACCGCTCTCGACGAGGCGGGCGGCCTCGTCCGGTTTCATGGCGTTCAGGTTGCCGAGCAGCCGAAAGGCAACGAACACGAAGACAACAACGATGGTGATGGTGACGGGATCCATGGGATGGAGGCGGCCGGAGAGGCAGGTTTTTTTTAACCACGGATGGACATGGATAGCTTCGGCTACCGCCTACGCACCGAGTCGTCCGGGTTGGAATTTAGGGCTTAGGATTTCTTCTCTTGGTTTGCCATGAAGTAGAGGACGGGGACGGCCATGCGGGAGATGGCGAGAGAGGCGATTTCGCCGAACATCAGGCTGATGGCGAGACCCTGGAAGATGGGATCGGCGAGGATGACACTCGCGCCGACCACGACGGCGAGGGCGGTGAGCAACATTGGGCGGAAGCGCACGGCGCCGGCCTCGACGACGGCGTTGCGCAGGCTCAGGCCTTCGCTGCGGCGCAGTTCGATGAAGTCGACGAGGATGATGGAATTGCGCACCACGATGCCGGCGCCGGCCATGAAACCGATCATCGAGGTGGCGGTGAAGAAGGCGCCCATCAGCCAGTGCGCGGGCAGGATGCCGATGAGCGAAAACGGGATCGCGGCCATCACCACCAACGGGGTCACGTAACTGCGGAACCAGCCGACCATGAGCATGGCGATGAGGATGAGCACGGCGGCGAAGGCGATGCCCAGGTCGCGAAACACCTCGAGGGTGATGTGCCACTCGCCGTCCCATTTTAGAGCGGGCTCGGTGTCGTCGGCCGGCAGGTTGAGGTGGTAAATGTCGAGCGTCTCGTCCGTCGCGCCGTAGTCGCGCGCGTCGAGGTCGAGCAACTGCATGTGCAGGTCGAACAGCGCGTAGGCCGGACTCTCCACCGCGCCGGCGACGTCGGCGGTGACGTAGGTGACCGCCTTCAGGTTTTTGCGGTAGAGACTGCGTTCGCGGGTGCCGTGCTCGATGCGCACCAACTCGGAGAGCGGCACGAGCGGGGCGGTCGGGTCGAGGTCGGAGCGAACCTGCAAGGCGAGTATTTCGCGTGAGGTGGTGCGGGCCCCGGCGGGCAACTCGAGCGTGATGGACACGTCCTCGCGCTCGTGGGGCTGGTGCAGCAGGTCGATCTCGTGACCCTGAGCAGCGAGGGCGAGGGTGCGTGAAATGGTGGCGGTGGAGATGCCGTGCAGCGCGGCCTTCTCCTTGTCGACGACGTAGGTGACCTTGGGTTGGGGGGCTTCGACATACCAGTCGAGGTCCACGATGCCCTTGGTGTGGGCCATGATGTCCTTCACCTTGGTCGCGAGGGCGAGGCGTCGCTCATCGGAGGGGCCGTAGATCTCGGCCACGATGCTCTGCAACACGGGCGGGCCGGGCGGCACTTCGGCGACCGCGACGGCGGCGCCGTGTTTTTGGGCGATGGCGGCGACATCGGGGCGAATGCGCTTGGCGATGTCATGGCTTTGGTCGGCGCGTTCACCCTTGCCGACGAGGTTGACCTGAATGTCGGCGACGTTGGGCCCGCGGCGCATGAAGTAGTGGCGCACGAGTCCATTAAAATTAAAGGGTGAAGCGGTGCCGCTGTAGATCTGGTAGTCGCGCACCTCGGGGTGAAGCGCAATGGCCGCGGCCATCTCCTGCGCGATGGCGGTGGTCTGTTCGAGGGTGGTGCCTTCCGGCGTGTTGATGACGACTTGGAACTCCGACTTGTTGTCGAACGGCAGCATCTTGATCTTCACCGCGCCGAAGAGCACAAGCGCGGCGGAGCCGGCGAGCAAGGCGACGATGGTGATGAGAAAGGCCCAGCGCCACCACGCGTAGTCGAGCAGCGGATCCATCACCTTGTGGTAGAGGCGCGTCGACCAATCGTGGGCGGCTTCGCTGCCGTGATTTTCGAGTTGGGATGCTGAATTTTCGCCCTTGGATTTTACGTGGCGCTTGAGGACGCGCAGGGCAGCCCAGGGGGTGATGGTGAAGGCAATCACCAGCGAGAAGAGCATGGCGGCGGTCGAGCCGATCGGAATGGGACGCATGTAAGGTCCCATCAATCCGCCGACGAAGGCCATCGGCAGGATGGCGGCGATGACGGCCCAGGTGGCGAGCACGGTGGGGTTGCCGACCTCGTCAACCGCTTCGAGCGCCACCTGCGTGAGGGACTTCTGGCGGGCGCCGGGCAGGCGCACATGGCGCACGATGTTCTCGACGACCACGATGGCGTCATCGACCAGGATACCGATCGAGAAGATCAGCGCGAACAGCGTGATACGGTTGAGCGTGTATCCATAAAGGTAGAACACGAGCAGGGTGAGCGCGAGGGTCGAGGGGATGGCGAGCAGCACCACCAAAGACTCGCGCCAGCCGAGGAAGAAAAGGATGAGAACGGCAACGCCGAAGACGGCGATGCCCATGTGCAACAGGAGCTCGTTGCTCTTTTCGGCGGCGGTGTGGCCGTAGTCGCGGGTGACGGTGAGTTCGACATCGGCCGGCAGGAGGGTGCCGCGCAGGGTGTCGACCTTGGCCATGATCTGGTTGACCACATCGATGGCATTCGCGCCGGGCCGCTTCGCGACCGAGAGCGTGACGGCGGCCTCGAGATCGTGGCCGGGCGCGCCGTGCAGCACGTAGTTGACGGGCTCCTCGGCGGAGTCGCTGATGGTCGCGACGTCGCGCAGGTAGATGGGACGGTTCCGCCAGGCGCCGACCACCACGTTGCCGACGTCGGTCGCGTCGCGCAGGAAGGCGCCGGTCTCGAGCAAGAGCTCGGTGTTGGCAAAGGGACGGGAACCGGCCTGGGCGGCGCGGTTGGCGGATTGCACCGCCAGGCTGACGATGTCGGTGGTGAGTCCGCGGGCGGCGAGGGCGGCGGGATCGAGGGCCACGCGGACGGCGCGGCGCACGCCACCGATGAGGGTGGTCTCGGCGACTTGGTCGACGGACTTCACCGCCTCATCGAGCTGCGCGCCGAGGCGGCGCAGGGTGAGGTGATCGTGGGTTTGGGAATGGAGCGTGAGCGCGAGGATCGGAACGTCGTCGATCGTGCGCGGTTTGATGAGGGGCTGGCTGACGCCGGGCGGGATGAGGTCGTAGTTGGCCTGAAGTTTCTGGTTGAGGCGGATGAGCGCGGCCTCGATGTCGGTGCCGACCTTGAAGCGCACGATGATCATGGCGCCGCCGGGCTCCGAGGTGGAGTAGAGGTATTCGACGTCGGGGATTTCCCAAAGGAGCTTTTCCACAGGGCGGGTGACGCGGTTCTCGACTTCGGTCGGGGTGGCGCCGGGCATGCCGACGAGCACGTCGATCATGGGGACCTTGATCTGCGGCTCCTCTTCGCGCGGCAGTTGGAGCACGGCGAAGATGCCGAGGAGAATCGAAGCGATGACTGCGATGGGCGTGAGCTTTGAATCGATGAACATCGCGGCCAGGCGGCCGGTCATGCCGAACCGAGGCGGCGGCGGAGACGAAGGGGTGACGGGCGCGTCGCTCATGGTCAGCGGGCGGCGTTAAGGGTGAGCGGCTGGCCGTCGCGGAGGATCGCGGGCGGGGCGGTCACGATGGTTTCGCCGGGATTGAGGCCGGAAAGAATGACCGTCTCGCCGTCCTGGATGTGACCGATTTTGACGAGGCGCAGCGAGGCATGGCCGTCGGTGACGACGAAGACGCGCTGCATCTGGCCGAAGGCGGAGACGGCGCTGGAGGGCACGCGCAGGACGGAGGCCGGGTCGTCGGGCCAGCGCACGCGCACGAACTGACCGGCGGCGGCGGGGGCTCCAGCGGGCAAGGCGAGGCGCACGAGCCGACTGCGGGTCACCGGATCGGCGGCAGGCGAGGCCTCGGTCACGAGGCCGTTCACTTTGGTGGTATCGGAGAGTTCAATACCAACGGTGTCCCCGAGGTTCGCGCTGGCGAGGGACTCGGGCACGGCCACCTGGACCTCAAGGTGCGGGCCTTCGAGGGTGAAGAGCGGAGCGCCGGGGGAGGCGAGGTCGCCGGTCTCGAGGTGGCGGGCGGTGACGCTACCGTCGAAAGGCGCGGTGACCCGGGTGGTGGCGAGTTGGGCGCTGGCGGCCTCGAGTTGGGCGGCGGCGATGCGGCGCTGGTCATCGAGGTTGCGCACGGTCTCGGCGGTGGAGGCGCCGCGTTCGAGCAGGGCGGCCTCGCGCTGGTGGTTGCGGGTGGCGAGGTCGAGGGCGGCGCGAGCTTGGGCGACGGCGGCGTCGAGCTCGTCGGCGGAGATGCGCACGAGGACGTCCCCAGCGGCGACGGATTGGCCGACGGTGGGCGCAGCGGTCACGGTCCCCATCGCTTTGGCGGCGACGGTGGCGCGCTCGGTGGCCTGCACGGTGCCGGGCAGGTGGCGGATCTGAGCCACGGAGGAAGTCGTGACGGTCGTGGTGGTGACGGCGACGGCGGGCAGATTGGCCGCGGCGTGCGGGGCGGTGTTGCCGTGGTCGCGACTGCATGCCGTGAACGCTGCGGTTGCGGTGACAACGAGGAGGAAGGTGAAGGGCGGGCGGGTCATCGGTCGGCAGGGAGAAAGGGAAAGATAAAGAGGAGAAAAAAAGGTTACGGGAGGATCGGGAGACCGGCGGCGTGGCGGACCTTGGCAGCGGCGATGCGCTCGGCGGCCGTGGCGACGGCGCGGCGGACGCGGGCGGAGGTGAGGCGGGTTTCGGCGCCGATGAGTTCAGTCGAGAGGAGCGAGCCGGCTTCGAAACGGTCGCGCGAAATCCGGGCGGCTTCCTCGGCCTGTGCGACGAGGGTGGCGGTGACGGCGAGTTGCTCGACGGCGTAGTCGTGGGCGAGGCGGGCTTGTTCGAGTTCCAGTTGGAGACTGAGTTCGAGTTGGTGTTGGGCGGCCTCGGTTTCGGTGAGGGTGGCGCGGGCTTCGCGGATCTTTCCGGTCGTGGCCTGGCCGTCGAAGATGGTCCACTCGGCCTGCAGGCCGGCCATCCAGGAGTCGCCGTCGCCATTGAGGCGCCAGCCCCGGTCGACTTGGTAGGAGGCAAAGGCGTTGACGGTCGGGCGGCGGGCGCCGTTGGCGGCGTTGACTGAGGCGGCGGCGGCGTCGCGGCGAGCGGCGAGGGCGTGGAGTTCGGGGCGTTGGTCGATGCTGGTGGCGGCGGGCACGCTTAGATCGACGAGACTCGCATCGTGGTCCGCGAGGGCGACCGGCTCCCCAACCACGGGGGCGCGACCGAGCAGGTAGAGAAACTGGCGATCGGCGAGGGTGGCTTGCTGGCGGGCGGCGAGGTGTTGCTCGCGGGTTTGGGCGAGTTGAACCTCGAGGTTGAGCAGTTCACTTTTGAGGAGTTGGCCGGCTTCGAACCGCAGGCGGGCGAGACGCAGGTTCTCCTCGGTGGTGGTGATGGCGGCGTCGAGGGCGGCGATCGCCTCACGGGCTTGGCGAATGTTGAAGTAGGCGGTGGTGACGGCGGCGTCGAGGCGGGTGAAGGTCGCGGCGCGATCGTGTTCGGTCGCGGCGACGCCGGAGCGGGCGGCGGCTTGGTGAGCGGAGGTGCGGCCACCGGAGTAGAGGTTGTAGGCGACGGTGCCGGTGAGGTTGAGGTTGTCGACCTGACCAGGGGCGTTGAAGTCAATCGTCGGGCTGAAGGCGCCTTGGTTGAGGATGGCGCCGAAGGCCATCATGGGGTTGTTCGTCTGCGTGTAACCGGCCGACAGTTTGAGCTGGGGCAGGCTGGCGGCCTGGGTCTGGTCAACCAAGGCTTGGGCGCGGTCGAGACGAGCGGCGGCGATGGCGGCCTCGGGACTGTGCGCGCGGGCCTCGGCGAGCGCGGCACGCAGGGTCCAGGGCGCATTCTTTTGGGCGAGGGCGGAGAGACTCGCGACGAGCGCGAGGGTGGCGGTGGCAAGGCGACGCATGGCAAGGGCGGGTCGGGTGGGGCGGCGGTTTATCGTCCGCCCCAGGCGATGGTGCCATCGGCACGCACCCAGCCGAGCTTCTCCAAAATGAGCGTCGGCGGGCAGAAACCGGTGAAGGCGGATTGGATCAGGTTAAGCCCGATGAAGCCGGTGAACAACAGCCACCACGGGCTGACGAAGTGGGTAAGAGCCACGCTGATCAGGATCATCAGGCCGGCGAGGATGCGGATAAAAGAGTCGGTTTTCATGGTTGACGCAAAAGTAACTACATGCGCATATACGTATATAGTTGCCAGCCATGTCAAGCATTTGCTCAATCATCGTTATGGGAAAAAAGCCGCGTAAACTCACGGAGGACGCCCTCGATCAAATCGCTCGACGCTTCTCGGCCTTGTCGGAGCCGATGCGCTTGCGCCTGATACACGCGCTGTTCGACGGTGAGAAGTCGGTGAACACCCTAGTGGAGTTGAGCGGCGGCACCCAGGCCAACGTTTCCCGTCATCTTCAGCACCTGGCCAACGCCGGGGTGCTCAATCGCCGCAAAGAAGGCCTGCAGGTCTTCTATTCGATCGGCGATCCGTCGATTTTTGAGCTGTGCGAGCTGGTGTGCGGCAGCTTGGAAAAGCAGCACGCGACGCGTGCGGCCGCCTTCGGCGCCTAGGTCGGACCGGTTGACGGCTGGCTGGTGGGGCCGCACTGCGCGTGCGGCCGCAGCGGACAGGTAAACGGGACGACGGGGCAACTCGACGCGAGGTCGAGCTCTACCGGGCAGCGAGGACGGCGGACTTGGCCAAAGTGCCGCTACTAAGGATCTTCGCGCGGAGCCCGCCCCGGCCTTGGAGGAAGGCTTCGGTGCCGGGGGCGAAAACGCGATCCATCCAGTAGCAAGGCGTGCATTCGACGGTGCCGAGGAAGCGCACGCCCTGCACCTCAAACTCTTGTCCGATGAGGGTGTTGAGGTCGACGCCTTCCGTAATGAGGTTGCGGCGCAAGACAGCGGGGGCGCAATCGAAGACCCCGAGTTCCCGTTGCAGCTCGGCAAAGACCTCACTGGCGAAGAAGGTGACCTGACCCTTGTAGTCGGTCTTGAAGTCGAAGAAACGATCGCCGGTGAGCCCGCTGCCGGCCACGCATTCCACGGTGTCCACTTCAACCGTTGGGTGGGCGCCGGCGGGTTTGCCGTGATGGCCGAAAAAATTGTGACCAGGGGAGATGTAGAGGTGCAGCAGGTTCACGCTGCCGAGACTGTGACAGCCGCGGCCGGTTTGGCGAGGGCAGGTCGCTGCTCAGTGATGCGGGTTGCACATCGTTTTGAGGAATGAGAGCCGCGAAAGGGGTGGGTTCCGACGGCTCGACTACTCCTGTGCGACCCGCGGGCGGTAAAGGCGGGCGGGGGCGTTGAGGATGGTGATGAGCAGCTCGGGTTTCCCGTCCCGGTCGAGGTCGCCGACGGCGGCGGAGCGGGCTTCACCGGGGATGGCGAGGCCACTTTCCGGAGCGGTGAGTTCAGTGAAGCTGCCGTCGCCGTTGCCGGCCAGCACGACGCTCAGGCCGCCGTTATACCAGCCGGTCTCCACTTGCGGACCATGGAAGTTCTGGGTCGCGACCAGATCGGTGACGCCGTCGCCCGTGAGGTCGGCGGCGGCGAAGCCGAAGATGGGCGCGGTCTGGGCGGCGTGCGGCAGTTCGGTGAAGGTGTAGTGGCCGCGTCCTTGATTGATGAATACGCCTGAGCCGAGGGTGCTCACGCGTAGGTGCAGTGATTGGTCGAGTTTCTCCTCGGTGTAGATTTCGGGCAGCAGCGCGGCGCCGAAGTCGTGGAAGGTGGGGAATTTTTTGGCCAGGCTGGGCATGGCGCGGGAGCTGCAGGACCGGCCGCGCACAGGCAGCAGGCGATCGCCTTCGTATTTGGCTTCGACGATCTCGCAGGTGCCGGTGCCCTCGAAGTCGCCGAAGAACATCTCCACGGGATGATCGGCCGAGGCGTGATACTTGGTGTTGTGACCAAAGTTGCCGGCCACGAGGTCGAGGTCGCCGTCGCCATCGACGTCGGTGGCGAGCACGGTGTTCCACCACCCGGAATGTTCGGCCAGACCGGTGATGCCCGGGTGGGGGACGAGGGTGGTGCCGTCGAACTGGAAAACACTTGGCGCCATCCATTCGCCAACGAGCACAAGATCCGGGCGGTTGTCTCCGTCGGCGTCGGTCCACAATGCGCCCGTGACCATGCCGATGTGGCGCAGCGATTCCGGAGTGATGTCGACCAGGCGGCCGTCGCGGTTCTCCAGTAGTTGCGAGACCGGTGCGGACGGGTATTGGCCGGGGACAACGCGGCCACCGATGAAGACGTCGGTATCGCCGTCGAGGTCATAGTCCCCCACCGCCACGGCGCCGGAGCTGCTGGCGATCGGATCGAAGACCTCGGTTGGAGCAAGCGAGAAGCGGGCGTGACCGTCGTTGAGGAAAAGTTGGGCGCGGTAGTGGGCGTCGTCGGCGTCAAATTCGGTGCTGCCGGTTGAAACCAACAGGTCGAGGTCACCGTCCCCGTCGAGATCAAACCACACCGGAGTCATCTGCTCGGCGGCGGCGAGCGCGGGGGCGTCCCACGGCTGCGGACCGGGGGCGGGCGCGAACTGACCGGAGCCGTCGTTGAGATAAAGGGCGCCGGGTTCACCGGCGCTGCCGGCGAAGTAGACGTCGGTCGCGCCGTCGCCGTTGGCGTCGCCGAGGGCGAGGCCGGCGCCGAGGGTGTTCATGCGATTGGGCAGCAGCGACTGGCGTAACATATCATTGAATACGGCCTCGCGGTTGACGTGGGCGAGGCCGTGCGCGGCGGCGGATTCCGTGAGCAGGCCACGATCGACCGGTCGGGAAGCGATCGCGGCGGGGGGCGTGGCGGCGGAGTTGGCCGGTTCGGTGATCGTGTAGCGTTGATCGGCCGGCAGGTCTGTGAAGGTCTGCACGACACCACTGGGCCAGCGCACGGTGAGGGTCGGGATGACGGCGCTGTCGCCGAGGCCGAAGTGCAGGATCGGCTCCGAAGAGGAGAGCACGCCGCGGGCGACGGTGAGCTTGCGGGTAAGGGTGCCCTGGGGGGCGTCGATGGTCACAACGGCGTCGACGCCGCGGCGGTTGGAGCGGGTGCCAACGAGTTCGAGGATGACGCGATGGCCGTCGGGGCTGTCGTTGCGGTAGAGGCTGACCGGGGCGTCGTAGTTGACGTAGGCGAGGTCGAGGTCGCCGTCGCCGTCGAAGTCGGCAAAGGTGGAACCGAAGCTGATGCCCACGTGGGCGAGACCCCAGTCCTGTTGCACCTTCTTGAAGTGCAGGTGGCCGTCGTTGCGCAGCGCGAGGTGATTCTCTTTCAGCGGCGGGCTGTTCTTCATCAGGCGGATGACGTCGGCCTGCGAGGTCTTGCGTTTCGCCTCGTTGACGAGGTCGGAGTCGATGAAGGAGCGAACCATGCCGTTGGTGATGTGCAGGTCGAGGAAGCCGTCGTTGTCGAGGTCCTCGAAGCGCGGGGACCAGGTCCAATCGCTGCTCTTTACGCCAGCCATCTGGGCGATCTCCTCAAAGCGGTCGGTGCCGGAGTTGAGGTAGAGAAAGTTGCGCATGTATTGCGGAGTGGCGAGGGTGTCCATTGCGTCCACGAGACCACCCATGTCGCCCATGGTGACCTTGGACTTGTAGTGGGTGGTGCCGGCCATGTCGGCGGCGAAGAGATCAAAGAGACCGTCGTTGTTGATGTCGCCGAAGTCGGCGCCCATGGCGAACCACGGCGTGGCGGGTAGATCGCGGTCGGCGGTGTCGGTGAAGGTGCCGTCACCGTTGTTTTGATACAGGTGGTCAGGGGCGGCGAAGTCGTTGGTCACGTAGAGGTCGGGCCAGCCGTCGGCGTTGGCGTCGAACCAGGTGGCGGAGTGCCCGCGTTCGCCGGCGAGGCTGATGCCGGCGGTGGCGGTGACGTCCTCGAAGGTGCCATCACCGCGATTGTGCAGGAGGAGGTCGGGGGCGCCGTCGAGTTGGGTGGCGGCGTCGTGCACGTTGGTGAGCACGAAGAGATCGAGGTGGCCGTCGCGGTCGTAGTCGGCAAAGGCGCCCACGACGCTGGCGGAGACAATGGCGGCGCCGCGCACGGCGGCTTCTTCGGTGAAGTGGCCCGAGCCGTCGTTGATGAAGAGCAGGTTGGGGGCGTCGAACTGACAGACGTAGAGGTCGAGGTCGCCGTCGTTGTCGACGTCGGCGAGCGTGGCGCCGGTGTTCCAGGCGGTGGAACCGGCGACGCCGGCGCCGGCGGTGATGTCCTCAAACTGGAAGGGCGCGACTTGGCGGAAGAGTTGGTTGGGACGGACCTTGTTGACCACGTAGAGATCGACGAGGCCGTCGCCATCGAGGTCGCCGGTGCAGATGCCGGAGCCGATCGCACCGCCCTGGAACTCGGTGTAGCGGGCGGTCGACCACATGCTGGGATCGTCGTAAGGGTTCTCGTTGTTGAGGCCGGAATCGGCGGCGGCGATGGCGGTGAAGTGCATGGCCGAGCCGTCGCCGCTGCGGGGCGCAAGCGGACGCGCGGTGAGGCCGTCGGGCAGGGTGGCGGCCGCGTAGCTAAAGCTGGAAACGGCGAGCGTGAGGCAGGGGAACAGGTGGTGCAGGTGCATGGCGGGGAAAGGTCAGAGGTGGGGCTTGAGCAGGCCGAGCAACTCGGTCGGTGTGGTGACGGGCAGTTGGCAGACAAAGTTTTCGCACAGGTAGACCGTGGGGGTGTCGGCGGGACCATCGGGCAGCGCGGCGATCAGCGGCACGCGGGCGGCGAAGAAGTCACGGTTGGCTGCGTCGATGCGGAGGCTGACCCGGTGCGGATGCGGGTGGTCTTGCAGGAGCCGCGTCAAGGCGTCGGCCTCGGGACCAGGTTCCGCGTGCAACAGGGCTTGCTGGGCGTCGCCGGTCAGCCATCCGGTGGCGGCGAGCAAGGCGGGCAAGGAGGTTGGGTGCTCGGTGGCGGTGCCGGCCAGCGAACGGGCGGCGGCGCGGGCCTGGTTGAGCAGCGTATCGTCGTGGAGCAGAGCGGCGAGGCGGCCGAGGTTGCGCACGGCGAGGGAGGTCGCGGCGGGCTCGGCCTGGTCGTGCGAGGCCTTGAGTCGGAGCACCACGCTGGCGTCGTCCGCCGCATTGGCGAAGTAGCCGCCGTGCTCCGGGTCGCCGAACAGCGCGTCCTGGGTCGCTTGCAGGCGCAGGGCCCACTGCAGGTGGGCGGAATCAAAATCGGTTTCGTAGAGATCGAGCAGACCCTGAATGAGGGCGGCGTAGTCTTCGGGGAAACCGATGGGATCGCTTTGGCCGGCGAGGTGGCTGCGGGCGAGTCGGCCGGTGGCCTCGTCGTAGAGGTCGGTTCGCAGGAACGTGGCGAGCTGTTGGGCGGTGGCGAGGTAGGCCGGGTCGTCGAGGGCTTGCGCGGCGCGCGCGAAGGCGGAAAGAGCGAGGCCGTTCCAGGCCGTGACAACCTTGTCGTCGCGGGCAGGGCGGGGACGCTCTTCGCGCGCTGTATCCAAAAGCTTGAGACTGGGACGCAGGCGGGCGCGCTCGCCGGGCGTGGCGGAGGCGGCGAAGGACGGGTCGAGGGCGAGCACGTTCTGGCCGGTGAGCTCGCCGGTCGGGTCCTGGGCGGGGGCGATATTGCCGGCGTCGTCGATGGCGAAGGCCCGCCGAAAGAGGTCGAGCTCGGCGGGGGGGAGGACGGTGGCCAGCTCCCGAGCGTTCCAGGTGTAGAAGGCGCCTTCGCGGTGTTGCGCGGGGTCGGCGGCGAGGGCGCTGTCGGCGTCTTCCGCCGAGGCGAAGCCGCCGTTGGGCAGCGCGAGACGGCGGTCGAGATAGGCGAGGGTGTCGACCGCGGTGTCGCGAAAGGTGGCGTCGCCGGTGGTCTGCCACGCCGCGAGCAGGAGGGGCACGAGCTGGGCCTGATCGTAGAGGGTCTTTTCGAAGTGCGGGACCCGCCAGGCCGCATCGACGGTGTAGCGATGGAAGCCGCCGCCAACATGATCGTGCAGACCACCGTCGGTGATGGCGCGGAGGGTGCGCGTGAGCAGGTGGAGGGCGAGTTCGCGATCGGTGGATGCGGGCGCGGTGGAGGCCTCGTGGAGCAAAAACTCGAGCGTGACGGGCGACGGGAATTTGGCCGCGGCATCGAAGCCGCCGTGGGTGGCGTCGAACTGGGCTTGGAGGTCTCGCAGGGCGGCGTGGCGGAGGGCGGGCCAGTCGGTGGCGGTGGACGGTGGGGCCGGCGCAAACTCGGCCGCAAGGGTGTCGAGCAGTTGGGTGGATTGAGCGCGGATGCGATCGGGGTCGGCCTGCCAGGCGGCGGCGATGCGCTGCAGGACGGTGCCGAAGCCAGGCCGGCGGCCCTCGTCTGCCGCCGGAAAGTAGGTGCCGCCGTAGAACGGTTTCAGGTCGGGCGTGAGCCAGACGTTGAGCGGCCAGCCGCCGGCGCCGGTGAGGGCCTCAACAAAGCTTTGGTAAACCCGGTCGAGGTCGGGGCGTTGCTCGCGGTCGACCTTGATGGCGATGAAGTCGCGGTTGAGTTGCGCGGCCAGCGTCGGGTTGTCGAAGGACTCGGCCGCCATCACGTGACACCAGTGGCAGGTGCTGTAGCCGATGGAGAGGAAGATGGGTTTGTTCTCGGCGCGGGCGCGGGCGAAGGCGTCCTCACTCCATGGATACCAGTCAACCGGCTGGTCGGCGTGCTGGCGCAGGTAAGGCGAAGCGGCGTCGGCGAGACGATTGGCACCGCGCGCGGCCGGTGGGGCGATCGGCGCGAGCAGCGCGACGACAAACAGACCGTGGGCGAGGATGGGGAATCCTGGCGGAGAAAGCATCAAACGAAAGGGACGGGTGGGTCCCAGCGTTGGACGAGGTCTTCGCGGAGCAATCCGGGCGGGGCGAAGTGCTAGGGGGATGGGGCGAACGGGCGGGGGAACGGCCGCCCGGCGTCGGCAGGTCGACTTTGGGCGGGAGCGCTGTCACTGACCCGGTGGGGCCGCGCATCGTGGGATCAGCGGGTGATCTCGTAGAGCGCGTAGCCGGCGCGGAGGTTGGGCAGGGTATCCACCGTGGTTTTCCAGTCGCCGCGCAGGTGCATGCGGCGGGTGATGCGGTAGGCATGTTCAGCGCAAAAGGCCTCGAAGTCGGCGATGGTGAGCGGGTTGGCCGGACGGCTCTCACCCCACGTCGTGGTGAAGACTTCGTTGCGCGGTTTGCGGCCTTGGAAAAAGGCGGCGAGCCGGTTGCGCCAATAACCGTAGTTGGCGAAACCGACGGTGAGCGAACGGCCGACGCGCAGCGCCTCGGCGATGACGAGGGCCGGTTGATCCACCTCCTCCAGCGTGCGCGAGCAGATCACGTGATCGAAGTGCCCGTCGTCGAAGATCGCCATCAGCTCCATCATGTCGCCCTGATAGGCGGAGAGGCCGCGGCGCACGCAGGCGGCGACCTTGTCGATCCCGAGGTCCACGCCGATGCCTTGGGTGTGTTTTTGTTGCACGAGCTCCTGTAGCAGCACGCCCCGGCCACAACCAAGATCGAGCACGCGGGCACCGTCCTTCACCCAATCGGTGATGATCTGGAGATCGACGGTGCGTTTGTTGGATCTAAGCGACATGGGTGAGTTAAAGGCCCACGGAACACACGGAATACACGGAAGGGGGAGGCCCACGAAACACACGAAAGGACCCGAAAGAGTCGGATTCGGTTTTCGTGTCCTTTCGTGTGTTCATCTGCGTTTGATGGATTCGGTGTATTCCGTGTGGTCCGTGGGCAAGACAGCTGCACTCAGCTCGCGAGGAAGTCGGTGACGAGAGCGTAGAGTTGTGGCGATTCGAGGAGGAAAGAGTCGTGGCCGAGGTCGGTGGCGAGTTCGGCGTAGCTGGCGTTTTTGCCGGCGCGGAGCAAGGCGGTGACGATGGCGCGGTTCTGCTCGGGCGGAAACAGCCAGTCGCTGGTAAAGCCCACCACGAGCGTGCGGGCTTGGATCGCGGCGAAGGCAGCCTCCAGCGAACCGGTCGCGGCGGCGGGGTCGTATTGGTCGAGCGCGCGGGTGATGTAGAGGTAGGAGTTGGCGTCGAAGCGATTGATGAAGCTCTGGCCCTGGTAGCGCAGGTAACTCTCCACCTCGAACTGCACGTCAAAGGCGCTCTCCGGCGCGACCGGTTGCTCGTCGGCGCCTGGGGTGGTGGCGCGGGCGCGGGCCGGACGTTCGGCGACGGTGCGCCGGCCGAACTTGCGGGCCATGGACGCGTCGCTGAGGTAGGTGATGTGCGCCATCATGCGGGCGATCGCGAGGCCGACCTTCGGTCCGCCGCCGGCGGGGTAGTTGCCCCCGGCCCAATCGGGGTCCTGCAGGATGGCCTGGCGCCCGACCTCGTTGAAGGCGATGGCCTGGGCGCTCTCGCGGGCAGTGGTGGCCATGCCCAGCAGGCGGTCGACGAAATCCGGGAAACACAGGCCCCATTCGAGCACCTGCATGCCGCCCATGGAGCCACCGACGACGGCGTGGAGTTTTTTGACCCCGATGGCGGTCAGCCAGCGATGCTGGGCGCGCACCATGTCGGTGATGGTGACGATGGGGAAGGTGACGCCGTAGGGTTTGCCGGTCTGCGGGTCGGTCGAGGACGGACCGGTCGAGCCCTGGCAACCGCCGAGGACGTTGCAGCAGGTGACGAAATATTTGTTGGTGTCGAGCGACTTGCCGGGGCCGATGATGTTGTTCCACCAGCCGGGTTTGCGGTCGTTGAGGCCATGGATGCCGGCGCAGTGGTGGTCGCCGGAGAGGGCGTGGCAAACGAGGATGGCGTTGTCGCCCGCGGCGTTGAGCCGGCCGTAGGTCTCGTAGCGCAGGGTGAAGCCAGGCAGGGTGCGTCCGCACTCAAAGGTGAACGGTTCGTCGGAGCGGTAGTCCTGCGGACGCACGATGCCCACCTCGCCGGGTTCGGCGGCGGTGATTTCGAGGGCATCGGGTTCGGCGTCGTTCATGACGGGGGCGGGAAGTAAGAAGTAAGATGTTTGAAGTAAGCCAGCCCTGGGCTGGTAAAAAGTCGAAATTGCGGAACAGGGATAACGGACAATAGCTTCGGGTATGACGAATCGCGCGTGTTTTTCCTTCGGGCTGGCGATGGCGCTGGGATCGAGTGTGCTGGCTCAAGTGGATCGCATCACCGGACAACCCTTCGCCACCCGCTCCGAGGTCATTGCCCCGCATGGCATGGTCGCGGCCAGTCAACCGCTCGCCGCGCAGGTTGGGCTCGATGTGCTGAAGGCCGGTGGCAGTGCGGTCGACGCCGCCATCGCGACCAATGCCGCGCTCGGGCTGATGGAGCCTGTGGGCAACGGCATCGGCGGCGATCTCTTCGCCATCGTGTGGGACGCCAAATCCCAGCAGCTCTACGGCCTCAACGGCTCCGGGCGGTCGCCGCTCGGGTTGAGCTACGACCAGATGCGGATCGAACTCGAAAAACTCGATCGCGATACGATCCCGCCCTTCGGCATGTTGCCGATCTCGGTCCCGGGCACGGTCGACGCGTGGTATGAGCTGCATGCCAAGTTCGGCAAACTGCCCATGGCCGACCTGCTCGCGCCGACCATCCGCTACGCCGAGGACGGGTTTCCACTCAGCGAGTTGATCGCGTTTTATTGGGAGCGGAATGTGCGCTACTTCAAAGATTTGCCCGGCGCGGCCTACGCCACCTGGGCACCGGGTGGAAAAGCGCCGGCGAAGGGCGAGAGGTTCAAGAACCCCGACCTCGCCCGCACCCTGCGCCGGATCGGCGAGGGTGGCCGCGACGTGTTTTACCGGGGCGAAATCGCGGACGAGATCGATGCCTTCATGCGCGCCCACGGCGGCTACCTGCGCAAGGCCGACCTCGAGGCGCACACCTCCACCTGGATCACGCCGGTTTCGGTCAACTACCGCGGCTACGACGTTTACGAACTTCCGCCCAACGGCCAGGGCATCGCGGCGCTGCAGATGCTGCAGATCCTCAAGGGTTACGACCTGCGCAGCCTTGGCCGCAATTCGCCGGAAACGCTGCACCTCATGATCGAGGCCAAGAAGCTGGCCTTTGAGGACCGCGCCAAGTTCTACGCCGATCCGGACTTTGCCGACATCCCGCTGGAGTGGTTGTTGTCCGACGACTACGCTGCCGAACGCCGGGCCCTGATCGATCCGAACCGCGCCGCCGCGCGGGTGGATGCCGGCCACCCGGCCCTGCGCGAGGGCGACACGATTTACCTCACGACGGCCGACGCCGAGGGCAACATGGTCTCCCTCATCCAGAGCAACTACCGTGGCATGGGCGCGGGCATCATGGTGCCGGGGCAGGGCTTCGGGTTTCAGGATCGCGGCCAGATGTTCGTCTTCGAGCCGCGCGATCACGCCAACGTCTACGCGCCGGGCAAGCGGCCCTTCCACACCATCATCCCCGCTTTTATCATGAAGGACGGTCGACCGTGGGTGAGCTTCGGCCTCATGGGGGGCGCGATGCAGCCGCAGGGCCACGTGCAGATCGTGACCAACCTGATCGACTTTGACCTCAACCTGCAGGAAGCCGGCGACGCCGCGCGCTGGCAGCACATGGGCTCGACCGACTACGATACCCCGCAGATGACCGACGGCGGTTACACCTTCATGGAGTCGGGCATCCCGTGGGAAACCCGGCGCGCCTTGAGCCTGTTGCGGCACGACATCCGCACCGACGTCGGCGGCTACGGCGGCTACCAGGCCATCATGTGGGACGCGGAAAATCAGGTCTGGATCGGCGCCAGCGAAAGCCGCAAGGACGGCCACGCGGTGGGGTATTGACTCACCACGCAAGCGTCCGGCCCGTCCCAAAAGTCGAAACGTGCCTTGACACGGGGGGGGCGGACCGGCACTTCAGTCGACCCTTTTAACGATTTACAACGATGCAACCGACCTTCCGTCCTCACCGCAAAAAGCGCGTCCGCAAGATTGGCTTCCGCGCCCGTATGGCCACCCGTGGCGGCCGTGCGGTCATCAACGCCCGTCGCCGCAAGGGCCGCAAGCGCCTCACCGTCGCCTGAGCCTCGCTGTCGCGCGACGTAACATAACTGCCGGAGCACCATGCGCTTCCGTGCCGAATCGCACCTGCGACGGCCGGTCGACTTCGCTCGGGTGCGAGCCCAAGGCCGCCGCTTTCATTGCGGCGGTTTTGTTTTGTGGGCCTGTCCGCAGCCGCCGCCAGCCGCCGATGCGCCGCTCGGCGAACGCCCGACGCGTGCGGGCTTTGTGGCTTCCCGAGCCGCCGTGGGTGGCGCCGTGCAGCGTAATCGGGCCAAACGCCGCCTGCGGGAAGTTTTTCGCGCCCACCAGGACCGGGTCCCTCCCGGCATCGACCTCATTCTGCAGGCGCGGCGCTCGCTCAATGGGCTTGAGTATGCTGAGATCGAACGGTCTTTCTTAAAAGCCTGCGTCGTTTTGTTTCCCGCTCTTTCCTCCTGATGTCCGCCTCCCGAGACCGTCGTTTGATCGCCACCCTGGCCGGTTTGCCCGCCCGGGGACTGCTCGGGCTCATCCGCGTGTATCAGGCGACGCTCTCGCCGGTCCTGCCGGCGGTCTTTGGTCCGGCCTGCGGCTGCCGCTTTCACCCGACCTGTTCGCACTACGCGGCCGGGGCGATTCGCACCCACGGCGCGCTGCGTGGTGCGGCGCTCGCGGCCTGGCGCTTGCTGAAATGCACGCCGCTGCACCCGGGCGGACTGGATCCGGTTCCGCCGCCGCGTTCGCGATCGGTGCGACCGACCTGCGTGCGCGTGGGCGCGGAAGCGCCGGTGCGCTGAGCATTCCCCAATATTTCCTTCCTCTTTCTCGACCCTTTTCTGCATGGATAAAAAGAACTCAGTCATCGGCGTCCTGCTGCTCGTCGCGGCCTTCGCCACCTTGTTCATTGGGCAACGCTTTGCGCCGCCGGCGCCCGACGCGCCCGAGTTGGCTCCGTCCCACGCCCCGTTGCCCACGGCGGAGAACCAGGCGTCGCCGGAGAACCGCTCCACGGTGACCTCGCCGCCCGATGCGGAGTTTGCCGCGTTGTCCGAGAGCAACAACGACGAGGTCGTCACCACCCTCGAAAACGATTACATCCGGGTGGCCTTCACGAACTTTGGCGGCGCCATCGGCGACGTGGCCTTCAAGCACTACGAATCCCGCCTCGATAGTGGCATGCCCTTCGTCTTCAACCAGCCACGCGTCGAGCCCATTCTGGCCATCAACGACGTGCCCGGACTCGGTTCGCGGACCGCCTACCAACTCGTCTCCGCCAGCGCCACCGAGGTGGTGTATCGGGCGGTGTTGGAAGGTCGCCTCGAAGTCATCCGTCGCTACTCGCTGGGCACCGATGCCGAGGGTTCGGACCCGTATTTGATCCGGCATGACACGACCCTGCACGATCTTTCCGGCAACGGCGCGCCGCAGACCTTGGCCGCGTTCAATCTCGGCACCACGTCGTTGGTTTCGCCCAGCGACTACGGCCAATACCTCAACATCATGTCGTGGAACGGGGAGGATGAAACCTTCACCAAACCGGGCGAGATGGAAGGCGGGGGCATCCTCGCCGCGGTCGGCCTGAAGGACGGCGCGCCCAAGTCGTCACTCACCAAGGGCGACAACGTCGTGTGGGCGGCGGCGAAGAACCAGTTCTTCGTGAGTCTCTACACCGGGGACAGCATCGGTCTCAATACCACGGCGCGTCGCGTCGAGTTGCCGCCGTTCCCGGGCAGCTCCCGCCCCAACAAGGGCATCACCGGCGTCGTCAACTACGCCGTGCCGGCGATCGAGGCCGGCGGCTCGGCCGAACTCGGTGGCTCACTTTACGTTGGCCCGAAGGAATACGAACGCCTGCGCAAGTTTGAGCAGAAGCAATCGGTGGTCATGCAGTTCGCCCCGTTCTTCTTCTCCAAGATCATGCTCTCCGGCGTCATCGCCCCGATCCTCAATCTCACCATGGTCACCATGCACGACTGGGTGGGCAACTGGGGCGTGGCGATCGTGCTGATGACGCTCATCCTTAAGCTCGTCACCCTGCCGTTCACCCTGGCCGCCTCCCGCTCGGCCAAGAAGATGGGCAAGCTCCAGCCGCTCATGAAGGAGGTCCGCGAGAAGTATAAGGACAATCCGCAGAAGATGAACGAGGCCACCATCAAGATCTTCAAGGAGAACAAGGTGAACCCGATGGGGGGCTGTATCCCGATTTTCATTACGATGCCGCTCTTCGTGGCCTTCTTTGCCATGCTGCAGGGCACGGCCGAGTTGCGATTCGCCGACTTCCTGTGGGTGTCCGACCTCTCGGCGCCCGACACGGTCTGGCGGCTGCCGTTCGGCAACCTGCCACTCAACATCATGCCGTTGCTCATGGGGGCGACGATGGTCTACCAGATGCGCCTCACTCCGACGCCGACGACCGACAACGCGCAGGCGCAGATCATGAAGTTCATGCCGATCGTGTTCACCCTGATCTGCTACAACTTCGCCGCCGCCCTCGCGCTCTATTCAACCGTCAACGGCGTGTTCACCATCATCCAACAGGTCATCGTGAACAAGACGACGAAGGACACCGGCACTGTGGTTGACCCCACCGCCCCGGTTAAGTCGACCGACTGGAACCCCAATAAAAACAAAGCCCGCAAGAAGAAGTGACCCGCTTCACCGTCGCGAGCTGAAGCCAGCACTCAAAAGGAGAACCCCCCATGGCCGGACATAACAAGTGGTCCAAGATCAAGCGCCAGAAAGGCGCCAACGACGCGAAGCGCGGCAAGGTGTTCAGTCGCCTGTCGCGTGACATCACCCTCGCCGCCAAATCCGGTGGTGGTGACCCCGACATGAACGCCCGCCTGCGCACCGTGTTGCTCAAAGCCCGCGCCGAGAACATGCCTGTCGATAACATCGACCGCGCCATCAAGAAAGGCACCGGCGAGCTCCCGGGCGTGAGTTACGAGGACAACACTTACGAAGGTTACGGTCCCGGCGGTGTCGCGTTCGTGATCAAGTGCACGACCGACAACAAGACCCGCACCTCGCAGGATGTGCGTTCCATCCTGGCCAAGCACGGCGGCAACCTCGCGCAAAGCGGCGCGGTGGCCTTCCAGTTTCTGCATGCCGGCCAGTTCCTCATCGCCAAGGACGCGAGCACCGAGGACCAGCTCATGGAGCTCGCGCTCGAGGCGGGGGCGGACGACGTGATCACCAGCGACGATGGTTACGAAGTGCGCTGCGAGATCGCCGCCTTCGACACCGTGGCGCATGCCCTCGACCAGGCCGGCATCAGCCCGGAGAACGCCGAACTCGCCTACATCCCGACCAACACCGTGCCGGTCGATGACGTCAGCACGGCCCGCACCTTGGAGAAGTTGCACGACGCCCTCGACGACAACGACGATGTGCAGCAGGTCTTCTCCAACGAAGAGCTGAGCGCCGACGTCGAAGCCCAGCTCGCGGAGGCCTGAGCCTTACTCGCGACGCTCGGCATTCCGACTCCAGCCTCGCGCTTTGGCGCGCGGCCTGCAGTCATCGTCACGCATGCGCATCGCGGTTCTCTCCGACACCCACGACCACATGCCGGCACGTCTGCCGGCGTTGATCGAAGCGGGGAAGCCCGATGCGATTTGGCACTTGGGTGATGTGTGTGATCCCGGACTGCTGGTCGAATTGGAGTTGATCGGGTGCCCGCTCGTCATCGTGGCCGGCAACTGTGATTCGTGGCCGGTCTGGCCGCAGCATCGTCTGATTGAGTTGGGCGGCTACCGCTTCCATCTGGAACACATCCCGCGCCGGCTGGCGCCGCGCGGGGTGCAGGTGATGTTGCACGGGCACACCCACGTGCCGCGCAACGAGACGGATGTTTTGGGTGTGCGCTGGCTCAACCCGGGATCGGCCAGTTCGCCGCGCTATGACGGCCCGCCGAGCTTTGCCTGGCTCACGATCGACGCGGCCGCCGAGCGAGCGCCGCTGCAGTGGGACCTGGTGCCGCTGTAGCACACCTTTGCGGACGTCGCGCTTTACGCTCCGGGTTTGGCTGCTTTAGTTCGGAGCCCATCAGCAACGGCGCGGAACAACTGGATTTGTTTGGTTTCGCCGCCGCGTCGACGGCGCGGGCGGGGGAGGCGGCGCCGGCGCCGCTTTCGGTGCCCGACTTGCCGTTGCGCGCTGACCACGGTGTCGCGCCGGTTTCCGTGCCGCCGGCGGTGGTCTATGAACGAAACCTGCGGGCGAAACACTACCGCCTCACCCTGCGCCGCGATGGTGTGGCGGTGGCGACCATTCCGGCGCGCGGCAGCGAGCGGGCGGCGCGGGCGTTTGTGGCGGAGCACGCCGACTGGCTCGCGCGGGTGCATGAGCGCCAACGTCGGCGGCCGCGCCAGGCCGAGGTGTGGCGGGTGGGGACGGCCGTGATGTGGCGCGGCGAGATGTGGCCGATCCGGCGGGCGAGCGAGGGGCCGCATCCGCGGGTAGCGGTGGGCGCCGATGTGTTTCGCGTGCCGCACTTCGATGGTGACCTGCGGGCAACCTTGGAGGCGGGCTTCGTGCGCCGGGCTCGGATTGAGTTGCCGGCGCGCACCTGGGAACTCGCCGCGGAGACGCGGATGGACGTGAAGAAGGTGGCGGTGCGCAACCAGCGGTCGCGCTGGGGGTCTTGCACCGAAGGTGGGGTGATTTCCCTCAACTGGCGTTTGTTGCTCACGCCGCCGTGGGTGAGCGACTACGTGATTTACCACGAGTTGATGCACCTGCGGGAAATGAACCATTCGCCGCGATTTTGGCGGGCGGTGGCGGAGGTGTGTCCGCAGTGGGAAGAGGCCGAAGTCTGGCTGAAGCAGAAGGGCGCGTTTCTAGGTCTCTGACGACGGCGGTTCGGCGCCGATTTCGCGCAGGTAGGGCCGCACCTTTTCGATCAGGGTGTCGATGCTGAAGGGTTTGCTCAGGAAGCTGTTCGGCTTGCGGGAACCGACGCGTTGGATGGTGTCCTGCTCGTTGAAACCGCTCATCATCACGATCGGAAGATCGGGGGCGATTTCACCCATGCGGGCGATCACTTCGTCGCCGTCCATCATCGGCATGGTCAGGTCCACCATCACGAGATCAAATTTGGCGGGGTCCTGGGTCACGAGCTCCAGTCCCGCCGCGCCGGAGCTGGCCATCTCGACGTTAAGGCCGAAGTGACGCAGGGCGTTGCGGGCGAGTTTTCGCACCACGATTTCGTCGTCGATGACCAACACGTTGCCGGCCAGCCGGACAGGGCGGGCGGTGGGGTTGCTGGCCGTCGGTTGCTCCGCCTGGATGCCGACCGGCGGCAGCAGGATTTTGAACAAGGTGCCACGGCCCGGTTCGCTGTAGACGCGGATGCCGCCGCCGTGGTTGTGCACGATGCCCTGAACGGCCGCCAGACCGAGCCCACGCCCGGTGAACTTGGTGGTGAAGAAGGGATCGAAAATGCGATTGCGGGTGGCCTCATCCATGCCCTTGCCGTTGTCCTGCACCTCGAGCGAGACATAGCGGCCGGGGTTGAGTTCGTTGGCCAGAGCGAGGGACTCGATGTATTCAGCGCTCGCGTCCAGGAGGGTGGTGGAAATGAAGATCTGGCCCTGCTTGGGTTCGACGGCTTCGGACGCGTTGATGACGAGATTCATCAGCACCTGCCGAATCTGCGTCGGATCGCCCATGACGGCCGGGAGGTGGTCGTCCAAGCAGTATTTGATCTGGGCCACCTTGCCGACGGACACGTCCAGCAGGTTGCCGGTTTCGGTGACCAACTGGCTGAGGTCGAAGGGCTTCTGCTCGAACTTGCCCTTGCCGGCGTAGGCCATGAGTTGGCGGCAGAGGTCGGCGGCGCGTTCGGAAGAGGTTTCGATCTGGGCCAGCGCCTCCATGGTCGCCGAATCGCGGCCTTCGGCATCGAGGCGGATGAGCGAGCTGTGGCCTAGAATGCCGGTGAGCAAATTGTTGAAATCGTGGGCGATGCCGCCGGCGAGCACCCCGAGGCTCTCCAGTTTTTGGGTCTCGTGCAGCGAGCGTTCGAACTGCAGGCGGTCGGCTTCCTCCTGTTTTCGCCGAGTGATGTCCTGAAAGGTGCCCACGCTGCCGCGGACGTTGCCGGACACGTCGGTGATCGGTGCCACGGAAACGAGCAGGGTCAGCTCGGTGCCGCTGGACAAACGCACTCGCAGCTCCTCGTCCTGGACCGGAGTGCCTTGGCGGGCGCAGCGCACGAGCGGCATTTCGTCGTAGGTCAACTCCTGGTCGCCACGGAAGCAGCGCACGGCCCCGAGCAGCTCTTGCGGGCCAGGCTTGTTGTCGCCCTCGGTATGCTCGGGCAGCTCAAATTGGTCGGCGAAGGTGCGGTTATACTCGAGTGCCACCCCGACGTCGCGGGTCTTGATGGCGATGCCGACCGGCAGCAGATCCAGCAGGGTGCGGAGTTCGGCCACGTGGTTGGCGAGGGTGCGGTTGACCCGTTCGGTTTCGTCTTCGGCCGCGCGTCGTTGGGCAATCTCTTCGCGCAGCCGTTCATTGGCGGCGGTGAGGTTGCTCGTGCGTTCTTTCACCAGCGCGTCCAACTCCTCATTGAGGCGCCGGTAGGTCTCCGGTGTCGGAGCCTTCAGCATGGTGTCCCGCATGGTCCAGAGCATGGTCGCAACGGCGATGGAGATCAGCGCGGTGGCGGCTTTGGTGAATCCACTCAACCAATACACCGGTGACCAGATTGAGATCACCTCCAGGACATGGGTGAGGCCACACGCGAAGATGAAGAGCGCGAAAGCCAGCAGCGTGGCGCGGAAAGGGAAATCCCGCCGCTGCCAAAGCAAATAGCCGATGATCGTGGGGATCGAAAAATAGGCTAGTGCGATGAGCCCATCCGAGAGCGCGTGTAGCCAGACGAGACCCGGGTCCCAGACGTAGCAAACGCCGTGTGGCATGAGCGCGAGCATAGCCTCCAGCGTCTTTGCGGAAGAGTTGAACTCAAACGCAAGCCTATGAAAATCAAGGCCTTTACTTAAATTTTACACACCCCTCCAGACGTCATGAGCGCAAGCCCTCATGGCTGGCTAGGGTATCTATCTCGGTCGCTGGCACGCCGAAATTGACCGGGTTGTTGGCGGACGCGCCGTGGTCCGAATCAGTTCGGCGTCCGGTTTAATGGCGGACACCACCGTGCACGGGAAAGCCAGCGAGGCTCAGTCTGCCATTGGCAGCAAGTCGACCAATTCGATCTCAAAAACCAAGGTGGTTTTGGCCGGGATGCTGCCCTTCACGCCCTTTTCGCCGTAGGCCAGCCAGTAGGGGATGATGAGGGTGCGTTTTTCACCCTTGGTCATATCGAGGATGCCTTCATCCCAACCGGGAATCACTTGGGCGCGACCAACCTGAAAGTTGTAGGGCGCGCCGCGTTTGAAGCTGTCGTCGAGATAGGTGCCGTCGAGGAAGGCGCCGCGATAGTTGACCGCGACAACTTGGCCGCGCTCGGGGTGACTCTCGCCGTCACCGGGCTGGGTGACCACGTAGCGCAGGCCGGTGCCGGTGATTTGTGCGGTGGGGAAGCGTTGCAGCACGGCGGCTTCGTCGGCCGGGGGCAGGGTCATTTGGTTCATCGCCTCGCGCATGGCGCTGTTGATCGGCGCGCCGGGATTGTCGCGGGCGAGTTTGCCGGAGCGCGTCACGAGAGCGATCGTGAGGAGCGCGAGACCGAAGACGGCGGGAACGAGAAGGGTGCGAAGAGCGCGCATGGAAAGGAAAGGTTGAGCGCCCGAAACCGGAAAGGCAAACGCGCGAGGTCTTGTGCACGAAGGGTTGACCCTCTGCCGATGTGAGCGGTAATGGTGGTTTTCTTAACTCTTTAATGAATATTCATTTAGGAGATCCAGCGATTCTGTTGTGATCCGGAACCCGCCCCCTGCCCATGAAAGCCCATGCCGTCGTATTCACCGCCCCCGGAGTGGTTGCGTTTCAGGAGGCCTCGTGTCCGGAGCCGGGCCCCGAGGACGTCGTCATTGAGGTGACGCACTCGTGGATCAGCAACGGCACCGAGGGCTCCTTTCTGCGCGGCGAGCGCCTGGCCGGCGACACGGCGCGCAAGCCGGGGGACCCGGAACCGTTTCCGCTCATCGCCGGTTATCAAAAGGTCGGCTGGGTGCGACAGGTCGGCGCGGCGGTGCGCGACCTTGCGGTGGGCGATTTTGTTTTCGCGATCATGAGCCAGGTCGAAGGCATGTTTGACAACGAGTATGCGGGCCACGTGTCGCCGTCGGTTTGCCGGCAACACTTTGTGCATCTGCTGCCACCCGAGGCGCGCGCGAATCCGGAGGCCTACAGTGGCTTGGTCTTGGCCCAAGTGGGCTACAACTGCGGTTCGCGACCCCGGCTGGAGCCGGGCGAACTTGCGGTTGTGGTCGGCGACGGATTGGTGGGGCAGTGGACGGCGCAAACCCTGCTGGAACGCGGCGCGCGCGTCATCATGACTGGTCGGCACGAGGACCGCCTCGACGCGTTCCGGCGCGATTGTGGCGATCGACCCGGCCGAGCGCTCAGAGTGGCCGGTCTCGGTGTCGACGAAGTTGTGGCCGCGGACGCGGGGCCGGTGGCCGTTCTCGTCGACACGGTGGGCGACGCCCGGCTTTTTGATGCCTACCTGCCGCACCTCAAACACGGCGGCACAATCGTGGCGGCGGGTTTCTACGGCCTGGAGGGGTTCATCGAAATCCAACGCTACCGGTTTCGCGAGATTGCCTTCGACCTGGTGGCGGGCATCACCCGCGAACGGGTGGACACGACCATCGAGTGGGTGCGCGACGGACGCCTGCAAACGACACCGCTGATCACCCACCGTTTCCCGGTCGATCAGGCGGCGGCGGCCTGGGAACTCATCGAATCCAAACGTGAGCCCGTGCTCGGGGTGGTGTTGGAATGGCCGGCCGCGAGGGCAGGAGGGGCGGCATGAGCGCGCCGCCGATTCCTGCGACCATGCGTCAACTGGTCATCACGGCGCCGGGTGAAATTGAGTGGGCGGAAGGGCCGGTGCCGGTCCCGCAGCCCGACGAGGTGTTGGTGCGCGTTCTGGGCATCTCGACGTGTCCGCATTGGGACCTGCACATCCTCGGGGGGCAGCCGATGTTTCCGGGGCAGAAACTGGTTTATCCCTACCTGCCGGGGAAGCCCGGCCACGAGGCCGTCGGTGAAGTTGCCGCGGTGGGCCGGGCGGTGAGCTCCCTGCGGGTCGGCCAACGTGTGGTGGCGTGGCGCGACACCGGTGAAGCGCGACCGGGATTTTATGCGCAGTTCAACACCTTCCGGGCGGTCGACCTGCTGGCGGTGTCGGCCGAGCGCTCCCCGGCGCACTGGGCGTCGGTGGAATTGGCGATGTGTGTCGAAGTAAGTTTTCAACGCCTTGCGGAACTCGGCGGCGTGAAAGGACGCCGGGTGGCGATCGCGGGACTCGGCCCGGCCGGACTGGTCGCGGTGCAACTGGCGCGGCATCACGGCGCGGCGACGGTCATCGGCATCGATCCGGTGGCGGAGCGGCGCGAGCTCGCCCGCGGGCTGGGCGCCACCGAAGTGCGCGCGGGCGACGCGGAGACCTGGCCGGCCGACCGCAGCGGTGCCCGGGCGCCGGATGTGGCGATCGACTGCACTGGTCTCGCGTCAGTAGTGGAATTTTTGTTACACCGCACCCGGCATGCCGTCGCGCTGTTTGGGGTGGTGCGTGAAGGGATCCGTTACGACGGCGAGCTCATGTGGGGCCCGGGCGTGACCCTGCTCGGTTACGGCGATCACAACCGGTCGGCGGCCGAGACGGCGATCGCGGCCGTGGAAGCGGGCGCTCTGGATCTGTCGACCCTCATCACCACGACCCTGCCGCTGCGCGACTACGTGCAGGGGGTCGACCTCCTGCGGCGGAAGGAGGCAATCAAGGTGCTGTTCGATCCCTGGGCGTAGGGATGCCCGCTTCCTCGTCCGCCGGAGTCTTGGCGCAGGCGGAGCGGGCGCTGCGTTGCCTCAGCGCGCGGACGGACCCTGCGGTTCGAGGTAGGGGATGAAGGTGTCGATCAATGCGTCGAGGTGCGCGCGACGACCTTGTTCGGGCGGGATGGGGTTTTCGCCGTAGCGTTGCTGTAAGGCTTCGTCGGCCCGGGTGCGAATAGTGGCCAGGAGTGTTTCGATCGTGTCGTCGTTCCCTCCGGTCAGTTGAGCCGCGGTCGCGGTGCCGGGCGCAAGGTGCCATTGTTGCGTGTCGGCGAGATAGACCGCGGCCAGACCCGTGTCGGTGATGTCGGCGCGGCGAGCGAGGTCGGCGGCGAGCTCGGGACCGGTGGAGACGGGCGGACAGGTTTCGCGCAGCAGCACGTGCAGTG
Source organism: Actomonas spartinae (assembly GCF_051209155.1). Taxonomy (NCBI): domain Bacteria; kingdom Pseudomonadati; phylum Verrucomicrobiota; class Opitutia; order Opitutales; family Opitutaceae; genus Actomonas; species Actomonas spartinae. The sequence continues at coordinate 201,908 of NZ_JBPJGB010000002.1, forward strand.
ACGCGCCGCCGAAGCGGTGGAAGTTGGCGAGCTTGAGACCGAGGATGCGCGCCCAGTCGGGTTTTTGCGGCAGCACCTGATCGGGGTCGTCGAGGTAGGCCGGGTGCGCTTTGGGCGCGGCGGCGATGAGCGCGTCGAAGGTGGCTTGGTCGGCGACGAACGCTTCGGCGGTGGCGCCCACGCGGCGGATCCGCACCTGCATGGTATCGCCTTCCGTGATGGCGGGCAGCAGATCGAGCCCGTCGACGATTTCGCCGAAAACGCTGTGCAGGTAGTTGAGGCGATTGAGCGGCGCGAGGGTGATGAAGAACTGGGAGCCGTTGCTGTCGGGGCCATCGTTGGCCATGGACAGGATGCCGATGCGGTCGTGGCGCAACGCTGGCGAAAACTCGTCGGGAAAGCTGTAGCCCGGGCCACCCTCGCCATCCCCGCGCGGGTCACCGCCCTGCACCACGAATCCGGGCACGACACGATGAAAGGTGACGCCGTCGAAGTAGGGCTGGCCGGGGCGGGGGCCGAGCGTGCCCTCCGCGAGACCGACGAAGTTGGTCACGGTCAGGGGCGCCGCCTCGGCGTGGAGTCGGGCGGTGATCAACCCATGAGCGGTTTCGATTTCGGCGTAGAGCCCGTCGTCCGGTTGAGGGGGGTGCGCGGTGGTCAGCAGCGGGAGAACCACCGCGGCGACAAGGCGAACAGACAGGCGAATGGCCAGGGTCGGACGAAGCATGCGGCAAGTTGCGATCTTGGGCTGAAAATTGCGATCAATCGTGCCACGCTGCGCGCCATGTTGAAATTTCTCCGTTTGGTTTTGGTCATGGGTGCCGTCTCCCGCCTCCTCGGGCTGGGTGAACCGGTGGACTATTATCTGCCCGACGGCGGGCCTTACGACGAAGCGGTGCCGACGCCGGGCGAGCACTTCGGCTTCGAGGTGGGCGAGTGGCACCTGCGGCCCGACCAGATTGAGAGCTACCTGCGTGCGCTGGCGGCGGCGCGGCCCGACCGCGCGAAGACCGAGGTCTTTGGTCACAGCCACGAGCGGCGTCCGCTGCTGCAATTCGTCGTGGCCGCGCCGGAGCGCCTCGCCGACCTCGAGCGCGTGCGCACCGAGCATCTGGCGATGAAGCAAACGGGGAAGCGCCCGGCGGTGGTGAACCTCGGTTATTCGATTCACGGCAACGAATCCTCCGGCGCCAACGCGTCCGTGCTTGTCGCCTACTGGCTGGTGGCTTCCGAACACCCGGCGGCGCAGGCCGCGCGGCGCGACCTCGTGGTGCTGCTCGACCCGATGTTCAATCCCGATGGTCTCGCCCGTTTCGCGCACTGGGCCAACACCCACCGCGGTCAGCAGGTGGTGGCCGATCGTTACCATCGTGAGCACCGCGAGCCGTGGCCCAACGGTCGCACCAACCACTACTGGTTTGATCTCAATCGCGATTGGTTTCCGCTGGTGCACCCCGAAAGCGAGGCGCGCATCACGCGGTTTCACCAGTGGTTGCCCAACATCATGAACGACCACCATGAGATGGGCACGGACAAGACCTTCTTCTTTCAACCCGGCGTCCCGTCGCGCAACAACCCCACCACGCCGACGCGCGTTTATGAGCTGCAGGCCAAGCTCGCCGAGCACCACGCCGCCGCGCTTGATCGGGCGGGGTCGTTCTACTATTCGGCCGAAGGCTACGACGACTTTTACGTTGGCAAGGGCTCCGTCTATCCCGACCTCACCGGCGGCCTCGGCATCCTCTACGAACAGGCGAGTTCGCGTGGCCATGTGCAGGAGACGGACTTCGGCGACCTCACCTTTCCCTTCACCATTCGCAACCAGGTGCTCACCTCGCTCTCAACGCTTGAAGGCGCGGTGGCGATGCGGACCGACTTGCTCGACCACCAGCGCGACTTCTACCGCTCCGCCATCGCCTTTGCCGAAGGCCGTGAGATCGGCGGGTGGTTGATCGATCCCTCCGTCGACCCGGCGCGGGGCTGGGAGCTGCAGTCGCGGCTGGCGCGGCACCGGATCGAGGTGCGCGCCCTGCGACGCGATCAGGAAGTCGACGGTCATGTTTATCGTGCCGGCGAAGCGTGGTGGGTGCCCGCGGCCCAGCCGCAGGCCCGGTTGCTGGCGGAGCTGTTCACCGATCGTAAGGACTTTGAGGATACGGCATTCTACGACATCTCGGCATGGAGTCTGTTGCTGGCGTTCAACCTACCGCATGCGACGGTGCCGATGGACGGCGCAACGCGCCTGGGCGGCGAGGTGTTGGCCGTCGGCTCGCGTCCGGTGGGTCGCTTGATCGGCGCGCGCGACGGCGTGCGGGCTTATGTGATTCAAGGGAACTCCTTCGATGTGCCGCGCGTGTTGAGCCGCCTCGGCCAGGCCGGGCTCGTCAGCGAGGTGGTCACCAAGACCTTTGCGGTGCGGCCGGCCGGAGAGGATCAGCCGATCGAAGTGGGTCTGGGCTCGGTGGTGATCGCGGTGGGGCGTCAGTCGGCGAACGCGCCGGCAATCGAGACGGTCATCGACGCGGTGTTGGCGGAGGACGCCGTGGACGTGATCGCCCTCGACAGCGGTTACACGGCCGATGGCCCCGACCTGGGCAGTCCGAGCTGGGTGACCACGACGCGCGGTCGCGTTGCGCTCCTGGTGGGCGAAGGCACCGATCCCTATGACGCGGGCGCGGCATGGCACACGCTGGACACGCGGTGGAATCTACCGGTGGTGTTGCTGGAGCGCGATGACGTCACTCGCGCCGACCTGAGTCGCTTCGACGCAATCGTGATGGTCGACGGACTTTACAGCCGGATGAACGACGCGACCAACGCGGCACTGGAGACGTGGGTGCGCAGCGGTGGTTCGTTGATCACCGTTGGTCGCGCGGCCAAGTGGGCGGCCGACAAATTGAAGGCGCCGATCCATTTTGTGGAGGACGCCAAACCGGCCGCCGGCAGTGAGGCCCGTCAGCCCTTTGGCGACGGCGAGCGACTGGAGCGCGCCAAACTTATTCCCGGATCGGTTTTCGCGGCGGACGTCGATCTCACGCATCCCCTGGCCTACGGTTTGGGGGCGGCGACGGTGGCCTTGTTTCGCGAAGGCAAACTGGCATTGAAACCCTCCGAGTCGCCCTACCAGACACCCCTGCTCTATCAAGCGGAGCCTTTGCTGGCTGGTTACGCGACCGATGCGGATGTGGCGCGCCTCGCCAACCAAGCGGCGGGGGTGGTGGCGCCGCTGGGCGGAGGACGGGTGATCGCGATGACGGATTTTCCGGCCTTCCGCGGCTATTGGTTCGGCAGCATGCGCCTGCTCGGCAATGCGATCTTCTACGGCCCGGCCATGGAGTCGCCGTAGGATCGGGTGCGGTGGCGGTGCTGGTGGTCTTCGCACCGAACAAACGCTGCCGGGGTCACCGACCCCGGCTACAGTTCGAGCAGACGTTGGTGTTGTAGCCGGGCTCGGTGAGCCCGGTGCGCTGCCTCTCCGCTTGCACCCCTTCCCCATCCGTTCAACAGGAGGGGTAGGGGTTTGGAGGGTAAGGTGGACCGTGACCTCCGGACGCGGTCTTGCCGTGGAGTCGCGTTTAAAATCCCGCCTAGACGCGGGGGCACTGCTCGCTGATGCTCCGCGGCCGTGGCCGTCATCAACCTGCTCGCCCCGATTTTCCTGATCATCGCGCTCGGCGCGGCCCTTCAGCGTGGTGGCATGTTGCCCGGCGAGGTGGTGAGCGGAATCAACAAACTGCTCTTTTGGGTCGGTCTGCCGGCGGCGGTTTTTAATGCCTTGGTGACCGCGACCTCCGGCTCCGATGGCGCGGGCATGTTGTTGCTGGTCATCCTCGCGGCCACCGCGCTGACGGCGGCGTTGGCGTGGTGGGGTGGTCCGCTGCTCGGGGTGAAGGATTCGGCGCGCGGCACCTTCACGCAGGGGGCCTTTCGCAGCAATCTGTCCTTCATCGCGCTGCCTCTGCTCCTGTCGGTGCCCGGTGTGCCGATCGGTCGCATCATGCTGACCTTTGCGCCGATGCTTTTGCTGAACAACGCGCTGGCAGTCGGCGTGCTTCTGGCAAGTCAGCGCGAGTCGCAGGCAAACATGTGGCGGCGAATCGGGGTGGGCGTCGTGAAGAATCCCATCATCATCGCCTCCTTGGCCGGTTTGCTGGCGCGGGCGGCCGGATGGGCGCCGCCGGTGGCGGTGTTGTCGACCCTGCAGTCGCTCGGCCGCATGGCCCTGCCGCTGGCGTTGCTCTGCATCGGCGCGGCCCTGATGACGGTGCCCGTCCGGGGCAATCGTCGACTGCCGCTGATCGCCGCCGGCATCAAGGTCGTGCTGTCACCATTGATTGGATACGGATTGGGCCGGGCACTGGGGCTGGATGGTCCGGCGATGTTGGCCTTGCTCATCTGCCTGGCCTGTCCCACGGCGGCGGTGTCGCACACCATGGTCAAACAGATGGGCGGCGACGAAGGCATGGCTGCCAGCACGGTGGTGTATGCGTCGATCGCGAGCGCGGTGGCGCTGGCGGTGGTGATTGCCACGTTCGCGGGCTGAGCGGCTGTCCGGGCCGTCCGGGGTCAGCGACCCCGGCTACCGCAGGTCTCTCTTTACTCCGGAATGCGGAGGATCGTGCCCGCGCCGAGGGAGCTGGGGTTGGGGACCTGTTCGCGGTTGGCGGCGAGGATGTCGCGCCAGCGCAGTGCCGTGCCGTAATATTGGCGGGAAATGGAAGACAGGGTTTCGCCGGGCATGACGGTGTGGGTGCGCTCGGCGGTGGCGACGGGCGCGCTCGGCGTGGGGGCGACCGGCGTGACCGCCGAACCGGGACGAGTCGGCACGGCGCGGTCGACGGTGTTGTCTGTCGTGGCGAGCGCGAGTTGGGTGCGCAGCGCGGAGAGTTCGGCGGCCATGGACGCGGACTGGGCCTGGGCTTGGCGGGCGAGTTCGCGGAGGTTGGCGTTTTCGGTGGCGGCGGTCTCGGCGGCGGAGAGTTCGGCGCGCAGGGTCGCCAGTTCGTCGGCGCGGGTGGCGGCGAGCGCCTGGGCGCTTTCGAGCTGGTCCCGCAACGAAGAGGTCTGGGCGTCGGCGGCGTCGGTCTGAGCCTCGGCGGCGACGAGGCTGTCGCGGGCGTTTTCGAGCTCGGGTTGCAGGGTGGCGAGTTGGTCGCGCAACGCGGCGAGGGAAGCGTCGGCGGCATCGGCGCGGGCGGCGGCGTCCTTGAGCTCCTGGCGGGTGCGGGCGAGTTCGCGTTCCTGGGTGCTGAAGGCGCGGAGGCTGGAGTTGAGTTTGCCCTGCAGCTCGGCGAAGTCGACCGGGTCGATCGTGGTCGACGGGGTGTCTGCGGCGGCGGCCTGTTCGGCCTGCGCGAGGGCTTCGCGCATCGAGGTGGCTTCGGCCTCGGCGGCGGCGAGCTGAGTTTCCAGGTCATTCACCTGGCTGCGGAAGGAGTCGCGTTGACTGGCGGCGCTCGCGAGTTGCTCGCGCAGTTGGGCAACTTGGCTGGATTGTTCTTCGCTCGCCGAGGCGCCGCGGCGCAGGCGGGCGACTTCGGTGCGGGTGGCGCCGAGCTCGGAGGTGGTCTCGTTCAACTGGTTGCGCAGGGATTCGAGTTGAGATGAGACGCGTTCGTGGGCCGAGCGGCTGGTGGCGAGGTCGGCTTCGAGCTGGCGGATGCGGCCGGCGTCGGCGCGTTGGTCGGCCACATCGCCGGAGAGGGCGGCGACTTGGGATTCGGCGGCGGCGAGGCGGTCGGCCAATTGATCGCGCTCGGTGGTGAGGTCGGTGGTCGACTCCTGCGCGCGGGCAAGGTCGCGGCGGGCGGCGGTGAGGTCGCGTTCGGTGGTGGCGAGGTCGGACTTGGTGGACTGGAGCTGGGCGGCGAGCTCGTCGGCCCGGTCCTGAGCGGAAGCGAGTTGTCCGCGCAGGGTTTGTTCGGTGTCGGTCTGCCCGTTGGCGAGTCGGTCCAACTGGGTGCGCAGGTCGGCGTTGGTATCGCGGGCGGCCGCGACCTGCGTAATCAGGTCCTGGATACGAGTGGCGGCGGCGGCGAGGTCGGCGCGCGCCGTGGCCAGTTCGTCATCGGCGGCCGAGGAGGCGCTGGCCGTCGCGCTGAGTCGGGCGTTGGCGGCGGTGAGTTCCTGTTCGAGTGTGGCGCGGCTGGCGCGTGCGGTGGCCAGGTCCGTCGTGGTGGCGGCGAGTTGCTGGCGGAGGGATTCGATTTGTTTGCTGGCTTCGTCGGCGTCCTCCCACGCTTGGGCGATTTCCTGGTTCTTGGATTCGTTTTGGGCGCGCAGCTCGGAGACTTCGCCGAGCAGGGTGCTGATGCGATCGGTGGCGGAGCCAAGGTCGGCCTGGCTGGCGGAGAGTTCGGCGATGCGGGCCTCGGCGGTGGCGAGCTCGGCCGCGAGGGACTGGCGTTCGGCTTGGATGGTGGCGACCTGATCGCTCAAGGTGGCGAAGCGAGCGATGGCGTCGGCTTTGTCGGCCTCGACCATCGCAAGTGCGCGGGTTGCCTGGCCGTTGGCGGTTTGGAGCTGTTCGATCTGCCGGCGGGCGGCGGAGACTTCGCCGAGCAGGTCGCTGATGCGTTGGGTGGCGGCGGTGAGGTTGGCGGAGGCGTCGGCGCGCTCGTTGAGGAGTTGTTGGGCGGCGGTGAGCTCGGCTTGGAGGCGGGTGGCTTCGGCGCGGCTGGTTGATAGTTCGCCGGTGAGCTCGCGGGCACGGGACTGGGTGCGGGAGAGTTCGTCGCGCAGGAGATTGGTGGACTCGGTGGTGTCGCGATGGGTGGCGACCTGCTCGTTGAGCGCGGTGTTGGATTGGGTGAGACGGGCGTTGACGGCGCGGAGGGTGGCGAGCTCGGCGGCGGAGGCCTCGGCTTCGGCGGCGAGGCGGTCGCGCTCCTGGCGCAGGGCGGTCTCGGTCGAGGAGGGGGCGCGGTTGCGATAGGAGGCGAGTTCCGCGGTGAGTTGTTCGACGTCGCGGGTGCGACTGGCGAGGGCGGCTTCGGCGATGGCGGCGCGTTTGCGAAGATCCGCGTCGCCCGAGGTGGAGGCGCGGAGCTGGGCGAGCTCGGCCTGGGCGGTGGCGAGGCGGGCGGCGAGGGTGTCGCGTTCCTGGGTGAGTTGCGCGACAGCCTGATCGTCGCGGTCGAGCGGGACGGCGGTGAAGGTGGAGGATCCGCCGGTTTCGGTGATGGGGGCGGCGGTGATGCGAACGGTGGGGGTGTCGGTCGCGGGAGCGGGGCTCTGCGCGAGGCGGCTGCGGGCGGTGGCGAGTTCGGTGGCGGTGAGGCGATCGGTGACGATGGCGAGTTCACGGCTGCGTGAACCGTTGGCTGCGGCGCGGGAAAGCCAGACGTAGGCTTCGACCAGATCGTAGGCGGGCTCGGATGAGTCGGCATAGACGAGCCCGAGGTTGTATTGGGCGATGGCGTTGCCGGACTCGGCTTTGGCGCGCAGGGAGGCGAGGGCCTCGGGTGAGGTGGCGGCGTGGGCGGAAAGGGCCAGCAGGAGGAGGAAGCTGAGCAGAGCGCGGGTGAGTCGAGCGGTCATGGGCGGGCCGAGGTTGAAGGGGCGTGGGGGGAATGCAAAGCGAGATGCGCGGGTCAGGGAGCGGGGACCGGCGTGGCGGAATCAGGTTCGGGGGCGGACTCCGCCCCATCGGCGGTGAAGATCACCTCGGCGGCGGCGGCTTCCATTTCGGCCAGGTCGGCGCGCATTTGGGCGTCGATTTCGGGGTCAACTTGAGTGACGACGGCGTGACCGGATGAGTAGTCGATGGTCATGCCATGTTCGATCGCGAGGGTGCTGTCGGTGGCGGCGGAGGGAGTGTGATTCGCCGGGGGCGTGGTGATCGCCGCGGTGGTTGGAGCGTCACTCGCCGCGTGCGGCAAGGCGGGGCTGTGGGTGACCGGTGGTTCGGCCCGATGGGTGTGCTTGAATCGCAGCACGGCGACGAGTCCGATGAGGAGGATCGTGATCCAGAGGAGCAGGCGGCTCTGTTTCATCGGGGGATAAGCTTGGTGGTGGTCCGTCGGCGAGGGAAGGGTGAAACCGGTCAAGCGGTCGTAAGAATGAGCAGGCCGGCGACCATGCCCGCGGCGCACCAGAGGCGCCGCGGGGTGTGGGTCTCGCCAAATGCGCGGGCGCCGAGGTAGGCACCGATGAGGATGCTGAACTCGCGGGCGGGGGCAACGTAGCTCACCGGCGTAAAACTCAGCGCGGTGAGGACGAGCACGTAGGCGGCGGGCGACAGGGTGCCCATGATGATGATCTCGCGGCGGTGCTCGCGCCAGATGGTCCGCACCTCATCGCGCCGGCTCCACGCGAACGGCGCGAGCAGGACGGTAAGGCCGAGGTTGGTGAAACCGTCGAAAAGGATGGGGTTGAGGTGGTGGTAGCCGACCGCGTTGCGGTCCCACACCGTGTAAGTGGCGATGAAGGAGCCGGCGACGAGGGCGTTGAACAGGGCGCGACCCAGCGCTGGCGTGGTGCTGCCGGAGGTGGGCGTTTGCCACAGGCGTTCGCCGTGGCTCAGGAAGAAGATGCTGGTGACGATGAGCAACCCGCCGACGGCGCCCAGCGGGGTGGGGAGTTCCTGCAGGAAAACGGCCGCGCCGATCGTGGCGATGACCGGCGCGCTGCCGCGCACCAGCGGATAAACAAACGAGAAGTCGCCGCTGCGGTAGGCGCGTTGCAGGAAGAGCGCGTAACCGGTCTTGAGCACGGTGCTGACCGCGATGACGAGCAGGTCGGTGTCGGTGAGGGTGAGCCCGCCGTTCCAGATCACGACCGTGATCATCACCGGTGGGTAGAGCACACACATGAGCAGACCGACCGCGAAGACGAAGGGCAGCCCGCTGCCCGCCCGCTTGGCCGCGAGGTTCCACGTCGCGTGCAGCACGGCGGCGGTGAGGACGAGAGCGACGGCGAGGAGGGACATCGGCGGAGGGGACGGGGCAAAGGAGAACCGTGAAGAAGGTTGCAGCGCAATTCTCCGTGTCCGTTGCTCTACGGTCCCATGTCCGCCTACGTCCAAGAAACCAAACGCACGCTGGTGCTCGCGGGTCCGATCATCGTCGGGCAGGTGAGCCAGATGCTGATGGGCGTGACGGACAGCATCATGATCGGTCGCGTGGGCAAGGAGGCACTGGCGGCCTCGGCCTTTGCCGGCAGCATCTGGGGCCTGTTTTTCATGATCGGCGTCGGTCTGATGATTCCGGTCACGGTGCTGGTGTCGCAAACCCACGGCGCGGGTGACGAAAAGGGCGCGGCCAACTGGATGAAGCACGGCACGGCGCTGAGCGTGATCGCGGGCACGGTGACGATGGTGGCCATGCTCGCGCTCGGCTCGCAGTTGCACCGCTTCGGCCAACCGCCGGAGGTCCTGGCGTTGGTGCCGGGTTATTACGTGCTGATCGCGATTTCAAACGTGCCGACGCTGGCGTTCCAGGCGATGCGGCACTTCGCGGAATCCTTGGAGCGGCCGGTCGGGCCGATGGTGATCATGTTGGGCGGCGTCCTGTTGAACGTCCTGCTCAACTGGATTTTCATTTACGGCAATCTCGGCGCGCCGGCCATGGGGCTGACGGGGGCGGGCGTGGCGACCCTGTTGTCGCGCCTCATCGGTGTGGTGGCGATCTGGTGGTGGGTGAGTCGGTCGCCGCATTTTCACGCGGCGTGGCCGACGCAGTGGTTTTCTGGATACACGTGGAGTGGCTTTCGCAAGTTGCTCGGCTTGGGCGTGCCGATTGCGTTCAGTCTGGTGTTTGAAGGCGGCGCGTTTGGTGCCGCGGCGATCATGATGGGCTGGCTGGGCGCGACCCAGCTCGCAGCGCACCAGATCGCGATCAGTTGCGCGGCCTTCACCTTCATGTTCCCGCTCGGCCTCGCCATGGCGGTGAGCATGCGGGTGAGCCGGGCGGTGGGCGCGGGGCGCTTGGAAGCGCTGCGGCCGATCGGTTTCGGCGCGCAGGTGTTGTCCGCGTTGGTGATGGGGGCCTTTGCCACGGTGTTCGCGCTTGCCGGCGAAGTGCTGGCGGCGGGATTTGTGACCGAACGCGAAGTGATCGCCTTGGCGGCGAAACTTCTCGTGGTCGCGGCGGTGTTTCAGTTGGCCGACGGCGCTCAGGTCGTCGCGGCCTCGTCGTTGCGCGGTTTGCAGGACGTGAAGGTGCCGACGGGCATCACGGCCTTCGCCTATTGGGGGCTGGCGCTGCCGTTGGCTTACTTCGTCGGCGTGAAAGGCCCCTGGGGCGCGGTTGGCATTTGGGCCGGCTTGGCCGTCGGCCTGATCTTCGCCTCGGTCGCGCTTAACCTCCGCTTCGCCCGCCGCACGCGGGCGGACAAAATGTCACGCCTGACCCAATAGTTGGTCGAGGCGGACACGGAGGTCGGCCGAGGAAAGGCCCGTGACGGCGACGCGCTTTTGGCGGGCGGAGGCGCCGGTGGCGAGGGTGACGGCGGTCTTGGGGAGGCCGAGGACCTCGGCGAGGAAGCGGCAGAGTTCGGCGTTGGCTTTGCCGTCCACGGGTGGAGCCTTGAGCTTCACCTTCAAGGAGTCACCCAGCCAACCGACGACCTCGCTGCGGGAGGCGTTGGGCACGGCTTTGATGGGGAGGAGGGTGGGGTCGGACAAAACGCTGAAAGGCTGAAAATCTGAAAAGCTGAAACGGGGAAGCGATTACCGGCGAAAACCGGGGTCAGCGACCGCGGCTACAGCGGCGAGGTGGCCTCAGTGACGTCGTTTGCAACGTATTACGTTACAAATGGGCGATGCGGTTGGGGGTTTGTCACGTCCTACGTGACAAGTGGGGAGAGGGCGGTGTCGAGGGCGGCGAGGATTTCCTCGAGAGGTTCGGTGCCGACGGAGAGGCGGAGGAGTTGCGGGTCGATGCCGGCGGCGGCCAGTTCGGCGCGGCCGGTTTCGCTGGTCACGAGATCGTAGTGCGCGAGGTAGATGAAGGGGCAGATGAGCGTGGTGGTCATGCCGAAGCTGGGGCCCTTGGCGAAGGCCAAGCGGTCGTAGCAGGCCGCGAGCTCGCCTTTCACCGTGAAGCTGATGATGCTGCCGACTGACTCCGGGCTCCGGGCGATCTTGAGATAGTTGGCGCGGGAATCGGGGTGCAGTGACCAATACAGATCCTTGACGCCGGGGTGGTCGCGCAGATGGGCGACGACGGCGGCGGCGTTGGCGTTGGTCCGGGCGATGATCGCGGGGTAGTCGACGATCTGGGCGGCGAGGCGACGCAGGTCGCGGGTGTAGATGGGGTCGCTGCGTCGGGCGACTTTGGCGCGCAGCCAATCGGCGTCGGGACCGGCCGGGTTGATGATGGTGGCGCCGGCGATCACGTCGCCGGCGGAGGCGGCGTATTTGGTGAGGCTGTTGACGACCAGGTCGGCGTGTTCGAGCACGCGGACGTTCAGTGGCGACACGAGGGTGGGGTCGATGATGACGCGGCCGCCGGCAGCGTGCACGCGGGCGGCGAGGGCGGGCAGGTCGGCGGTTTGGACGAGCGGGTTGGTGGGCGCTTCCGTGACGATGCCAGCGAGGCGATCACCGGCGGCGGTGATGGCGGCTTCGATGGCGGCGGTGTCGTTGATGTCGGTGAGCGCGACGTAGTCGGTGGGGGTGGCGGTGAAGCGTTTGAGTTGCGCGATGGTGTCGAGGTAGAGCCAGCCGAGTTGGATCCACACGGTGCGGCCACGGCTGGCCTGGAGTTGGGCGAGGGTGCTCCAGGCGGCGTGAAAGGCGTTCATGCCGGACGGGGCCAGCACGATATCGGCGCGGGCGGTGCCGGGGTAGGCGGCGATCAGGGCGTCGGTGACGGTGTGCAGCGCGGTGACCGCGGGGGCGAGTTCCTCGGGGGCGGATGCGGGGAGAGTGCCGCGGGCGGCGAGGCGGTCCTCGGCTTCGCGGGAGGAAATGAAACCGCCGGTGTTTTGGAGGTAGCGTTTGGTGCGGGTGAAGAGGTCGGGGTCGGTCGGATGGGCGACGCCGTGCAAGCCTTCGTGATCCACGCGGATGGCGTGAGCGATGCCGAGCTCGGCGTGCAGGGCGTCGGCGGCGCGGGCGGAGCAGGTGAGCCAGAGCTCGTGCTCGGCGAGCTCGAGTTCGGTGGCGATGGCCGCGGCGAGTTGCCGGTTGAAGGGATGGACGACGAAGCGCGGGTAGCCGCTGGTGAGGTGTTGGACGATTGCCGGGTCTTTTTCCTCGTAGCCGATCACGTCGCGCATGGTCGGCAGGCTGCACGAGACCGCGTGGGGGCGGTTGGGAATCGGTTGGCCGAGGGGAAGCGGAGTGAAGGCAGGCATCGCGGGACGAAGGATCACGATGCGGCTAACGGCCGGGGCTCGGCAAATCGCAAAATTCGGCCACTCAGCACTCCACACTCATCCACTCGCTCACGCTCGAGGCTACACCCTGGAGAATTTCACCGCGGGAAGCTCAGTGTGATGCTCAGGCCGCGTTTGGGGCGGTTGTCGAGTTGCCAGGTTCCGCCGAGGGCTTGGGTGAGGCGTTCGCTGAGACGGAGGCCGTAGCCGGTGGAGGCGGGGAGCGGATCGGGGAGGCCCATGCCGTAGTCGATTACGGTGATCGCGTAGGTGTCGGCCGTGACGGCGAGTTTTACGTCGATGGGCTCGCTCTTGATGGAGTAGCGGCAGGCGTTGTCGACGAGCTCGGCGACGAGTTTGGCGAGGTATTCGCGGGGGACTGCGGTGGTGAGGTCGGCAAGTTCGAAACGCAGGTGCTCGGCGCGGTGGTGGCGGCGGGCGGTGGTCTCGGCGGCATGGCGCACGAGGTCGGCCACGGCGATGGCGGGGCCGGACGCCGCGGGCTTCAAGTGACCGGATTCGAGGCGGGAGAAGAGAATAAAGTTCTCGAAGCGCCGGTTGAGGGTGTCGGCCGAAGCGAGAATGCTGCGGGCGAAGTCGCGCACGTCATTGGCCGGCATGAGCTCGGCGTCGACCTCAAGGACGGAAGCGCAACCGATGATCTCGTGAAGGGGCTCGACCAGGTCGGGTGGCAGCAGGGCGTCGAGGTTGCGGCGCAGGTTTTGCAGTTCGGTCGAGGCGGAGTCGCGGCGTTGGCCGGCGCGCTCGAGGTGCGATTGCACCGTCCGCAGCAGGGCGAGGTTGTCGAAAGGTTTGGGGATGTAGTCATCGGCGCCCAGATCCATGCCTTTGCGCATGTCGGGGAGGTCGGCATCGCCGGTCATGAGGATGAGCGGGGTATCGGCCAGTTCGGGGGTTTCACGCAGGGCGGCGACGAGTTCGTGGCCGGTGAGGCCGGGCATGCGCACGTCGGACACGATGATGTCGGGCCGGTGGGCCCGGGCGAGCCGCAGGCCCTGTTGGCCGTCGCCGGCGGTGATCACGCGGTGACCTTCGGCGAGGAAGAGCTCTTCGAGCATCAGGCGCAGGTTTTCGTCGTCGTCGATGAGGAGGAGCGTGCTCATGGGAAGCGGGAGTGTGGGGGGCGAGGGCGCGGGGAGAAAGAGAAAGATGGCAGGAAAGAATAAAGCGGGCCGCTCAGCCGGGGGTTGATTATTGCGCGGGGGGCGTGAGCATGCGCGGCGATGAAATTGGTTTCCTGGAATGTGAACGGGCTGCGGGCCGTGTTGGGTAAGGGATTTTTGGACTTCTTCGGGGCGACCAAGCCCGACGTGCTGTGCCTGCAGGAGACCAAGTGTCATCCGGGGGATGTGGCGCACGTGGAATGGCCCAAGGGCTACACGGCGCACTTCAGCGCGGCGAAGAAGAAGGGTTACAGCGGCACGGCGGTCTTCACCAAGCAGCCCGTGCTGGGCGTGACCGAGGGCATCGGCCTCGAGGAGCACGATCAGGAAGGACGCACGCTGACGGTCGAGTTTGAGGATTTCTTTCTCGTGAATGTCTACGTGCCCAACGCGCAGCACGAGCTGGCGCGGCTGCCATATCGTGAACGCTGGGATCTGGATTTCTGCACTTACCTGACGAAGCTTCAGCAGAAGAAGCCGGTGGTGTTCTGCGGCGACCTGAACGTGGCGCACCAGGAAATCGATCTGGCGCGGCCCAAGGCCAACGTGGGCAATCCAGGTTTCACGGTGGAAGAGCGTGCGGGCTTCGACCGGTTTCTGGAGAACGGCTTCGTGGATACCTTCCGTGAGTTTGAGAAAGGCCCCGACCACTATTCGTGGTGGTCCTACCGGGCGGGGGCGCGCGGCAAGAACATCGGGTGGCGTATCGACTATTTCCTGACATCGGCCGCGTTGCAGCCTCGCCTCAAAAAAGCGTGGATCAGCCCCGAGGTGATGGGCAGCGATCACTGCCCGGTGGGTTTGGAGTTGAAGTAATCGCCGCGGCGCGGCTCGCTCTGCGCTCTCCCGCTTTCCCTGCCATGGCCACGCGTTCGACGAAGACCAAGAAGAAGTCCACTCCTGCCACTTCCACCGCTGAGCCCGCGCCGACGACGTCGGAGTGGATCGAAGTAGCCGCCTCCAAGGTGCACGGCGACGGGGTCTACGCCGCCAAGGACATCCCGGCGGGCACCCGCGTGATCGAGTATGTGGGCGAGAAGATCACCAAGGCCGAGTCACAGCGCCGCGACGAGGTGCGGGTGGCGCGCCAAGAGAAAGGCGAGGACGATGGCTGCGTGTATCTCTTCGAGGTCAACAAGCGCTACGATCTCGACGGCGCGGTGTCCTGGAATACGGCGCGGTTGATCAACCATTCCTGTGAGCCGAATTGCGAGACGGAGAACGTGCGGGGCCACATCTGGATCAGCGCGCTGCGTGACATCAAAGCGGGCGAGGAACTGAGCTACGACTACGGTTTTGATTGGGAGAACTGGAAGGACCATCCCTGCCATTGTGGTTCGCCGAAATGCTTTGGCTGGATCGTGCACCGCGACCAACGCAAGAAGGTGAAGAAGCTCCTGAAAAAGGAGGCGAAGAAGGCGAAAGAGAAAAAGAAGAAGGGCGGCAAGAAGGGGAAGAAGTCCAAGAAAGAGAAGAAGGGGAAGTAGGACCGGGAGGCCGGGCGTTTTTTACCACGGATGGACACGGATGGCTTCGCCCACCGGCTACGCACGGGAGGGGGCGGACGATAGGTCGGATGCTTTTTGTGCTTTTTTGTGACCCAACAAAACCGTCACAGTGAGCCCGTGCTGGACCTGGTTCCTCTCAAATCCCTGATGGCGCGAAGACCCGGCGACGGGTTGGCGGTGGCGGAAAGCCTCACCTCCGGCGGGGTGCAGGCTCGGATCGGGGCACTGTCGGGGGCATCGACATTTTTTCGCGGTGGGATCACGGCCTACACGCTGGCGCAGAAGGTGCGCCATCTCGGCGTCGATCACGACGAGGCGGCGGCCTGCAATTGCGTGAGCGAAGGCGTCGCGCGACAGATGGCGCGGGGGGTAGCGCAACTTTTTGACGCACGCTTCGCGCTCGCCACGACGGGTTATGCCGAGGCGGCGCCGGATGACGGTGTGCCGGTGCCTTTCGCGTGGTGGGCAGTCGTCGAGCGGTGCGATGATGGCGGCTGGCACGAGGTGACCGGGCGCGTGGAGGGGCCCGGCCTCGATCGCACCGGGGTGCAGGCGCTGGTGAGTGAAACGGTGTTGGCGGCGCTGCTGACCTTACTGGTGGAGGCGCGCGCATGAGCGCGGCGCAAAGCTGGTCGGGCGCGGCGGCGCGTTGGCTGGTGCATGGGCTCGCGCGATTTTATTATCCGCGCATCGAGGTCACGGGCACGATCCCGGCGGAGGGGCCGGTGTTGCTGGTGGCGAATCATCCCAACTCGTTGCTCGATCCGGTGCTGCTCGGCGTGGCCGCGCGGCGACCGGTGCGCCTGATGGCGAAGGCGCCGCTTTTCGACCTGCCCGTGTTTGGTCGGATCATCAAAGGGCTGGGCATGATCCCGGCCTATCGCGGCAGCGACGGCGGCGGTCGTGCGGAGGTGAAGAAGAACCTCGAGTCCTTGGCGAAGGCGGCCGGCGCGCTCGGCGAAAACGGCGGTTCGGTGGTGGGTATCTTTCCGGAGGGCAAGAGCCACGACGACGTGCAGGTCGCGTTGGTGCGATCGGGCGCGGCGCGGATGGCGATGCAGGCGCTGGAGGTGGGCGTGCGCGGACTGCGCATCGTGCCGGTGGGCATCAACTACGAGCGCAAGGAACGTTTTCGCACGGCGGTGTGGATCAAGGTGGGTGAAGCAATCGATGCGGATGCCTTGTTGGCCGAGCACGGCGGCGATCATCGCGAGACGATGCGCGCGCTTACGCCGGTGATCGATCAGGCGTTGAAGGACGTGGTCGTGCACTTGGAGGACGCGACGTGGGAGCCGCTGCTGAACGAAGTGGAAGGGCTCCTGCCGGCGGCGCGCGGGCTGCGCGTCACCGGCGTGTTAAAATTGCGCAAACGCGTGGCGGATGCGATCAACTGGTTTCACGCCCAGGACCGGCCGCGCGCCGAAGCGATGGCCGAGCGCGTGCAGGCGTGGCGGTCGCGGCGCGAAGCGAGCGGGTTGCCGGCGGATGCGCGCTTCTTTCGTCAGCCGCTGTGGCGGCGCGTGATCGCGGTGACATGGGACGCCGTGCGGCTGCCCATCGCGTTGGGCCTGGGCCTGCTCGGGCTGGTGCATCACCTCGTGCCGCATGTCATCACGCGGGTCTTAGCGGCGAAACTGGATCATCCGGGCCGCGTCACGGTGGCGTTGAATCGCATGTTGGTCGGCGTGCCGGTGCACGGGATTTGGTATGCGGCGGTGCTTTGGTGGATGCTGGGCGTGTTCATGCCGTGGGTGGCGTGGGGCTGGCTGGCGTTGATGCCGGCGGCGGGTTTTTGCGCGATCTGGGTGGGGCGGCGTCTGCGCGTGGTGCTGCCGATCTGGTGGGCCGAGGTGAAGCTGTTGCCACAGCGCGAGCGGGTGGCGGGGTTGCGGCGGGAGCGCACGGAACTGGTGGCCGCGTTGGAGGCGATGGCGGCGGAGTTTCCCGGTGCGTTCGGTGCCGAGCCACCGCGCAAGTTGTGGCGTCCGCCGCTGTGGGTGAGCGTGGTCATTCTCGCGGTGTTGGCGGCGGTGGGAACGGCGGTGGCGGGTTGGCTGCTGCGAGATCGGCCTTTGGAGTGGATGCAAAGTGATGCCCCGGCCTTGCACCGGCTGAGTCAGGAAGTTTTGGCGGGGCGGATCGCGAGTGACGAAGGTGGTCTGACGGGCGTGATCACGGCGTTGGGCGAGCTGGAGGCGCGGTTTCGGGTGTTTGAGCGCGAACTGCACGCGGGGGAGCGAAGCTATTACCAGCCGGAGGACGACGATGAGATGCGGCGCATGCTGGTAACCTACCTGTCGCTGCGGACCGCGCTACTGCGGACGGTGTGGTCGTATCAGCGTTACGAGCAGATTGCCGATGAGCGGCTGCGGTTGCGCGCGCTGTTGCTGCATTACACGGCGGCGGCGGTGCTCTACGACTACTCAGCGCGCTTTGTGTTGGCGTTTGAAGGCAGCAAGGACGCGATCACCAAACTCAACGAAGCCGAGCCGCGTTGGGGTGTGCCGGCGGGTGTGTATGACCGCATTCGTGCGAACCTAGCCAATGTCGCGCACCGGCGGTGGCTGGAGGCGGGGTGGCGGCACTATCACGCGACATTGCCGGCGTGGAAGGCGGCGGGGCTGGCCCCGGATGGCGGTGCGGCGGCGGCAAAGTTTCATGCGGCAATCGCGGAGGCCGGTGCGCGCACGGCGGAGCTGAGCGAACGCATCCTCGCCTACAAAGTCGCGACGGCGGTGAGCGACGCGAAGCAGGCGGTAGGCGGGAGCTACTATCGGGCGAGCTCGGCGATCTCGACCTTGATCGGCGATGCGAAGATCCGCGCGCCGCGCGACGGGAAAACTCTCGTCACACCGGAGCTGTTGGAGCGGCTGCGGCCGCTGCTGCAGCCGGGTGACATCCTGATCGAGCGGCGCAATTGGTATATGTCCAATGCCTTCCTGCCCGGCTACTGGCCGCACGCGGCGCTCTATGTCGGCACCACCGAAGACCTGCGCGCCCTGGGCCTGGCCGACGATCCGGCGGTGGCGGCGAAGTTGGCCGAATTTTCGCGACCGGATGCGGCCGGCCATGCGCATGCGGTGATCGAAGCGATGAGCGAAGGGGTGGTGTTCACCTCGATTGAACACTCGATCGGCGAGGCGGACGCGGTGGCGGTGCTGCGACCGCGTTTGTCGATCGAGCAGAAGCGCATGGCTATCGCGCGGGCGTTTGCGCACGCGGGGAAGCCCTACGACTTCGATTTCGATTTTTTCAGCAGCGACAAGCTGGTCTGCACCGAAGTGGTGTATCGAAGTTATGGCGACATGCTGAACATCCCGCTGGTGGAGATTCTCGGTCGCCAGACCCTGCCGGCGCTGGAGATCGTGCGGGTGTGGGCCGAGGAGGCGGCCGATCGTGATCTGGCGAACGACCAGTTTGAGTTCATTGCCCTGCTGGACGGCGACGAAGCCGCCGGGACCTGCACGTGGGCGGATGCGGCGACGCTGCGGGAGTCGCTGGGGCGGCCGGCGCTGACGTGGTTGAACTGAGGGCGATCCGGTTGGGCACAAAAAACCCGGCCGTCTATTTGGGCCGGGTCTGAAAGGGGGCGAGGGCTGTATCGCTTACCTCGTGATCTGCGCGATGTATTGCATGAGGGGTTCGACCTCGGGTTGGGCAGGGACCCAGTCGCCGAAGAGGATTTCGGGCAGATTGTAGCGGGTCTGGTAGAAGTAGCGGTTGCCCACGTTGTTGGCGGCGATCCAGCCGGCTTTGACGGTGGCGCCGGCGAAGAGGCCCTGCTTCTTGGTGTAGACCAGAATCGGGGTGGCGAGGATCTCGCGGTTGATGCGGGTGGTCTCGGCGACGCGCGGGCCGGCGATGGCGGCGGCGTCGACGCCGATGTTGAAGCGACCTTTGTAGAGGCGGCGGGCGATCTCCGCGTCGTTGAGGATGTAGACCGTCTCGATCGCATTGGCGCCGAGCTGCAGGCCGAGGCTGGCCTCACCGGCGGCGATCATGGCGGGAAGGCTCCAGGAGCCGTCGGCGCGGCGCACCATGATGACGCCGTAGCCGTCCTTGATGCCGAAGAAAAAGCCGGCCTTGAACTGGTTGGTGATGACGATCGCCTGAGCGTTTTGGAGCACCTGCTGCGGGATCGCGTAGTCGCGACTGGCTTGGAACTCGCGGATGATCGCTTCGCACGACTCGATGCGGGTCACGTAGTCTTTGCGCGGCAGGGTGCGCTCCGCTTGGGCGACTCCGGCGAAGGTGAGGGCGAGGAGGGCGAGGGTGAGAAAACGCTTCATAACAGGTCGATCTGAGACGGAACTAAGCACGGTGGCGGAGTTTTGGAAATGTCGAATTGCGAATGGTTCTGGAGGATCAGACGCGGTTGGGCGGGAAAAGATTCAATCCAATTCGCGTTTGGCGAGGTCCTCCTCGTCCCAGCCAAAGTAATGGCCGAGCTCATGCAGGTAGGTGACGTGCACCTCATCGAGGAAGATTTCGCGGTCGTGCTCGGCGAAGTCCCAGAGGTTGCCGACGAAGAGCAGAATCTGCGACGGGAGGTCGTTGCGGTCGCCGGAATCCTCGCCGTGGGGTGGGCCGACGAAGAGGCCGAGGATGTCGGGTTCAAACTCCCCGCCGAGGATCTCGTCGGTGGGAAAATCGTGGTAGAGCACCGGGATGCGTTCGGCGTGCGGCCGCAGCTCCGGCGGAAGATCGGCGATGGTGGCGGCGACCTCCTCGGCGGCGAGGGAACGGAGCTGGGCGGGGGACATGGGCGGCAGGACAGTTTTTACAGAAGGAAACGAAGAATACGAAGTCGCGGTCAGGATGCCGCGCTGAAGTCCTTTGTTCCCTTCGTTGCCTTCTGTAAAACATGCGGTGGAGTGGCCGTCGACATGGCTGACTTGAAGATTGCAGTGATTGGCGGGGGTGCGGCGGGGTTTTTTGCCGCGGTGCGGGCGGCGGAGCAGAATCCGGCTGCCCGCGTGGTCATCTTCGAGGCGACGGCGCATGTGCTGGCCAAGGTGCGCATTTCGGGCGGCGGGCGCTGCAACACCACGCATGCCTGCTTCGAACCACGCGAGTTGGTGAAACGCTATCCGCGTGGCTCGCGGGAACTGATCGGGCCGTTCAACCGGTTTGGTCCGCGTGACACCGTGGCCTGGTTCGCCGAACGCGGAGTGGAGCTGAAGACCGAGGCCGACGGGCGCATGTTTCCGGTCACCGACGATTCCGGCACGATCATCCAGTGCCTGCGACAAGCGGCGAGTCAGGCCGCCGTCGAGGTGCGGGTGCGGACACCGGTGCAGGCCATCGGGCGCGAGGAGGCGGGCGAGTCGTTCCAGCTGGAGCTGGAGAGCGGTATCGAGCGCTTCGATCGCGTGATCCTCGCGGCGGGCGGCGGCAAGGCTGGCGGCGGCCACGCCTTGGCGGAGACGCTGGGGCACACGATCGAGCCGCTGGCGCCGTCGTTGTTCACCTTTCAGATCGAAGACGAACGCCTGCGTGGACTCGAAGGCCTGGCCGTGCCGGAGGCTGAGGTCAGCGTGCCGGGCACAAAGCTGCGCGAGCGCGGGCCGGTGCTGGTGACCCATTGGGGCCTGAGTGGTCCCGGTATCCTGCGCCTGTCGGCGTGGGGCGCGCGCGAGCTGGCGGAGCGGGACTACTTTTTCACCGTGCGGGTGGCCTGGACGGGCGAAGCCAACGAGGAGAAAGTGCGCTCGGCGATCGCGGCCGGCCGCGAGAGTTTGGCGCGCAAACAGATCACCACCGCCAACCCGCTCGGCCTGCCGGGTCGATTGTGGGAACGGCTGGTGGCTGCGGCGGACCTGCCGACGACGACGGTGTGGAACGCCCTGCCGAAGACCGGCCTCAACGCGCTCACGGCAGCGGTGGCCGGCAGCGAGTTTCGCGTGACTGGCAAGAGCATGAACAAGGAAGAGTTTGTGACCTGCGGCGGGGTGCGGCTGCGCGAAGTGGATTTTAAAACGATGCAGAGTCGGGTCTGCCCGGGTCTGTTCTTTGCCGGCGAGGTGCTCGACATCGACGGCATCACGGGTGGCTTTAATTTCCAGAACGCCTGGACCACCGGCTGGCTCGCCGGCAGCGCGGCGGCGGAGGCGACGGAAGTCGGGAACCCCTAGCTTGCGGCGCCGGTCGCACGGCGACATGGCTTGAACTTTGCCTGCTTCGTTGGAGCCGAAAAATCGCATGCGTCGTTTCAGCAAAGTCCTGTTTGTCCTCGCCGTCGTCGGAGCCCTCGGATTCGGCGTGGCCCGATTGACCCGAACGGAGGTTCGAGGTCCATCGGTGTCGCAGGTTTCGCCCAACGGTGGGTCTGTGCCACCGGAGCCCGCGGCGGAAGCGGCGATTGAAGCACAACCCGCGCGGGTATCGCCGGGTCAGCCGTGGACCACCTTTGCACCGTCGCCCGCGTTGCGGGCGCGGGTCGCGAGTGTGCGGGCCAACACGCACGAGATGACCTTCGCCCGATTGAACCCCGCGGCACTCTCCGGCAAGACGTCGCCGTTGATGCGACCGGGAAGCGGGGAGCTGAGTTTTGTGTTGCCGGAAGGCGCCACGGTGGTGGGTCGGGTCGAGCGCACCACGATGCAGGGGCCGGACTCGTTTGTGAGCGAAGGCACGATTCCCACGGTGCCAGGCGCGCGGTGGTTGCTGGCTTCGGTGCGGGGGCGAATCTCGGCATCGATCGACGGCCTGCCCGGTGGTGAGGTGAAGCTGCGCACCATCGAGACCGCCGAGGGACCAGTCGCCCAACTTTACCGCGTCGATCCGAAAATGGCGGGCGATTGCATCGCGATCCCGGCTCCCGGCCGTCCTCCGGTCGGGGCGGCGGTGCAAGCCGCCATCGATGTCACCGACGTGGCATCGGCGGTAAGCGGCAGTGGTCAGGCAAGCGTCGACCTCCTCGTGGTCTACAGTTCCGCGGCGCGGGCGGCGCTTGGCGGGGAAGCGAATGTCGAGGCCGAGGCTTTGTTGGCGGTCGGGCAGGTCAACGCGGACTTCGCCAACAGCGGCCTCTCTGCGCGTATCCGTTTGGCGGGCACGCTGGAGGTAAGTTATCCGGGCGACGAACTGACCACGGCGATCAGCGGCTACAACGCCACCGCCTTGGAAAACATCACCGGAGTCACCGATGGCATCATGGACGAGGTGCACGCCGCCCGCGACGCGGCGGGCGCGGATCTCGTCACCCTCGTGTTGCAACGGCCGTCCAGCAGTAGTGCGGGCATCGCCTACATCCTCGAGCGGGTGGGGCATTACAGCGAGGTGTTCTTCGGCTTTTCGGTGGTGAATCTTGATGCCTTCAGCGACGCCACCACGTTGACGCACGAACTCGGTCACAATTTCGGCTGTGCCCACGACCGCGAGAATGCCGGGGCCTTGCCTGCGCGCGGATATCACGGTGCGTTTCCGGGTGCCTACGGCACCCGCCGGACGGTGACGGACACCCAAAACCAGCAATGGCAGATTCGGTCGCTGATGGCCTACGCGCCCGGCACGCGCGTGCGCTATTTTTCGGGGCCGGAGGTGCGAGTGAGCTCCTTCCGCAGCGGTAACCAAACCATCGCGCTGGCGGCGGAAGTGCCGCTGGGCGTGGCGGTGGCGGACGATCCGGACAACGCTGCCGACAACGTTGCGGTTATCGAGCGCACGGCGTTCCAGGTGGCCGGCTATCGGCTTTCGCCCGAACGGTCGTTTGACGGTCGGTTGGTCAATGTTTCCACCCGGGCGTATGTGGGCACTGGATACCAGGCGCTGGTTGGCGGATTTGTGGTTGCGGGCGATCAGCCCAAGCAGGTGTTGGTGCGCGCGCCGGGACCGACCCTTGGGTTGCCGCCTTACAACCTGACCGGAGTGCTGGCCGATCCGGTGCTGCGTCTGGTGAAGATCAATGCCGGGGAGGTGGCGGCGAACGACGATTGGGAGTTGCCGGTCGCCAACGGCGCGGCGGCGGCGGTGGCGGGGCAGGCGGTCGGCGCGTTTGCTTTCGGAAATGGTCAAAAGGATGCGGCCTTGGTGGCGCAGCTGGAACCGGGGTTCTATTCCGCGGAGGTGAGCGGCGCGGGGGGCAGCGAAGGCACGGCCTTGGTCGAGGTTTATGACGCCACGCCGAGTGACTCCGGTGCGGCCCGACTGCTCAATCTTTCGACCCGCGCCTACGCTTCGACGGTCCATCCCATTGTGGCCGGGTTCGTGGTGCGGCCGGATTCCGTCGGTAACAAACCGAAGACCATGTTTGTGCGGGTGCGCGGTCCATCGCTGGCCCACTACGGCTTGCCGGCCGACGAAGTGATGCCGGATCCGATGATCGAAATCTACGACGATCAGGCGCGCTTGGTTTATCAGAACGACGACTGGGATGCGCCGACCGCGATCCTCGATCAGTTCATCCCGGACCTGCAGCGAGGTGTGGTTGACCAGGTTTCCGAGGAAGCCGTTTTTGCGGCCGCCGCGGCGGTGGGGCCGACCGACATGTTGCCGGTCGAACCCGGTGCCGTGATCGAGCTGCCGGTGGGTCTCTACACGATGTTTGTCCGCCCCTTCACAAGCGAGCGCGATCCGGTTGGTGAACCGGGCGTGGCGATCGTCGAGGTTTTCGAGCTGAGCCAGTAGGCAGCATTGTTTAGTGGAAGAAACGACCTTCAGCTGTGTCTTTCCGGCGCTAGGTGTGGCGGGGTGGCTCGCGGATGTCACACCTCGGGTAACCGCTTCCCTCTGACCGCGCGTTGGCGCACCGCATGCAAGGGGTGGGAGCATGGATATGAACAAACTCACCCAGATGTCGCGCCAAGCCGTCACCGACGCGCAGGCGGAGGCGCGCCGCCGCAACCACCACGAGGTGGACACGTGGCATTTGCTGCACGCCTTGCTCGGGCAGGAGGACGGCATCGTGCCGGCCTTGGTGGAGAAACTCGACCTGACGACCAGCGCCATGCAGCTCGCCGTGCAGCGCGAACTCGACCGCCTGCCGTCGGTCACCGGCAGCGTCGACGCATCGAAGATCTACGTGACCCAGGCGGTCAATGAGGTGCTGGTGCGTGCCGAGAAGGAAGCGAAGTCGCTCAAGGACGAGTTTGTCTCCACCGAGCACGTTTTCCTCGCCGTCGTGGAGGTGGCCAAACCCGACAGTGTGGCGAAGTTCATCAAATCTTTCGGCCTCGATCGCGGCCGCGTGCTCAAAGCCTTGCAGGCGTTGCGGGGTGCCCAGCGCGTAACGACCGACAATCCGGAAGCGACCTACAACGCCCTGCAGAAATACGGCACCGATCTCGTCGCCCTGGCCAAGGCCGGCAAGATGGATCCGGTCATCGGTCGCGACGACGAGATCCGCCGCGCGGTGCGCATCCTTTCCCGCAAAACCAAGAACAACCCGGTGCTCATCGGTGAACCCGGCGTCGGCAAGACCGCCATCGTCGAAGGCCTTGCCCAACGCATCGTGCGTGGCGACGTGCCGGAGGGCCTCAAGGACCGCACGCTCTTCGCCCTCGACATGGGCGCGTTGGTGGCCGGCGCCAAATACCGCGGCGAATTTGAAGAGCGCCTCAAGGCCGTGCTCAACGAAGTGAAGGAGAGCGACGGTCGCATCATCCTCTTCATCGACGAACTCCACACCATCGTCGGCGCCGGCAAAACCGAGGGCGCGATGGACGCGGGCAACCTGCTCAAGCCGATGTTGGCGCGCGGCGAGTTGCACTGCATTGGTGCGACCACGCTCGATGAATACCGCAAACACATCGAAAAGGACGCCGCGCTGGAGCGACGCTTCCAACCCGTGCTTGTGCAACCGCCGAGCGTGGAGGACGCCATCTCCATCCTGCGCGGCCTGAAAGAGCGCTTCGAACTGCACCACGGCGTGCGCATCCTCGACGGTGCGCTGGTGGCGGCGGCGACCTTGTCGGATCGCTACATTTCCGATCGCTTCCTGCCCGACAAGGCCATCGACCTCGTCGACGAAGCCTGCGCGATGATCCGCACCGAAATGGATTCCATGCCGCAGGAACTCGACGCGCTTTCGCGTCGCACGCTGCAGCTCGAAATCGAAGAGGCCGCGCTGAAAAAGGAAAAGGACACCGCGTCCAAGGAGCGCCTCAAAGCCCTGCAAAGCGAACTGGCCGACACCCGTTCGCAGGCGGCCGCGTTGCGCGCCAAGTGGGACAAGGAGAAGGCGGGCGTCGACAAGGTGCGCAAGGTGCGTGAACAGCTCGAAGCCGTGCGCCACGAGATGGAGCAGGCCGAGCGGGCTTACGATCTGAACAAGCTGGCGGAGCTGCGCCACGGCAAGTTCCCGCAGCTCGAAGCCGAGCTGAAGCGACTCGAAGCCGAGTCGGCCAATACAGAACTTTTCAAAGAGGAGGTTACCGACGAGGAAGTCGCCGGCATCGTTTCCAAGTGGAGCGGCATTCCGGTGACGCGACTGGTCGAAGGTGAAAAGGAAAAGCTCCTGCGCCTCGACGAGACCCTGCACGAACGCGTGATCGGCCAGGACGAAGCGGTCACGCTCACCAGCGAGGCCATCCTGCGCGCCCGCGCGGGCATCAAGGATCCGCGCCGCCCGGTGGGCTCGTTCCTCTTCCTCGGCCCGACGGGCGTGGGCAAGACGGAGTTGGCGAAGACGCTCGCCGAGACCCTCTTCGACAGCGAGGCGGCGATGATCCGCATCGACATGTCGGAATACATGGAGAAACACAGCGTCGCGCGCCTGATCGGCGCGCCGCCCGGCTACGTCGGTTACGATGAGGGCGGCCAGCTGACCGAGGCCGTGCGCCGCAAGCCCTATGCGGTGGTGCTTTTCGATGAAATTGAAAAGGCGCACCCCGACGTATTCAACGTGCTGTTACAGGTGCTCGACGACGGCCGCATCACCGACAGCCAGGGCCGCACGATCGATTTCAAGAACACGATCATCATCATGACCTCGAACCTCGGCAGCCGGCACCTGCTGGAGCGGGTGACGGGCAGCGAGATTTCGGAGAGCGTGCGCGAGGCGGTCATGACCGAACTGCGGCAGGCCTTCCGGCCGGAGTTCCTCAACCGCATCGACGAGACGATTCTCTTCAAGCCGCTCACGCTCGACGAGATCACGAAGATCGTCGACCTGCTGCTGGCCGACCTTAACCGCCGCCTAGCTGACCGCCGCGTGACGGTGGCGCTCGACCAGCCGGCCCGCGAATGGGCGGCCGAAAAGGGTTATGACCCGGTCTTCGGCGCGCGTCCGCTCAAGCGCTTCCTGCAACGCCAACTCGAAACCCGCCTCGCCCGTGCCCTGGTCGCCGGCGAAATCGCCGAAGGCGCGGCGGTGAACTTCACCGTGCGCGACGATGCGCTGGCGATGAGCTGACGGAGTATTTTTACAGGAGGAAACAGAGGGCAACGGAGCCCTCCAACTGAAGCGAGTTTTACAAAAGGTAGCGAAGGGAAGGAAGCCACGCCCCTGAAACCTTCGTTCTCTTCGTTGCCTTCTGTGAAACCCTCGGCTGACGGCTCAGTTGCTCTCTGTTGCCTCCTGTAAAACCGACTCAGGTCACCACGTGTCCACGGGGCCCTTGGGCACCGGGATGGCGTCGCGTTGGTTGACCGGGTCGTCTTCGTCGCGGAGGAAGGACGCGACCATGGGGTCGGGCACATACTTCGGCAGGAGGTTGCCGGCTTCGTCGCAGAACTGAGCGCGCCAAGTCTGGTAGTCGCTGAGGGCCTGCTCGAAATCGGCGCGGCTGGTGATGCGGATGATATCACGCTTGAAGGGTTTGGCCGGACCGAAGCGTTTGGCATACCACGGCGCGACTTTGCGGAAGAACTTGGCGCCGCGTTCCTCGCCATAGAAGTCGACGTAGCGGTCGAAGTGGCGACGCATCACGCGGAGGCGTTCGGCGAAGGTGGGCTCGGGCAATAGCTCGCCGGTGGCAAAGAGGTGCGCGGTGCGCTTAAAGATCCACGGGTCGTAGAAGGCGCCGCGGCCGATGCTCACGCCGGCGCAGCCGGTTTCGGCCCGCATGTGCACGGCGGCCTCGGGCGTGGTGACGTCGCCGTTGCCGATCACTGGAATGGCGCGGGCCGCCTCGACCACGGCGCGGATGCCGGCGAGGTTGACGCGGCCTGAGAAGCCTTGGGCGCGGGTGCGGCCGTGGACAAAGACGGCGGCCACGCCGGCATCCTCGAGCGTGCGGGTGAGATCGGGCGCGGTCAGGTTCTGCTCGTCCCAACCGAGGCGCATCTTGGCGGTGACGGGGATCTTCACGGCCTCGACCATGCCGCGGACGAGGGCGGCGGTCTTGGCGAGCTCGGTCATCATGGCGGAGCCGCCGCCGACGTTGACGACCTTGCGCACGGGGCAGCCCATGTTGATGTCGACCGAGTGGGCGCCGAGCTCCTGGCATAGGATGGCGGCATCGCGCATCTCCTCGGGCACGGAGCCGAAGAGTTGGATGGCGAGCGGGTCGTCGCCGGGCGCGGTGGCGACGAGCTTGAGGGCGGTGCGGTTGCGCTCGATGAGGGAGCGCGCGTTGACGAGGTCGGTCGTGGCCCAACCGAGTCCGCCGAGTTCACGCACGGTGAGGCGCATTGGCAGGTTGGTGTATCCGGCCAATGGCGACAGAAAGAGTGGCGAAGAGATTTCGATCGGACCGATCCGCATGACGAAGTCGTGAAACTGTGCGCCTGTCGCCGTCGGAGGCAAACCGGGAGCCATTGTAACCTAATAGGTGACAAATTTTCCGGAGCGTAGGAGGTAAGCCGGGATGAAAAGCACCGTAAAAGTGTAACCTAATAGGTTACAATTGAGGGAGGCGAAGGCGGTTAGAGGCGGAGGGTTGCGTTGGGGCGGCGGGTGGACTTCGTGAAGGACGTGGAATCTGGAGATCCAGCCAAGGTGTCGATCGCGGGGCGGCCGTTGCTGTTGTTCGATGGGGAGTGCGGGTTGTGCAACGCCGTGGTGCGCTTCCTGTTGCGGCGGGATCAGGCGGCGCGGCTGCGGTTTGCGCCGCTGCAAAGTGAGGCGGGGCAGGCGACGCTACGGCGATTGGGGCTGCCGACGGCGGATTTTGACTCGATGGTGTTTTTGCCGGCCGCGGCGGGCCAGGCGTATCGGCTGCGTTCGGACGGGGTCGCGGCGGTGTTGCAGGAATTGCCTGGCGGTTGGGTGCGGTTGGGGCGGTGGTTTGGCAAGGTGCCGGCGCCGGTGCGGGATTTCGGCTATAAGGTCGTGGCGCGGACGCGATATGCGTTGTTTGGGCCATATGTGCCGCGGCCGCTGGAGCGGCCGGAGTGGGCGGAGCGGTTCCTTTCGTAGCGGACGGCAGTCGCGGGCTAAGAGGCGACGGAGCGCCCGCTAGTGGGTGGCCTACCGTGAGGGCTCCGACACGTTGGGTAGGCGAGGCGCTTGCGCCCGCTAGCGTTGAACGGGCCTGGTGAGATGAGTGGGGTTGCCTGGCGGAGAAGCACGGCAGCGCCCGCTCCTCCTGCGCCAAGGCTCCGGCGGACGGGGAAGTGGGCAGCCTACGTTGAGGATGTGGGTCCGGCGAGGCGGGTCGCTAGGCGGGCTTTGATGGCCGGCCACTCCTCGGGGAGGATGCTGTAGAAGACGGAGTCGCGCTGGTAGCTGCCTTGGACGACCATGTGCCGGCGGAGGGTGCCTTCGCGGGTGGCGCCGAGGCGTTCGATGGCGCGTTGCGAGGTGGTGTTGCGACCGTCGGTCTTGAGCTGCACGCGGCGGCAGCCGAGCGTTTCGAAACAGTGCGAAAGGAGCAGGAGCTTGGTCGCCGTATTCACTTCGGTGCGACAGGCGGCAGGGGCGAGCCAGGTGTAGCCGATCTCGAGCGCGCGCTCGGGGCCACGGAAGTCGAAGAGGCTGGTGGAGCCGGCAACGGTGTCATCGGCCAGCCGGCGGATGACGTAGCAAACCCGGGTGCCGTTGAGTTGGTCCTCGAGCATGTCGCTCACCCAGCGGGCGGCGGCGACATTGTCGGCGAAGGCGGTCGTCGGCATGTAGCGCCACGTCGCCTCGTCCTGACCGATGGCGAAGAGCTCGGGCCCGTGCTCGGGCCGCAGCGGTTCGAGGCTCACATGGGCGTTGGTCAGGGCAAGTGGTCGGACGCGAAAGGGTGGCTGGTCGACGTCGGGCAGGTGCATCGTTGGAAAAAGGATTCTTTACAGGAGGAAACTGAGGGCACCGGAGCCGTCAGCCGGTCGTTGTTTACAGAGGGAAAGGAAGGGGCAGAGGAGTGGCTCTGTTTTCCTCTGTTTCCTCCTGTAAAATGAACTCAGCCGCGGGCGGCGTGGACGCCGGTGGCGAAGCGGCGGAGGCCTTCCTGCAGGGTGATCTCGGGGCAGCCGAAGTTGAGGCGGACGTAGCTGCCGGGTTTGGCGCCGAAGAAGGCGCCTTCGCTGAGGCCGATGCCATGCGATTCAAA
Source organism: Actomonas spartinae (assembly GCF_051209155.1). Classification (NCBI taxonomy): domain Bacteria; kingdom Pseudomonadati; phylum Verrucomicrobiota; class Opitutia; order Opitutales; family Opitutaceae; genus Actomonas; species Actomonas spartinae. Next base: position 231,341 of record NZ_JBPJGB010000002.1, read on the forward strand.
GTGCGCGATCGGGTCTTCGAGGCCGAGTTCCTCGACGTTGATCCAGGAAAGGTAGGTCGCCTCCTGCGGGGCGACGAGGCGCACGCCGGGCAGGTCGGCCATGGTGCGTTCGATGAGCGCGGCGTTGCCGCGCAGGGTGGTGAGCAGGTCCTGGCGCCAGGCTTCGGAGGAGCCGTCGTAGGCGGCTTCGCAGGCGGCGTAGGCGAGGTTGTTGACCTCGGGGAGGAGGCCGCGGGCGATGTGTTCGAAGCGGCGGCGCAGCGAGTCGTTGGAAATGATGGCGAGGGTGCAACCGAGGCCGGCGATGTTGTAGGTCTTGCTCGGCGCCATGAGCGTGATGGTGCGCTCGGCGAGCTCGGGGCTGATGAGCGAGCTCGGGATGTGCGGGAGGCTGTCGTCGAGGATGAGATCGCAATGGATCTCGTCGGAGATGAGCAGCAGGTCGTGCTCGAGGCAGAAGGCGCCGAGGCGTTCGAGTTCGGCGCGGCGCCAGACGCGAGCGATGGGGTTGTGCGGGTTGCACAGGTAGAAGAGCTTGGTCTCGGGGGTGACGGCGGCGGTGAGCGCGTCCCAATCGAGTTCCCAGCCGGTGGCGGTGAGGGCCCAGGGGGCGCGGACGGCGCGGCGCTCGAAGTTGCGGCCGGCGGTGAGGAAGGGCGGGTAGACCGGCGTGAGCGTGAGGTAAGTCTGACCTGGATCGCAGTAGGCGAGAGAGCAGAGATTGAGCCCGCAGACCATGCCGGGCAGCCAGACAAACCACGACGGATCGACTTCCCAACCGTAGTGCTCGGCGTGGTGTTTCACGATGGCGTCGAGCGTCGATTTGACCGGTCGCGCGTAGCCGAACACGCCGTGATCCACGCGTTGATGCAGCGCTTCCAGAATGGCGGGAGAGGATAGGAAATCCATATCGGCCACCCACATCGGGAGGATGTCGCGATCGGCGTATTTTTGCCATTTCTGAGAGTCGGTGCCGAAGCGTTGTGGCGGCGTGGTGAAGTCGGGCGTCATGGTTGGGTCGGTCGGAAAAACGGTAGGCAAAGCGGTTTCGCGGCGGGTGCGACGGAAATTCACAAATCGGGTGTCACAGGATTGGACAGAATTTCACACTGGCTGTGTCGGGTGTGGGGAACGGGTGTTGGAAATCAGTAACTTACGCAAATCAGCAACACGGCATCGCGTATGCAATACGGATGACACCAACCCAATCTCAACCATCCACAGGAGAACCAAACCATGAGAATCGTTCGTTACACCTATCCGACCAACCGCTTCACCCCGGCTTCCGTTTTCGGGCGCAGCCCGTGGGCCGGTCTCGAAACGGAGATCGATCGTCTCTTCAATTCCGCGCTGAGCGACTTCGCCGGCGCTGCGACCAACGACCGTTTCCCGGTCGACCTGTATGAGGACGCCAACAACGCCTACGTGCGGGCCGAGCTGCCGGGCTTCGAGCGCAAGTCCATCAATGTCGAAGTCGTCGACGGTTACCTGACTCTCGACGCCACTCGCGAGGAGAAGCGCGGCGAGAAGACCCATTCCGCCAAGTTCAGTCGCTCCATCGCGCTGCCCGACGAGGTCAAAGCCGATGGCGTGAAGGCCGCCTACGTGGACGGCATCCTCACCGTGACGCTGCCCAAGAAGGAAGAGGCCAAGCCGCGCAAGGTCACCGTCGAGGTGAGCTGAAGCGACCGCACCTCACCGGACCGGTCATTGATTCCTTCAAACCCATCATCTTAACCAAAGGAGAACTCATCATGAACCTGTTGAATTCCATCATTCCCGCCTTCAGCCGCACCCCGGCCGTGCGCCAGGGTCACCGCGATGAGGAGCTGGGCACGACCGTGAAGCCGCACTACGAAATCAAAGAAACCGACGAAGCCTACGGCCTGACCGTGCATCTGCCGGGCGTGGCCAAGGGCGGCCTCGAAATCACCGCCGAAGACACGACCCTGCGGATCGTCGGCAAGCGCGCCTGGACCCGCCCGGAAGGTTGGACCTCGCTCTACCGCGAGACGACCGACGCGGCCTTCCTGCTCGAGCTCGACCATGACAACGCGATCGACCTCGACAAAGTCCGCGCCGAGCTGCGCGACGGTGTTCTCCGCGTGAGCCTGCCAAAGGCCGAGGCGATCAAGCCGCGCAAGATCGAGGTCGCGTAAGAACTTTCGCGCGATCCGTAACCTGCGACGGAAGCGGACGTCCTCACCCACATCCGACTTTCAAACGCGTGTAACCGCGCCGGTGCTCTCACCCGAGGGCCCGGCGCGTTTTCGTTTTGGCGTGAAAGTTCGGCCGGTGCGTTCAGCTTGGCGGCCAGATGGTTGTGGTCGCTTTTATTGAAATCCCGGGCCTGCTGCTGGTCTTTTTGCTCGTGCCGTTGGTTCCCTGGGTTGGCGCTCAGCTGCGAAGATCGCGGGTGACTGAGGTGATGCACGAGTTGGCTCCGGCTTTGCGTTTGCGGATTCGTCGCCGCCATTGGCTCGCGGCTTTCCTTGGCCGCGCTCCGCTTATGGTGGGGGAGCGGGATGGCCGTGAACTGGAGCTAACGCAGATCAGACGAACAACGGGTCGGCGGTCGCGGAACTTTGTCCGTTTGAAAATGACCAGCGGTCGCGCCAGTTCATCGCTCCGGTTTCGCGTCTCGCCTGAAGGTTGGGAATCCACTTTCAAGCAGTTGATTCGAATCGAGAAAGTGAAGACCGGTGATCCGATCTTCGACCTCGAGTGGTGGGTCGACTCGAATCGACCCGACTTCATGGCGGCGGCGTTGGTGGCAGAGGTGCGAGAGCATATCAGGACGACCGGCGCGGAGGGTCGGTTTTGTTATCGCGAAGGTGAATTGCGATTTGAATCGCCGGGGTCGATTCGCTCAGTTGCCCAATTGGGAAGGCTCCGTGCGATCTGTGAAGCGGCGCATGCGCTGATGACGGTGGCCGAGGTGGATGCTGCCGACAGCGACGAAAGTTGAGGCGCGTTTTCGTTTTGGCGTGGGGCGCCGAGTCGCTCAGCTTGGACGGCGATGCCCCCCTTTCCCTTTGAGCTGCTGGTGTTCGCGTTTTGGGGACTGTTCGTCATCGGAACGATCGTGGTGGTCGTTCGCGCGGGGCGAAAATCCGGGGAAAATCTGCGGCGATTGGCGGTCGAGCTGGGTCTCACATTGCGCGAACAGGCGCCGGTGTTGGGCATCTTTCCGCGGCGTCCGGAGATCAGCGGCGAGCGGGAGGGCAAGGCGACGCGGGTGGTTCATTTCACCACCGGGAGCGGGAAGAACCGACAGCATTGGATCGCGTTGGCGGTGCGACCACGCGTGCGCGGTGCGCTGGAGTTCCGGCTGAGTCCGGAAGGGTTCGCGAATACGGTGAGGGGGCTGTTTGGCTACAAGGAGATCAAGGTGGGCGACGAGCGTTTCGATGCCGCGTGGTATGTGGAAACCAACCAGGCCGAGTTTCTGCGGGCGGCCTTGGTGCCGGAGTTGCGCGAGCGGTTGATGCAACTGCGCCAGGAAGGGCTGAAGGGCCGCTTCGAAACCCATGAGGGTGAAGTGCGTTATGTGGAGCGCGGCGCGCTGGGGAGCGATGCGCAGCGGCGCCGGTTTCTGCTGGCGGCGGACATGACCAGCACGCTCGCCGAGGTGGTCGAAGTCGCGGCGGAGTAAACAGATTTGGAACGCTAATTTCCGCTAATCCGCGCTGATGGATCAGCGAAAATGAGCGAAGATCAGTGTTCCCCGCTCACTCGCCTTTTTCCGCCGCCATGTGGGCCTCGTCGTATTTGAGGAGCTCGTTCGAGCGGATCATGGAGCGGATGATGGCGATGTATTCGTAGCCTTTTTCTGAATACCGCACGAGTCCGCCGGCGAGGGCGGTGCCGGAAATGGTGCGGTGGTTGCGGCGCAGGTCGCGGCGGATGCTGCGCAGGTGCTGATAAGTGTCGTTGGTGTTGAGGTTGTGCACGTAGTCGGCGAGACCCTCGCGCACGGTGTCGTAGGCGGCGACCTCCCAGGTCTGGCCGGCGGGGCGGCGTTTGGGCACGATGCCGGTGCCGGGTTCGTAGGTGCGCATGCCGAAGAGGTTGTTGCCGAGCTTGGCGAAGCGCGAGGTGCCCCAGGCCGATTCGTTGGCGGCCTGGGCCATGATGAGCGAGGGGGCGATCACATCGACGCGCCGCAGCATGAGGTCGAGGAAGGCGACGTCGAAGGTCTCGGGGACCTCGAATTCGTAGCGTTCAGCGGTGCGGGTGAGCCAGCGTCGGTCTAGCCAACCGGGCGCGTCGCCGTCGATGAGGTCGGCGCGAATCTTTTCCAGGTGGCGGCGCTCCTGCAGGACGGCGGAGTTCACGGCCTCGATGTGCGGGGCGAGGTAGTCGAAGAACGCCACCTTCTTTTCGTTGGTGTCGGTGTAGTCAGCGAAGTCCGGCAGGTGTTCGGGGGCGAAGGGGATGAACGACGGAGCCGTGCGGGAGCATTGGCCCCAGAGGATGAGCGCGATGATCACGGCGGCGGCGATGGCGAGGTTGCGCGTCGCGCGTTGGTGGCCCACAGGGCCTGGGACCATGGCGCTTCTCATGGCTGCAGGCGGTGCAAGTGCAGGATGAGACGGCCGTTCATCCAATATTCGACGTAGTTGGCGGTGGTCTCGACCCAGTCGGTCCAACTGTTGGGGGCGTGACCGGCGTTGGCCGGTGAAACGAGTTCGGTGGAGCCGTTGAACCAAGGGCGGTAGGCGTCACCATGGACCATCGAGTTGCGCAGGGTGATGGCTTCGTTGAGGTAGGCGAGGTGTCGCTTCAGGTAGATGCGGCCGTTCTCGACCTTGACGTCCTGCAACACCTCGTCGTCGAAGACCAAGGCCTCAAAAGGGCCAAACTGCCGGGAGGCGGCAGCGGACCCTTGCGCGGGGGGGGCACCGGAATCGTCGCTGGCAAAAACGGGCGCGGCCGGTGGCAGGGCGACCAGCAGAAGGCCGCTGAGCATGCTCCACGTTTTCATGCGGCGGACCCTAGACCGGGTTGGCGAAATGCGCAAGCGAGCCGGGGCCATGGGGTTGACGGACGCGTTGGGAGCGGGATGGTTGGCGTCATGCAGACCGTGATTCGCCAATGGACGTTGCTCGTGACGATGTGGGCCGGGGTGGTGGGGACGGCCAGCGCGGCCGAGCCGGCCAAACCCCGCTGGGAGGAGGAGATTGCGGGGATCGAGGCGCGCGAAGAACAGACGCCGGCGCCGGAGCACGGCATCCTTTTCACGGGCAGCTCCAGTATCCGCCTGTGGCAAACGTTGGCGGAGGATTTTCCGGGTCAGCCCGTGATCAACCGTGGTTTTGGCGGATCACAGATCTCCGACCTCATTGCCTACTTTGATCGGCTGGTGCGGCCGGGGCAGCCTCGCCAGATCGTGGTGTATTCAGGAACCAATGACATCCATGACGGCGAAAGCGCCGCGCAGGTGCTGGCGGACTGGGCGATGTTGTGCGGCATGATCGAGCGGGAGTTGCCGGGCACCAAGATCGCGCTGATCGCGGTGGCGCCGAACCCGGCCCGGTGGGAACAGCGGGAGGAGCAGGAAAGCTTCAACGCGATGGCGGCGGCGTTTTGCGCGCGCAACGGCTACGATTTCATTGATGTGTGGACGCCGATGTTGGGCGAGGATGGCACGCCGTCGCGGGATATTTATGTCGACGACCAGCTGCACATGAACGCGGCCGGTTACGCGATGTGGCGCGAGATTGTCGGCGCGTATTTGCAGTGAGGGGCGGAGCTAGTCCAGCAGCGAGCCCCAGGAGGTGGTCACCTCGAGGACCTTGATGCGACCCGGTGTGCTGGCTTCGAGCAGGACCTCGACGCCGCGGCTGCGGCGGTGGAAGGCGCCGCCGACACTTTCGTAGTAGCTGTAGTAACCGTCGCCGCGGACGCGGTAGCGCTGGGACCAGCCGGCGACCGGTTCGGGGGGATTCAGTTCGAGGTCGGCATCGGTAACGGTGGTGTAGCCGGAGCCGGTTTTGATTTTGTAGCGCAGGTGATTCAGGGCGGCGGTGCGGGCCTTGGCGGCGACGGCGTCGAGCAGGGCTTCTTCGCGTGCGGCGATTGCGGCGGGGGAGGTGTCGTGATCGGCGGGTGGCGTGGGGTGGGCCTTGGCCGGTTCGGGGGTGGGGGTCGCGCGCTCGGCGGGGGCCGGTTGCTCTGCGGTGCGGGCGGCGATGCGATCGGTGACGAAGCCGGGGAAGAGGGCGCGGGGATAGGGCTTCAGTTGGTGGTCTTCGTAGACGTAGACGAGACCAGCCTCGCGGTTGAAGCTGTTGAGGGTGACGTCCTTGAGGATGCGGCCGTTGGCCAGGTTGATGCGGTGGTAGCGCAGGTTGAGCGGCACGTGATCGGCGACGGCGGACGCCACGGCGCCAGCAAGGGCGACGGACAGGACGAGCAGGGCGCGGGGGAAGCGGGGCATGATGGTTTTTGGGACCTGTCGCCCGCGCGCCGGTTCCTCAGGATGAATCGTGGGATGTGACTAACGGTGGACAGGATCGGGCTGAGCGCTTCATGCTGCGCGCCGCTTTCGCGCCACCCCTTATGCACCCTCTGTTGATCGCTTTGCTCGCGGGCGTCGGTTTTGTCGTCGCCTATCACACCTACGGCCGCTGGCTGGGTGGGAAGATTTTCAAGCTTTCCGCCAACGCGGTCTGCCCGTCGCGCCGTTTGGCGGATGGCCACGACTACGTGGAGACGTCGAAGGGCGTGGTCTTCGGTCACCATTTTGCTTCGATCGCGGGGACCGGGCCGATCGTGGGACCGGCGGTGGCCATCATTTGGGGGTGGGTGCCGGCGCTGCTGTGGGTGATCTTCGGTTCGATCTTCATCGGCGCGGTGCACGATTTCGGTGCCCTGGTGGTGTCGTTGCGCAACAATGGTCAGACGGTCGGCGACATCGCGGGCCGGGTGCTGAATCGCCGCGTGCGCGTGCTGTTCCTGTGCATCCTGTTTCTCGCGCTGATGATCGTGCTGGCGATCTTCGGCCTCGTGATCGCGTCGGTGTTTCGGATGTTCCCGAGCGCGATCGTGCCGTGTGTGATTCAGATCCCGATCGCGGTGGCGATCGGCGCGTGGCTGAACCGGCACGGCAAGAGCCTGCTGCTGCCGTCCGTGATTGCGCTGGGCGTGATGTATGTGACCGTGATCTACGGCGACGTGGGTTTTCTGCACGCGCTCAACGCGGCGATGGCCGAGTGGTCGCTGTTGCAGTGGGTGGTGTTGTTGCTGGTGTATTCCTACATCGCATCGGTCTTGCCGGTGTGGTCGCTGCTGCAGCCGCGCGACTACATCAATTCCCTGCAACTCATCTCGGTGCTGGCCCTGCTGGTGCTGGGCGTCTTGGCGGCGAGTGTGGTCGGCGGCGGGGCCGAGGCGGAAGCGGCGGGTGCGGGTTTCGAGATGGTGGCGCCGGCGTTCAATCTGAACCCGTCCGGCGCGCCGGCGATGTTTCCGTTTTTGTTCATCACGATCGCGTGTGGCGCGATCAGCGGATTTCACTGTCTGGTGTCGTCGGGCACGAGCAGCAAGCAGCTCAAGCAGGAGCCCGACGCGCGTTTCGTCGGTTACGGCGCAATGCTCACGGAAGGTTTTCTCGCCACGCTGGTGATCCTGGCCTGCGGCGCCGGGGTGGGGCTGGGACTGGCGGAAGGCGGGGGCGAGGTGCTGACCGGCACGGCGGCGTGGTCGCATCACTACGCGCAGTGGAGTTCCGGGCTGGGGCCGGCGTTGGGCGCGTTTGTGGGCGGCGCGGCGAACTTTCTGGAGGCGATAGGGATTCCGGCTGGCGTGGCGGTGGCGTTGATGGGGGTGTTTGTGGCGTCGTTTGCGGGGACGACCCTCGACACGGCCTGTCGCCTGCAGCGCTACATCGTGCAGGAGCTGGCCAACACCCTGGTGCCGCCGCCGCAGGAGGCCGGCGCGCCGGATGGCTTGGCGTGGCTGCGCGGCAAACATGGCGCGACGCTTTTCGCGGTGGTGACGGCGATCGTGATGGCGGCGATTCCGCCGGCGGGCGCGGAGTGGTCGCTGGCCAACGCCGGTCGCGGCGGGTTGATCCTGTGGCCGATCTTCGGCGCGACGAATCAGCTGCTGGGCGGGCTTTCGTTTCTGGTGATCGCGTTTTACCTGTGGCGGCGCTCGGTGCCGGTGTGGTTCCTGGTCGGGCCGATGATCCTGATGCTCATTCTGCCGGCGTGGGCGATGACCTTGAACGCTTTTGTGGGCGAAACGAGTTGGCTGGCGCAGGGCAACTGGCTGCTGGTCGGCGTGGCGGTGATCACCATGGCGCTGGAAGCGTGGATGGTGGTCGAAGCGGTGCAGCTCTTCCCGCGCGTGAAAGGCGTGGTGGAGGCGGGCGCGCTGGATGGCGCCTCGGCGGCGGAGACCGGCTGAGGACCCCGGTGAGGGCGGACCGGGGTCAGCGACCCCGGCTACAGCATCGACGAAATCAGCGGGTGCCGGGCGAGAGCATCGCGATCGCGGAGCTCAGGCCGAAGTCGAGGTTGCGGGCGTTGGTTTCCCAGCGCTCCACTTTGGCGACTTGCTCCGGCGTGAGCTGGGCGCGCAGGCGGCGTTCGAGCAGGCGTTGTTCGTGAATGAGCTGGGCTTCGGCGGTGGCGAGTTCGCGTTGGCGCCGCGAGGCGGCGGGCGCGTCGACGGCGGTGAGCGCGGCGGCCATGCGAGCGGAATCGGTTTCGGCCGCAACCGTGCGCAGCAGTGGGGCCGCCTCGGCGAGGAGTCGATCGAGGGCGGCATCCTGCTCGGCCGAAAGGTCGAGTCGCCAGCGCAGCAGCGAGAGCGAAGGCGAGCGGTCGTCCTGTTGCAGCGAGATCAGCGTGGCTTGGCCGAGTGCGGCCACGGTTTCGCGCGACGAGTTGACCCAGAAAGGCAACGCGGCGGCGGCGAGAAAGAGGACCAGTTTGTGACGCAAGCGAGGCACGACTTGGCCAGTAACGGCACGGTCCTCGCTCGACTTAAGGAGAAAGATGCGGCGCGGGTGCCGCGCTGTCGTGCCGTGGCGCCTAGCCGGCGAGAAGGTCCAGCGTGCGCGCGTCGGGCTGGCCCTCGTAGAAAGCGTCGAGCAGCCCGTGAAAAACCGAACCCTGGGGACTGACGGTAGCGAACAAGGTGGCCGACGAGTGCAGTTTGAGGTCGTCGGGGCGGCCCATGATGTCGCGGATGGGTCGGTCGCGGTGGGGCAGCAAGGCCTCGGCGCACGCCACCAAGCGAGGGCCGAGGGTTTGGTGAGCCAGATAGGCGGCGGCCTCTTCCCGGGAGCCGAGGGCAAACTGTTGGGCCATGGGACTGGAGCCCAGTCCGTCGAGTTGGGGGAAGATGAACCACATCCAGTGGCTTTGCTTCTGCCCGGACTTGAGCTCGCGGAGGGCAATCGGATAGGGACCCTCCTGCGCAAAAACGAAGCGCTCGAGGTCGAAGTTGGCGGTCGGTGCCGTGGCGGAGGACGGGGATTCGGTGTCTTGAGCCATGGTTCAACTTACTCGAAAAACCGCGGGACAAAACCCGGCGGGGCGATTCATGTAGCGCTCATGGAAGCAACGACCCCGGAGGCGATCGATCTGACGACAAAATTTGGGCTCATCCACGAGCATTGGCGACCCAAGGTGGTGGCGGCTCTGAACGGTCAGGAGTTGAAGCTGGTGAAATTTCAGGGCGAGTTCCCGTGGCACCACCACGAGCACGAGGATGAGATGTTCCTGGTGCATCGTGGGCAGATGCAGGTGGAGTTCCGCACCCACACCGTGTCCTTGGCCGCGGGTCAACTGTGCGTGGTGCCGCGGGGCGTCGAGCATCGCACCCGCGCAGCCGAGGAGGCCGAGGTGCTCATCTTCGAACCGGCGGCGACGCGTAACACGGGCAACGTGGAGGATGCCACGTTCACGGCGCCGAACGACGTGAAGATCTAGCGGTCGGCGGCGGAGGCTTTGGCCGCCGGTTGCCTGGCGTGATCCGGGCGGGGCGTGAAGCCGCCGAAGAAGTAGGCGAGGCCGGTGCAGTGCAGGCGCAGGTCGAGGGCGGTTTCCTCGAACTCCAGGCCGAGGTCCGCGGTGGGCGCGGCGGGCGTATTTGGATCACCCTCCGTGCCGGGAAGTTGAAACAGCGTGGTCTCCATGATGGTGGCAGAATAGCGCAGGGATCGACCAGACGCATGGGCCACAGGTCATGGCCGATGGTCATGGTCGTGGGTCTCAGGTTTGGGCCGACTTGCCTTCGCCTTGGTTATCGCGGTCTTCGCCATGCCAGTGACGCCGCCAGTCGGAGCGCAATGAGTCGGAGTCTCCGTCATGGCATTTGCGATGATGGCAGCAACCTTTGCCTCCGCCGGGGAAGCCGCCGAAGAGCAGCTTGCAGAGCGCGAGCAAACCGAGGGCCTGCCAGTAACTGATGGCCGGGACGGGCACGATGTCGGTGAGCACGCCGTTCCAGAGCAGTTGGACGAGGTAGGGGAAGAGGGCGATGGCGGCCAAACCGAAGAGGATGATGGCAACGATGTGGCCGGCGGTGGGACGACAGGAGTGGGACTTCATAAAGTGGGCGGGTTGGGTGGTTCAGGCGTGGGGCGAGTCGAATTCGGTGCGCAGCGCGGTGAGGCGTTTGCGCAGGTGGAGCACGGCGTAGCGTTTGCGCGAGAGCAGGGTGTTGAGCTTGTCGCCAGTCCGGGTGGCGATTTCGTCGAAGCTCAGGTTCTCCAGTTCGTGCCAGATGAAGACCTGGCGTTGGGTGGGCGGGAGCTCGTCAAGCGCCGCGCGCAGCTCCGACCAAAAACGGGCGCGTAGGTGTTCCGTGCGCGGGGTGCGTTCGTCGAGCAGCCCGAATGCGGAGAAGTCGAACGAGGTGTCGGTCGCGTCCGCCAGGGCGTCGAGCGATTCCGGCTGGCGCTTGCGGTAATGATCGGCGATGCGGCGACGGGCGACGGTGTAGAGCCAGGCTCCGACAGACTCGATGGGGCCGGCGTTGAGCGCGACGGCGAGTTGGCGCCAGACTTCCTGCAGCAGATCCTCCGCGTCGGCCTCGCTGCGCACCTTGGACCGAATGAAACGCAGCAAGCCACGGCCGGACTCGCGGGCGATGGGGGCGAGACGGTCGGGTGACGATGGGTTCATGAAGAGGCTTTGGCTGCAGGCGATGCTCACTACACCCCGGTAGTCGTGGTCGAGATGCAGATATTGTGGGCGAACGCCCAAAAAAACGGGGGAACGTTGCAGTTGGCTCGATCTTCGCGGTCGGAGCTTTGATGGTGTGCGCGATGCAATGCTTTCCGCGCGCCCGTCCCTGGATCGCCTCGGCCCGTGTGGTCGGGGTGGGACTGGCAATTGTGGCTTGGGCGTTGGCGGGCGCGAGCCGGTCAGTCGCGGACGAAGACTTGCCGGACGGATTGGTGCGCTTCGGGTTCTCCCGGGATCTTTTCAAAGGCGTGAACGCCAATGATGCGCAGGCGGCGATCAAGGTGTGGGCCAACTCGATCGTGGAAGGATGGGATTTTGAGGTCTCAACGACGATTCATCTGTTCGACGGAGTGGACGAAATCGTGGCGGCGTTTCAACAGCGCCGGATTGAGGCGATCACCGTCACGAGCCGCGAGTATTGGGCGGTGCGGCAGCAGATCCCGATTGGGCAGATCATCCTCGGCACGCAGGAGGAGGTGGAGCAGCAGGAGTATCTGGTCGTGGTCCGGAGTAACAGCGGTTTGAATACATTGGCTGACTTGCGCGGCCGCAGTCTGATGCTATGGCATTCGATGCGCACGGATCTGGCGGGCGCGTGGCTCGAGGTGGAACTGGCGGCCAACGGGCTTGAGACGATGGGCGACTTCCTGGGCAGTGTTACGGAGGAGGATAAGCTGTCGCGGGCGGTGTTGCCGGTCTTTTTTGGTCGGGCCGACGCATGTTTGGTCACCCGGGCAGGTTTGGAATTGATGCGGGAATTGAATCCCCAACTCGGGCGTGAGCTTAGGGTCATCACGGCGTCGGAACCGTATGTGGCGTCAGTTTGTTTTTTTCGGGCTGATTTTGAGACGCCGCATTTTGCCGATATCATCAGCGCCTTACAGACGGTGGGCGAAACGCCGGCCGGAGAGCAGGTCATGCTGTTGTTTCAGCAGTCCAGCCTGACCCCCAGCGATGGGGCGATTCTGGAACCGGCCTGTGATTTGCTCGATCGATATGCCGCGTTGCAGCGCGCCCGGAAAGTCGAGGACTCGCCCTAAGCGTCCGCGGCGCGATCGTGCAAGGTGTCGTGCACAACCTGCAGGAGGCGTTGGGTGGTGGCGGGTTTGGCGAGGAGCGCATCGACCCCGGCGTCGTTGATTTCCTTTTTGTTGAGAGAATCGGCGAGGCCGGTGGTGAGCACGGCGGGAAGGTTGGGGCGAAGCTCCTTGACGCGGCGCACGAGTTCGAGGCCGTCGAATTCCGGCATGGCGTAGTCGGTCAGGAGCAGGTCGAAGCGGCCGGGGTCGGCGCGGAAGAGGCGCAGCGCGGTTTGCGGATCGAAGCACAGCTCGATGCGGTAGCGGGCGCGTTCCAGCAGGCGTTGCACGGGGCGGGCCACGGAGGACTCGTCTTCGACCAGCAGGATGGTCTCACCGTTGCCGCGGAGTTGTTCGACGAGCCCACTGGGTGAGGGAGCGACGGTTTCGGCGGCGGCTGGGCTGGGGGTGGCCGCGCTCGGGGAAACCGGGAAATGCAGGTGGAAGGTGGTGCCGAGGCCGAGCTCCGACTCCACACTGATCGAGCCTCCGTGGGCTAGCATGATGGCGTGCACGACGGACAGGCCCAGGCCGGTGCCGCCGGTGCGTTCCTTGGTGGTGAAAAACGGTTCGAAAATCCGCTCGCGGGTTGCGGCGTCCATGCCCTTGCCGGTGTCGGTGATGGTGAGGTGAAGGTAGGGACCGGGGGCGAGGATGTGGCGGGCTTGGCGGTTGCGTTCGATCTGGATAAACCGGGCCGCGAAGGCCAGGGTCCCGGGCTGGTCACCCATCGCGTGCCAGGCATTGGTGCCGAGGTTCATGAGGACCTGCTGAACCTGGGTGGCGTCGGCGTGAATGGGCGGCAGTTCGGCGGGAATGCGATTGGCGATGCGGACCGTGGGGGGGACGGTCGCGCGAAGGAAGGAGACCGTTTCGGCCACCATTTTTTCGATGCTCACCGGCGCGCGGCGTTCGGTCGTTTCGGCGTCGGGGCCGCGGGAGAAGGTGAGCAATTGGCGCACGAGGGCGGACGCGCGGCTGCTGGCTTGTTTGACCTGCTGCAGGTTGTCGCTGGCCTCCGCCGGTTGATCGAGGGAGTAGAGTGCGAGGTCGGTATGGCCCAGAATAGCGGAGAGCAGGTTGTTGAAGTCGTGGGCGATGCCTCCGGCGAGGGTGCCGATTGCTTCCATTTTCTGCGCCTGGAGCACGGACTGATCGAGGCGCAGCCGTTCCAGGTAGAGGCCAAACTGGGTGCCGAGGCCGACGAGGAAGTTGAGCAACTCCGGGCGCGGCGACTGGCGCCGGCGACTGTAGAACTCGAAAATACCGAGGGTGCTGTCCCGGAGGATGACGGGAAACCCGAGGCGCGATTGCACGCCAAGTTTGAGGAGCAGCCGCACCTCCGCACCCGTGCGCGTCGTCTCGTCCAGGTCCCCCAGGTTTTCCCAGAGGGCCTGCTGTTTCTGCCAGATGCGACCGGCAAAGTCTTCGCCGCGGGGCAAGGGGGCCTCGCGATGGTGGTCGGATAGATCGCTCAAGTCCGCGTCGTGCGCAAACCAGTGGGCCACGTAGACCAGGTGGGTGCGGCCGCCGTTGACGCGGCGGTAGACGCCGTAGTCCCAGTTCAGATATTCGCAGAAGAGTTCGATGACCTGGTCGGCGGATTCGTCGAGGCGCACGCCGCGGGCGAGGGCCGAGGTGACTGCGACCTGCAGGGCGGATCGCCGCTCGGCGCGCCGGCGGCGGGTCACGTCGCGCACGATGCAGACCGTGCGTTCGTCGGAAAGGCGGCGGATGCCGATTTCGGTTTCCACGAAAGTGCCGTCGGCGGTGCGGAATTGGACTTCGATCAGATCGACGGCGCCGGTGTCGATGGACCGGAGGCTCTCGCGCAGCCGGTCGCGGTCGGCCAGGTTGACGAGGTCGCTCAGCGGCAGGCTGAGCACCTCGCTGCGTTCGCGACCGAGCAGCTCGAGCAGGTGCTGGTTGATTTCCCGCACCCGGTTGTCGCGGGAGAGGATGAGCATGCCGTCGGCGGCCTCCTCGAAGAGCAGGCGGAACTGAGCCTCGCGTTGCGCGAGGTCGATCCGGGCCAGTTTGCGTTCGGTGATGTCCTGGATGGTGCCCCGCACCCGCAGGACCTCGCCTTGGCGGACCACCGGAAAGCCGAGGACGCGCACCCACTTGGTGCGTTTGGCGGCGGTGTGCATGCAAAGCTCAAGTTCATAGGGCCGCGCGTGTTGGACGGCGTCGTCGATGGCCTGTTTGATGTGGCTGAGCCAGGGTTCGGGGTAATAGAGCAGGCCGATGTCGCGGCTCGCGGGGTCGTGGGGGGAGAGGTCGTGGATGTGTGCGACCTCGTCCGACCAGTAGCCGTCGCCGGTGATCGGGTCGAAGGACCAGGTGCCGATGTGCGCCAGCTCGCTGATTTCATGGAGATCGGCGTCGATTTCGCGGTGGGCGATTTCGCGGTGTTTTTGGTCGGTGATATCGGCGGCGATGCCGTCCCACTGCAAGGTGCCGTCGGCGAGGCTTTGGGGGCGGGCACGCAGTTGCAGCGTCCGGGTTTCGCCGTCGGCGCGCACGAAGGGGACTTCGATCTCCAAAGGGCGCAGTTCACGGCCGTGGTGGGCCTCGGCGGCGAACAGGCGGCTGCGGCTGGCGGCGGACAGTTGTTCGAGCAGCACGCTGGCATCAGCCAGTGCGGCGGCGTGGGCGATGCCGTGAACGCGTTCGACGCCGCGGGAAAGATGGGTGAAGCGCGGGGGCGCGTCGGCGTGGCGTTGCCACTGGTAGACGTAGGCATCGGGCAGATTGTCGCCGATGTTGCGGATCAGGGTCTCCCGGGAGCGGATGTGGGCGGCGTCGGCAGTGAGGCGGCGAATGGTTTTCACCGCGCCCAAGATGAGGCCGATGAGCAACACGGCCGCCAGTAGTGCTGAAATCAATACGCGTTGCTCCAGGTGGCCGGTGTGATCGCGCAGTGCGCCGCGGGCGAGGGTCTCGGCTCGGTGCAGGTGGCGGGTGAGTCGATGGAAGGCGGTGCGCAGGCGGGCGCGGTCGGCCGCCGAAAGCCCCGGCGACTCGGTTGGGACGGTGTCGATCAGTCGTGCGAACAGCCGGATATCTGCCGACAGGTCGGATAGCAGGGGCGAGGCGCCAGCGTCGGCCAGGGCCGCGATGACGAGGTGGTGCTTTTCGAGGCGGTTGAGTGATTGGCGGAAGAAAGCAATGCCGGCGTCGCGCTGGAAAGGTCCGTCCGTCTCATCCGCCAGCATCACGTGCAGCATGCCCTGATCGAGGTCATGGTGGATGTCGCGGATCTCGTTGAGTTGTTGTTCGAGGCGCTCGAGGGAGTTGCGCCCGACCAGAGTCCAAGTGATCAGCAAAGCGCCCCCGACCAGCACGCCAAACGTGGTGAGGCGGAGCCAGAAGTAGGCGCGGGAACCACGGGCCGGGGGTTGGGGCGAAAGTGGCAAGACGGGAGGGTGGTTGAGGGGGGGGATTTAAGGCAGGTTTCGGGCGTCGAGTCCGAACGGTGTGATCAGTTCGAGGTGTTGCGGGGTGGCCAGGAAGTCATGCAGCGCTTCGTCCCACGCTTCGCGCAGGCGGGGGTCGGAGTGGCGGAACGCGAAGGCACCGGTCGAATCCACGGCGGTTTCCAAGGGGTCCAGTCGCCGCATTTTCAAATCGGGCGCTTCGCGGGCGAGCAGTCGCAGGGACGGTTGGCTGAGCAACAGGGCGTCGATGTCGCCGGCGCGCAACAAGGAGACCGCGGTCAATACGTCGGGGGTGGCGACCACGGAGGCCGCGTCGTAGTGCTTTGTGTGGCAGAGGGACTCCTCGACGGAGCCCGCGAGCACGCCGACGTCGAGCTGGGCGAGGGCCTCGGGTTCCATCGGCTGGGCGGTGTCGGAAAAAAGTGGATCGGCGGCGCGACCCAAGGCGCCCGGGCGCACGCGGAAGGTGGGCACGGAAAAGGCGACGCGTTGCTGGCGTTCCGCGGTGATGAACATTCCGGCCGCGATCACGTCGATTTCACGATGCTCCAGGGCGGTGATGAGATCGGAAAACGGGTGGAGCCGCCATTCCACGTGCGGAATGTCCAGTCGGGAGGCGACCCAGCGAGCGAGTTCCACGGACTCGCCGGTCGGATGGCCATCGGCGGAGACGTAGGAAAAGGGGGCTTCGATCGCGTAACCGATCCGGAGGGGCGCGCCCGCCTGTGCTTGTGTCAGTAGATCAGATTCACGCACGCAGCCCGCTCCGGCTAGAATCAGCAGAAGGAGTAAAAAGTGCCACGGGAGTCGGCAAATCTGAGGACGCCAGGCCAGGCGACGACCGCTGAGATCCCGATCCCCCGAAGAGGACCAAGTGGCGGCGTTCATGGCCGTGTTTGTGGTGCCGCCCCCATGCCCATGCAAGGTATCTAGGGAGGAACGGGGTAGATTCCCAAGCGGCCTAGATACGAATGGGCCTAGCAGTGGGCGGAAGCGGGATCGGCGCGAGGGGTCTCGCCGTTTCCGCTTCAATCACTTCGGCCGAAGCCCACGAGTCGCCAAGGGGTAGTCTCGAGAATGTTCTGGCGCCAGTTGTCGATGCTGGGGTGCACCAGTCGGGTGGACGCGTGGTAGGCGTAGGGTATCACCGGCATTTCCGCGAGCAGGATGGCGTCGAGCTGGTGATAGAGCGCTTCGCGGGCGGCGGGGTCGACGGTGTGCAGCGCCTGCTCGTAGAGCGCATCGTAGCGGGGATGGGCCCAGCCGGAGTTGTTGGTGCCGGCGGTGGAGAGCAGCAGTTCGTAGAGCTCGATGGGTTCGGGGGTCCAGGGCAGCCAAGCCGCGCGGGCGAGGTCGAAGTCCTTTTGCTGACGGCTGTCGAGGTAGACCTTCCACTCCTGATTGACGAGGGTGACGTCGACGCCGAGGGCGGCCTTCCACATCTGTTGCAAGGCCTCGGCGGTCTGCTGATTGCGCTCGTTGGTGTTGTAGAGGTATTCGACCGGGGGGAAGCCGGCGCCGTCCGGGTAGCCGGCGGCGGCGAGGAGAGCGCGGGCTTCGGCCACGGATTCGGTGAGGCTGGCACCGGGGCTGTGACCGGGCACCGGGCCGACGAAGGCGTAGGACGGCGGGGCGCCGGTGCGCAGCACGGACTCGGTCAGCTGTTGGCGATCGATCGCGCGGGCGAAGGCCTGGCGCACGCGCACGTCGTCGAAGGGTGGCCGGGTGTGGTTGAAGGACACGTAGTAGGTGGCGACGCGCGGGGTGACGCGCAGGGCGGGGTCGCCAGCTTCGCGGTAGGCGGCGATCTTGTGGGACGGCACGCCGTTGGTGATGTGGAGCTGGCCGGTGCGGTAGGCGCGTTCCTCGGTATCGAGGCTTTCGATGGCGAAGAAGCGGATCGAATCGGCGCGCACGCTGCGCGGGTAGTGAGGGTTGCGTTGCACCTCCACGTATTGGTTGGTGCGCCAGGCGGTGAGTTGGTAGGGGCCGTTGGAGACGAGTTCACCGGGTTTCGTGAAGTTGGTGCTCAGGCTGTAGGGGTCGCCGTGTTCGCGCAGGCTGGGGAAGTGCACCGGGAGCCAGGGATAGGCCGTGAGTTTCCCCAGAAACCCGGCCGAAGGCTCGGCCAGCGCGATGACGAGCGTGTGTTCGTCGGGGGCCGCGAAGCCGAGGGTCGAGGGGTCGGTGGAGCGCCCGAGAAAGTAGTACTCGACGCCTTGGATCGGGTAGGCCTTGGCGGCGAGTTCAGCGGCGAGGGAAGGCGTGACAAAGCGGCGGAGGGACTCGACCCATTGGGAGGCGGTGACCGGTTCGCCGTTGGACCAGCGGTCCCGCGGGTCGAGGTGGAAGGTGTAGATGCGACCATCGGGCGAGATCTCCCAACTCGCGGCCGCCGCCGGCACGACCTCGGACGCGTCTTCGTTCCAATCGACCAGTGGCTCCCACAAGGCGCTGATGATCTGCGACTCGGACGAGCCGGTGTTACGATGAGGATCGAGCGAAGACGGTTCGCCGCCTATGCCCATGAGCATCTGGTTTTGTGCGCGGGCGGTGTCGATCGGGTCGGTGCGGGCGCAGCCGGTGAAGAGGGCCGACGCCAGCAAGAGAGCGCCGGCGACCGCGAACCGGGTGCGAGTTGGGTCCACAATAGGGTGCATGGTAAAATCGAGCATGGGTCCGGGCGTGGAGCAAGGATCGAGCCCGGGGGGGAGGCGACGGTGCACTCAACCAGCCCGGACTCGACAGCAGTCGGGGATTTCGCGGATGGTGACACGAGCATGACCGCGTTTGGGATCTTCTCCGGTTTGTTCAACGTGGGGATCACGTTGATCGCGGCGGCGCTCATCTGGCCGCGACGGCGGGACGATCGGCGCTCGCGGCGGTTCTTGTGGGAGGCTTTGTTCATCGCGGCGTGGTCGGGGTTCTACGTGTTGTGGTTGCACGAAGGCGACGCCGAGCGGGCGATCTGGTGGCTGAGGTGTTTGTCGGCGGCGGCAATCTGTATTCCGGTCGCGTTCTTTATGTTGGCCTGCGCGATTGTGGGCCGACCGGGTGGCATGGAGGCGCGGTTTTATGCGGGGGCGACGTTGTTGCTGGTGCCATTCAGTTTCACGGACTACGTGGTGGCGGGGGTGAGTGCGCAGGTGGGAGTGATGCACTGGCCGGTGGCGGGAAGCGGTTATTGGCTCTACCTGATTGTGTTCGCCGGCGTGGCGTTGCGCGCGAATCTTTTGCTGCTGCGGCACTACGACCGGGCGGTGGGACGGGAGCGCAATCAACTCTCCTACGTGGTGTTGTCAGGCGCGGTGGGATTCCTGGGCGGGGCGACCAATTTTCCGGCTTGGTATGGCTTGCCGATTCCGCCGGTCGGCACGCCGCTGGTGGGGCTCCACATGCTGGGCGTCTGCGTCGCGGTGATCCGGTTTCGTTTGCTACCGTTCAATTTGGGGCTGGCGCGGATCATTGCCGAGATGGCGGTGCCGGCGGGGTTTGTGGCGGTGGCATCCGTGGTCTACGTCGGGTTGGCGGCGATGGTGGGGCCGCAATTTGAATGGGTGGCGCTGGGCTTTACGGCCTATGCGACGATGCTGCTGGCTTATCGTTGGGGCAGTCGTTTGCGGCGGGTGTTGGAAGGTTATCTGGAGCGCCGGGTGGCGCCGCAGTTGTTGGAGCGCCGACTCGCGCTGGAGGCCTTGGCCAAGCGGTTGTGGTTGTCGCCCAATGAGGAGGAGGTCTTCGCGGAATTGGTGACCGGTCTGCGCGAGGTTTTCCGGGGCGGCGAGATCGCGCTCTATGTGCGCCGGGAAGGGGGCGATACGTGGGGGCTGCACGCGCATTCCGATCGTTGGGTGGGGGATGATGCGTCGCCCGGCGAGCTGCCGACCTTGCGGGCGGACCCGGCGCTTTCCCGCCTCGACATCGTTGACCCGGCGGATGCGAAGCGGCGGATCGGTGTATTGTTTGTGCGGATACCCGCGGATTCGGGTGGCTTCCTCACCGAGTTTGACGAGCAGTTGGCCGCGCGGCTCTGCCTCGAGGTCGGCCGGGTGGTGCGGACCAAACGCATCGAGCGGCGGGCGGGTGATACGGAAAAAATGGTGTCGCTCGGCACTTTGGCTGCGGGCATTGCCCACGAGTTCCGCAATCCGTTGGCGAGCATCCGGGTCTTCGTCGATCTGGTGGGCATGCGGCGGGGGGCGCAGGCGCTGGCCCTGCAGGAGCAGGTGAATCAGGATGTCACGCGGTTGAACGCGCTGATCTCAAACGTGATGGCGCTTTCGCAGGGCGCGCGCTCGGGGTTTCAGGTCGTCGAGCTGAACGAGGTGATTGCGCAGGCGATCAACAGCACGGTGGCGAACTACGATGCGTTGCCGGCGTGGTTCGAGGTGGCGCAGGAGGGCGAAGGGCCGGCGCGCACGCACGGTTCCCAACCCGAACTGGTGCAGGTGTTCACCAATCTGTTTTCCAACGCGATCGACGCTGCGCGGGCCGTGCCGGGGCGCGAGCCGCGCATCGCGGTGCGGGTGCGGGTGGGGGCGGTGGTGCGCGTGACGGTGAGTGACAACGGGCCGGGTATTCCGGCGGATGAACTGGACCGGATCTGGGATGCTTTCCATTCGACGAAAGCGGCCGAAGGCCCGGCCGGGCGCCGGGGTGGGGTGGGCCTGGGGCTGGCGTTTGTGAAAGTGGTGCTCGGCTTGCACAATGCCGAGGTGCGCGTGCGCAACCCGGCGAGCGGCGGGGCGGAGTTTGTGATCGAGATGCCGCTGGCGCTGGTCCCGGCGGTCACCTCCCGGGACCCCTTCGGTCAGGCGACCGGAAACTCGAGCGTGACCCGCGACCCGACGCCGGGGGTGGAGGTGTAGGCGAGCGAAGCGCCATGGGCAGTGGCGATCTGGCGGATGATGAGCACGCCCAGGCCGTTATCGGCGGATTCGGAACGTTCGGGCGGGCCGTCCAAGGCGGCGAGCCGTTCGGCCGACATGCCCTCGCCGTCGTCTGTCATGGTAACGCGGATACGCTTGGGATCCGCCAGGGCGGCAATATCCAAGGTGAGGTGGCGGGCGCCAGCCTGGCAGGCATTGGTGATGAGGTTTTGAAACAGCCGGGTCAGATCGAGCGGTGAGCCGTGGACGTTCGCGCTGGCCGCGCCGGTGAAGGAGATCCGGGTTGAGGGCAGCAAGGCCACCTCGGCGGCGGTGGCGGCGATCTGGCGCAGGTCGGTCGCGACGAAACCTTCGGTGTGGCGATGCAGGGTGCGCCAGTTGGTGGTGAGTTGCCGGCAATAGTCGGTGGCCTTGCCCATGTGTTCGAGGGTCCGCTCGAGCCGGGCGAGGGTCGGGTCGGTTTGGGTGGCGTCGTTGATCTCGCGGTGCAGGACCTGCAGACAGATTTGGATCATCAGCAGCGGCGAAGACAGATCGTGCATGAAGCAACTGGTGGCGTCGTTTTGCCAGAGTTTGGGCCGGTTGGCCTTGAGCTCCTCGCGCTGTTGCATGGCGATGCGCCGGGTTTCGGCGGCGAGCCGGGCCTCGCCGCGTTTGACCGGGGTTTCGTTGATGAAGCTGTCGATTGCCTCGAACAGCACCGGCAACGGCTGGGCCTTGGGGATGAAGTAACGGGCGCCAATGCGCATCGATTCGCGGATGTGGGCGGAGCCGTCGACCCCGGTCAGCATAAGCACGGTGAGCGGTGGATCGGCCTCGCGCAGTTTCGCCAAGGTGGTGAAGCCGTCCCAGTCGGGCATGCAGATGTCGAGCAGCACCAAATCGAAGGGCTGCATTGCCGCGATGCTGACGGCCTCGCGGCCACCGGAGGCTTCAACGACCTGGTAGCGATCACTCAAGGCGATGGCCAACGCGGTGCGCGGCCCGGGTTCGTCATCGACGATGAGAATCCGGCGGTCGGGGGCAGCGGGCGCCGACGATGGAGAAGGGTGACCGAAAAGCGGATCGGTGGACATGGTGCAGTCCGGGAGAATGGTCCCTTGGCGGTGCCGGGCGAAACAAAAGCCGACTCGGCACGAGTCGGCTTTGGGAAGAAGGAGCGGGCCGGACCGGCGGCTCAGAATCGCAGGGTCAGCTCGCCGAAGACGCTGCGGGGGACGCCGGGGGTGCCGTGGAAGGTGCCGGGGGTGATGGCGCTGTAGTAGCCTTCGTCGGTAAGGTTGGTGCCCACGATTTGGATACGGTAGCGTTCGGTGCTGTAGCCGAGGCGAGCGCCGAGCAGGGTGTAGCGGTTCTGGGCGAAGGTGGGATCCTCGGCTTCGGTGTAGTAGGTTTTGCCGATGCTGGTCAGCGTTGCGCCCAGGAACGCGCCGCTGGCGTGGCGGTAGTCGACGCGCAGGTGGGCGTCGTAGGCCGGCACGTAGGGCACGCGGTTGTCGTCGTAGACCGTGCCGGCGTAGGGATCGGTGAAGCCCGTGAGGGTGGCGTCGGTGCGGCCGTAGGCGGCGGCGAGGTCGAGGCCTTCGAGGGGGTGCCAAGCGAGTTCCAGTTCGCCGCCGATGGAGCGGGCGGCGTCGGCGTTGACCACGAGGTAATCGTCGGCGACGGCGTTGGTGGCGAAGGAGCGTTCGATCTGGTAGTCGTCGATGTCGTAGAGGTAGGCGCGGAGCGTGGCGGAGAACTTGCCGTCGGCGCTGGTGTGGGTGAGGCCGGCTTCGTAGGCAGTGGTGAATTCGGCGTCGTAGGGCGCGAGCACGGCGTTGCCGGTGAAGGCGGAGAAGCCGCCGGTCTTGTAGCCCATGGCAATGTTGGCGAAGGCGGTGGTGGTGCCGCCGAGTTCGTAGCGCAGGTCGAGGTGCGGCAGGATGGCATCGGAGCTGTGCTCGGCCGGGGTGACGCCGGGGACTGGGATGATTTCGGTGCGCACGCTGTCCATCTCGGTCTTCACCAGGCGCAGGCCAAAGGTGAGCGAAAGCGCGTCGCTGGCCTGATAGGTGGCTTCGCCGAAGAGGGCGAGGTCGAGCGTGTCGAACTGGTAGTTGGATTCCTCGAAGGTCTGGCCGCCGAAGGCGCGGATGAAGGAACCGTTGGTGCGACCGTCGTTCGCGAAGAGGCCGACGCGCCAGATGGCGGTGGTGTAGATGATCTCTTCGGAGAGGTTCCGCTGCTTGAGGGTCGAGCCGTTGCCGAGTTCGGCAAAACCGAAGTCGAGGGTGTTGTTGTAAGGTCCCATGTCCCAGTTGCTGTAGCCGGTGGTGGCGGTGAGGCGGCCGGTGGGCAGGGCGAAGGCGGCGGTGAAGGCGGAGTTGAGGGAGTCGAGTTCCGTCACGCCTTCGGCGCTGCGTTGCACGGTGTGGAGCGGGCCGAAGAGTGGCACGAGAGGCTGGGCGCCGTCGCGGGCGCGCAGGGCGTTGAGGAAAAAGGTCAACTCCGTGGTGTCGGTCGGCCGATAGCGGAAGCGGGCGAGGGCGCTGAGGGTTTCCTGGGGATCCACGTCCTGGTTGAGAGTGGTGTTGCGCACATAGCCGTCGCGTTCGTGCCAAGTGGCGGCGACGTAGGCGTCGGTTTCAGCGCTGGCGGCGGTGGCGGCGGTGTAGGTCGCGGTGCGACTGCCGTGGTCACCGGCGGCGAGGGTGAGCGTTCCGGTGGTGGCGGCCGGGGAGGCCGGGGTGGACAGGAGCAGGATGCCGCCGGGGCCGGAGCGGCCGAAGCGGGTGCCGGCGCCGGGACCGCGCAGGAGTTCGGCGCGGGCGAAGCCGGTGAGGTCCGACGGGAAGGTGAAACCGGAGCCGAGAGGCAGGTCGTCAAGGTAGACCGTGACCGCGGGCGCGCCGAAAATGGGGGTGTTGGTGAGGCCGCGGATGGCAAAGGTGTCGGTGAAGGAGCGCGACTGGTTGGAGCCGACGGTGAAGCCGGCAATCTCGTTGGCGAGCGCGGGCAGGGCAAACTCGGACGGGCTGGCGGTGGCGTCGAGCAGCACGTCGGTCGTCGGACTGGCGTTGGTGGTGGTAAGGCGGGTGGTCACCACCTCGTAGGCAGGCACCTCGATCACGGGCTCGGTCGTCTGCCCGGATAGGAACGCGGGCGCGGCGAGAATCGCACTGCAGGTGAGAACGCGGGGGAGGGTTTTCATGGAACCGCTCACCGAAGCGTTTGCCGGCAGTGGGCGCAAATCCGGAGCGTTTGTTGCCAGATTTTTGCGGGGGTGAACGTGGACTGGGGGGCGAACTGCGGTGACCGGTCTTTCTCTTGCGTCTTTATCGTTCTCTTTCTCCTCACGGGGCGAAGTGGCGGGCGGATTCCGGTCGGCGGGGAGAAAGATAAAGAGAAAGACGAAAGCACACGGACCGGGGCCATGAAAAAGGCCGCCCGGGTTTCGGGCGGCCTGAGAGTTTGGTGAGCAATTTACGCTCAGAGGTCGTAGGGCTCGAGCTGGCGCTGGACGCGGACCTTGTCGAGCTTGGCGAAGGTCGGGAGGCCGTTGTCGGACGGGACCTTGGTCTCGCCCTGGATGAGCGGGGTGGCGTAGCGGACGAACTGGTAGTTCATGCTGATGCCGTCCTCGTTGATCCACTCCTTGGGGAGCTTCTTCACGCCGTTGGCGATGTCGGCGAGGGGAGCCAGGCCGGTTTCGCAGGTATAGTGGTCGGCGTCGCCGCGGAGGAGGGTGACCATCTTGTCGGTCTCACCGGCGATGGCGGCCTTGACGGCGGCCTGACCGGCGAGGAAGGCCTCGTCGGCGTCGGTCTGGGAACCGTTGGTGACGGCGGCGCGCTGGGGGATGCCGAGCTTGGCGGTGCGGGCCTTGATGCCGGGCAGGTTTGCCTCGACGAGGCGCTGCAGGAAGTCGGCGGCGCCACCGAGCTGGGCGTGGCCAAAGGCATCGGTGGCCTCGGCGGCGGCGACGTAATTGCCGTCGGCGTCGACCAGACCTTCACCCACGACGATCAAGCAATACTTGTCGCGCTTGAGGGTGCGTTGGACGTCGGCGATGAACTTCTCGGCGGAGAAGGCGACCTCCGGGAGGAGAATGATGTGGGGCGGGTCGTGCGGGTGGTCGCGGCGCTTGGCGAGGGCGGCGCCGGCGGCAATCCAGCCAGCGTTGCGGCCCATGACCTCGAGGATGGAGACGAGGTCGCCTTGGCCCATGGCGGCGTGGTCGCAGGCCATCTGGCGGACGGTGGTGGCGACGTGCTTGATCACGGAACCGTAGCCGGGGCAGTGGTCGGTGACGGGCAGGTCGTTGTCGATGGTCTTCGGGATGCCGATGACACGCAGCTCGTAGCCCTGTTCCTGGGCGAGCTTGGAGATCTTGTCGGCGGTGTCCTGCGAATCGTTGCCGCCGGCGTAGAAGAAGTAGCGGATGTTCTGGGCCTTGAAGACCTCGAGCACGCGCTCGAAATCGGCCTGCTTCTTGAGCTTGTAGCGGCAGGTGCCGAGGGCGGCGCCGGGGGTATGGCGCAGGCCGCGGATGGTCTGCTGGGACTCCGACGCGAGGTCGATGAAGTCTTCGTTGAGGATGCCCAGCACGCCATTGAGGGTGCCGTAGATCTCCTCGATGCAGTCGTGATTCAGCGCTTCGGAGACGACGCCTTCGATGCTGGCATTGATGACGGCGGTGGGGCCACCGGATTGGCCCACCAAGATATTACCTACGAGTTCTTCGGCCATGGTGTTGGGTCTATAAAGATCAGGGAAAGGGATTCGGTTGAGAGAACGGTGAAGGTGGCGCGGCGGTTTGCGGGCTGGCAAACGTAATTTTGGGCGAACGGGAGACGAGTGCGCTGGCCCGGTTTAGTAAGGCGAGAGCCGGGCATCGGAGCGAAAGGCGGCGGCGCCCTCGCTCAGGAATCGCCGATCCGCCTCGTCCCACGGCGCCTGCCGCACCGCCAGGATGTCCAGATAGGTGTGGAACACTGGCAGCATTTGCGGCGAACCGCGGCTGGCCAGGCGGAGCCAATCCAGCCAGGGCGCGGCGGTCGCGGCGGTGAGCGCGGTGTCGGTGCCGGCGTTGTCGGTCTGCCAACGCTCAAACTGCAGGCGGGCGAGCTCCAGATAGGCGCGAGGGCGCAGCGGAGCATTGGCCGCGGCCGCGGTTTCGAGCAGAGTGATGGCCGCGGCGGTGTCGCCGGACTCGAGCTCGAACAAGGCGCGGACGACCAGCAGCTGCGGATCGCGGTCGCCCCGTCGCCCGCCGCGCCAGAGGGTTTCGCGCGCCTTTTCCGCGTAGTTGGCCTCCAACTCGCGGTGGTTGTGGCGGACCCAATCGGTTTCGAGTCGCTCCCAGTTGCCCTTGATACGGGCGACGTCGACGCTCGTGGCCCGTTCGAAGGTGATGTCCGCCGCAGGGAGCTCCGGCTGGGGCCAACGCACACTCTCGCGCAACGCCGTGGGCGCATAGTCGACGAGGGTTTTTTCCAGCTCGGCCGCGCTCTGTTGAAACGCGCGGTGCAGCATGGCCGCGTCGACCGGTTTGCGGCAGGCGTCGTCCACCAAGGTCCAAAGAGCCTCCGGCTGGTTGCCGCCCTTGGGGTCAAGCGCCCAGCGCACCAGCAGGCCGAGTTGGCGATCGCGATTGAAATAGTCGGTGGGCTCGCCGGCGTCGGACAGGAGGGTGAGGAGGGGCACGAAATCCTTCGTCATGACCGTCGCATCGCGGCGGGCGGCCCGCGTCTCGCTGGCGGTCGCGAGCTCGAGAGGCGGCAGCCGCAGGCCGAAATTGTCGAACTGGACCTCCCGGTAGACCTCGAGAAAGCCGCGCAGGAACCAACGCGGCAGCGACGGCGTGCGCTTGCCCATGAGATGCGCCACGAGGGTGGAGCGCAGAGAGATCTTGAAACGGTGGTCGGTGCCCGCGGGGGCCAGTGAGAAGATCACGACCTCATCGAGGTCGGTGAGACGCATGTCGGTGAAGAAGACGGAGGGACGAACCTGGGCTTCCGCCGGAATCGGGGTGCTTCGTTCGTGAGGCGCGTGAACCGGCTGACTGGTCAACCACGGCGCGCGCATCCGGTCGAAGTGAGTTTCGTCGTTTGACGGGAGATCCGCCTCGGGGACGCGGTCCGAAATGTCGGCCAACATCGCGGCAACCGCCTCCTGCGTCGATACGGGCCAGAGGTTTTCGTCGTAGATGATCAGTTTGATCGGTTCGTCGAACGCGGCGAGGAAGCGGGGCGGGAGCAGCACCTCAAGCTTAGGGAAGGCGGCCCGGTAGGCCTCGACCATGGCGCGGGCTTTGCGATCTTTGGACCGGCTCAGGACCTCGAAGCGATCGACCCGCGCGATGCGCCACTGCGGACCGAGCAGCGGCTCCTTCACGATGAAAGGCGGGAGCTTCACGACCTCCTGTGCGGCCACCGGGAGTGGGGTGAGCGCGGCGCAAACGATGGCCATCGCGACCATTCGGCGCACAAGAATCGAACGGCGGTGGGCACGGGGCCGCTGCCGTTCGGGGGTATCGGGAGCTGGGGGCATCGGCCGCTTCGGGGTGGTTCGCCAAGGTAGGCGGTCGCGACCCGAATGCAAACGTCGATACCCCCGGCCGGGGGCGGCTCTCAGAGCAGCTTGCCGGGCTTGATCGCGCTCGCGCCTTTGACCTTCTTGGCGGCGGCGCGGGCGGACGCGACGAAGGCGTCGACCTGAGCGGGCGCCGCGCCGACGAAGCGGTCGGTATCCATGAGGATGTTGTGAATCGTGGCGGCGGCGAGGCCGAGGCGCTCGTCGGCGGCAAGGCGATCGACCATGCCGGGCTCGGCGCCTTCGCGGATCGCGGCGGCGGCGGCGAGGGCGTGCTCTTTGATGGCCGCATGCGCGGTCTCGCGTCCGGCGCCCTGTTTCACTGCGGCCATCATGATGGTGGTGGTGGCGAGGAAGGGCAGGTTGCGGGCAGACTCGGCGGCGATGACCTTGGGGAACACGGTCATCTGGTTGAGCACGTTGAGGAGCGTCTCAAGCAGGCCGTCGATGGCGTAGAAGGCGTCGGGCAAGGCGACGCGGCGCACGACCGAGCAGGACACGTCGCCCTCGTTCCACTGATCGCCGGCGAGGGCGCCGGTCATGGCGACGTAGCCGGAGAGGATGGTGGAGAAACCGCAGATGCGCTCGCAGTTGCGGGCGTTCATCTTGTGCGGCATGGCGGAGGAGCCGACTTGGCCCTTCTGGAAGCCTTCGGTCAACAGACCCTGGCCGGCCATGAGGCGCAGGGTGGTGGCAAAACTGGCGGCGGCGGCGCCGACCTGGTGGAGGGCCGAGACGACCTCGAAGTCCAAGGAACGTGGATACACCTGACCGACCGCGTTGAGCGCCTCCTTGAAACCGAGATGCTGGAGAACCTTGGCTTCAAGGCGGGCGACTTTGGTGGCATCACCGCCGAGCAGGGTGAATTGATCGAGCTGGGTGCCCACCGCGCCCTTGAGTCCGCGCGCCGGGTAACGGGCGGCGAGTTCGTCGAGGTGGGTGAAGGCGGCGAGCATCTCCTGGCCGAACATGGCGATGCGCTTGCCGAGGGTGGTCGGCTGCGCGGGCACGTTGTGGGTGCGGCCGGTGAGCAGAAGTTTGCGGTATTGTTTGGCGCGTTTGGCGTAGCCGAGCAGGGCGGCGGCGGCCTTCTGGCGAATGACCGCGAGCGAGCGGTGGATCTGGAGTTGCTCGACGTTTTCGGTGAGGTCGCGGGAGGTGAGGCCCAGATGGATGGATTCGAAGCCGGCGAGGCCGTTGAATTCCTCGATGCGGGCCTTCACATCGTGCAGGGTGACGCGCTCGCGGGCATCGATGGAGGCGAGGTCGATCTGGTCCTTCACCTTCTCGTAGGCGGCGATGGCCTTGGCCGGAATGGCGATGCCGAGGTCGCGCTGGGCCTTCATGATGGCGATCCAGTAGTCGCGTTCGATGCCCACGCGGCCGGTCGGCGACCAGATGGCCTTGATGGCGGGCGAGGCGTAGCGCTCGGCCAACACGTTGGTGATGGCGGGCGCCGTGGCGGCGGCGGTTTTGACCGGGGCGGAGGACTTGGCTTTCGACTTCGACATGGCGGGACCGGCGAGCGTGAAGCGACGGCGGGCTCCGTGCCAAATGCAAAAGCCGTTCCCGCGGCCGCCGGGATACGGGCGGGGGCGTGTCGCCTGCAACCGGCGCCGGGGGGCGACTCACCGACGGGGATACTCGCCGAACTGACGGAGGTAGGCTTCCCGCAGGCGGTTGATTTCCTCCTGGCTGGCGCGCGGCTGTGCGGCGATGCGGGCGATCCGGGCGTCGGCGGCCTCGCGATCGCCGGCGGCGATGTCGCGGAGGGCGAGGCCGGTGAGCGCGGTCGGGTTTGCCGGATCGTAAACGAGCGCGGTCTCGAAGAGTTGCGCCGCCTCGCGGGTGCGGCCCTGTTGATTCATCACCATGCCGAGTTCGAGGTAGCCGCCGGGATCGTTGGGCCTGAGCTTGATGGCGGTGCGAAAGTCGGTGATGGCGGCGCCGAGGTCACCGCGCGACCAATGCCGGCGGGCCCGCATGCGGTGCAGGCTGGGCGAATCGGGAATGGCGACCAGGCCCTCTTCGATGATGCGTTCGGCGGCGGCGATGTCCCCGCTCTGTGCGACCGCGGCGCTGAGTTTGCCCCAGCCGTCGGAAAACCCCGGATCGTGGATGGTGCAAAGGCGGAAGGCTTCGATCGCCTCGGCGGTGCGTTGCTGTTCGAGGTAGAGATTGCCCAGTTGGTAGCGGGCGGTGATGTCGGTCGGATCGAGCTCGACCGCCCGTTGCAACAGGTCGATCGCTTTGGCCGAATCGCCGCGGCGGGCCCGTGCGCCGGCCTCGAGCGCGAGGCGGTAGGGGTCATAGCACTGCTCCACGAGGGCATCGAGCCAGGGGTCGGGCGGATCCTGATAGATGCCGGTGGCCGCGCCGGCGTAAGCGCGCATGGCGTTGGCCTGAGCGATAAGGCCGATCTTCTCATACACACTCACCAACAGGTCGTAGCCGATCGTGAGCTGAGACTCTTTCACCACCGTCTCGAGTTTGCGGCGGGCGTCTTCGTCGCGGCCCTGCTCGAGGTCGATGCGCGCGAGGCCCAGCAAGGCATAGGGGTTCCGGTCGTCGACGGTGAGCGCGGCCTGGTAGGCGGCGGCCGCTTCGTCGAGCCGGCTGGCCTTGAGGGCGACATCACCGATGCGCAGCCGGGCGGGCAAATAGTTCGGGTCGAGCCGGACGACCGTCCCCCACAGCTCCAGGGCCTCATCGGCCAGCCCGAACCCGGCGATGATGGTGGCGTGCAGGTGCGGCCAGCGGGCCTCGGCGGGCTCGAGTTGCTGCAGGCCCGTGTAGCAGCGGATGGCCAGGTCGTAGAAGCCGTTGGCGTGATAGAGTCGGCTCAGCTCCTGCAGGCCCTCCAGCACCGCGCCGCTTGAGCGGGCGCGGGTCTCCGCGGCGGCCAGGGCGGAATCAAGGGCGGCGGGAAAACCGCCGGTGTCGGGGCGCGGTGGTATCCAATTGTCCACGACAGACGGGGTTTCGTCGCGGTGGCTGAACGTAGCGAGGCCGATCCCGGCGGCAAGCAGCCCCACCACGGCGAGTCCGGTGACAGCAAGGGTGCGGGTTTTCATGTTGATGGGCGGATTCGGTCTGGGCGGACGTTTCGGGCCTGCGGATTCGATCTGACGGGACCCGCGAGCGTGGAACGTAGGCGGGTCGGGTGCCAAACGCAAAAGGCGGGCTCAGACGGTGTAGCGGTGTTCACCGGCGACCCTCGTGTCGGGCGCGCCGGGGAGACGTAGCGTGGCGCTGATGCCGGGCGGGAGGTCGAGTTGGCCGCGGAGGGATTCGCCCTCGCGCTGCCATTGGCTGCGGACGGGGCCGTGCGGGGTGGGCACGGTGACGTCGGCGCTCGCGCCGTGGAAAGTGGGGCGCACCTCGACCTGGCGCCAGGCGGGGGCGGTTTGGCGGATGCCGCCGAGAATCTGCATCAGATGAAACAGCGGATGGGCCGACCAGGCGTGGGAAAAGCTGAACTCGCCGCGAGGCGGATCGAAGGTTTCCCAGGTCGCGCCATAGTCGGCCATGGCCGACCAGCGCGTGCGAATGTCCTCGACGACGGCGGCCCCGTGACCGCGTTGCGCGAGTTCAGTGTAAACGTAGGTGAGCCAATAGGCCGAAGGCTGCACGACGTCGGGCGTGCCGCCGGTCACGGCGGGCAGCAGGCGTTGTGCGATCATGGTCTCGGCGTGCTTGGGCGCGAGATGGGTGAGGAGTGCGAGCGTCTGGGCATGCACGGAGGTCGATTTGCGCGGCGCGCCGGCAGGATCGAAGCCGTCAGTGAGCAGGCCGTCGGCGTTGAGCAATTCAACGAGGGCCCGCCGGAGTGACGTCGACCAGTCGGTGCAGGCTTGCGCCGCGGCGTGGTCGCCGGAGGCGCGGTGCAAGTCGGCGAGCCGGTCGAGCGCGTGCAACAACCAGAGGGAATAGACGGTGGGCTGGCCGTCCTTGGGCAGCTCGGCCCAATCGAGGAAAAGCCAGTGGCGGTCGTCGTAGCGCAGGAGGCCGGTGGCGGGGTCCGTCCAGTTTCGGAAGTAGTCGAGGGCGCGGGTCAGGGTGGGGCCTTGTTCCCGAAACAGGGTGAGGTCGCCGGTCTGCCAGTAGTGGTCCCACAGCGTGAGGATCCAGATGAGGGTGAAGTCCGGCAGGATGCAGTGGTGCGCTATGGTCGGAGCGTGGCCGTAGGTCACGCCCTCCGGGGTGGTCTGGCTTGCGATGAGGCGGATCCCCTTGGCCAGGAGGCGGGCGTCCCCGTCGAGATGAAAGGTGTTCCAGGCCTGCACCCGGGCGTCGCCCCACCACTGGGCCTGTTCGCGGCCCGGCGTGTCCACGTAGGTATCAAGGGAGCAAATACGCTGGGTCCAGGCGCAGGTCTGCCAGATTTTTTCCAACGCCAGATCGGATGGCGTGGCGAAACGACCGTGATGGCGCAGCGGGTAGAGGATGGAACGCAACTGCAAACGCAGCTCGAGCAGCGCCGGATTGTTGCGCACGACCGCCACGAGGTAGCGGCCGCCGTAGGGGTGGTAGAATTCGTGCTGCTGGTCGCCGGGCCGACAGGTGAGCCGGGACGCAAAGGTGAGCCGACCATGGGCGTCGGGTTTGAAGTCGGGGGTGAGCGAGTCAGCTGTGGCCGTGAGGCTCTCGAAGTGGTGAATTTCGATGATTTCGCCACCGGTGGCGCCGCGGATCTCAACCAGCGGCGCGCCAATATGCGGTTTGCCCAGATCGAGCAGGAAGCTGCGCCATGAGCCGGGTGGTGAGGCCTCGCAACGGAGCGGGTCGGGCGAGTCGTCAACCGGGATGTGGGCGAGGCCCTCGGCATGGCGCAGGTGGCCCAGCAGCCGCGCGTCGGCGATGTCGGTCTGGGCGGTGCCGTTCGCTTTCCCGATCACGTGCCGCACCGCGGTAACGGGCTCCTCCAGGCGCGCGGTGCCACGGGGTTGGAGTTGGTGCCACGGCGGCGCGTTCCAGGGGACGCTGGCGACTTTGCCGGTCCAGGCGCCATCGTCGAACTCGGGTTGGGTCCACGCGGGGTCCTCCTGGCGCAGGTCGATGTGTTCCTGGGCGAAGAGCTGCAGGCTGGCGGTCACGGTGTCGCGACGCACGCCGGTCTGACGGCGGCAGCGCCAGTCCTCGCCGGTGGCGAGGGTGAATCCGTGCCAATCGGCGGCCACCAGCAGTCCGGCGAAACCCTCGCTGCGGTATTGGTAGTTGCCCTTGCCGGGATTGTAGGCGCGAACGGCGAGCAGGTTGCGGCCGGGCCGCAGCCAAGGGCTGACGTCGATCTCGTCGCAGGGCCAGGCGGATTGGAAGCCGCGACCGGGGCCGCGGCCGATGTAGTGCCCGTTCAGATACAGCTGATAGGACTGATCCGCCGTGATGAAGAGCGGAGCGGCCGGCGGGACGGCGGGCAATTCGAACTCGCGCCGAAACAGGGCGTAGCCGTTGATGAGGTCCCAGTGCAGGCTCTCCGGCCAGATCCAGCGGGCGCGGCTCAGGCAGGGCGGCGGGAAGTCGGACACGCGGGGAAGGCGATCAATTACCGGGAGCCGGCGCGCCGAGCGGCTTGACGCGGTCCATCAGGTAGTGGAGCGACACGAGCGCCTGGTGGACGAGACGTTCGCCGGCGCCGAACTCAAGGAAGGTGCCCCAGGCCGCGCCGTAGCCTCCCTGGCAGGCGGCCGTCATGGTCGGAATGTAGCCGGAGGAGTCGTAGGCGTTGGCCATGACCCAGGTGGTTTCGGCCGGGCTGCGCGCCTGAAGGTCCATGCCGAGTTCGACGAAGAGTTCGCCCGGAATGGTCACGATGGCGTGGCGGTCGGCGAGGAGAAAGGTGGCGACCTCGATCTCGCGTTCCTTGGGGGCGTGGGGGCCGTCCTTGCGCAGGCCCATTGGCACGTCGAAGGCGTCGTAAGCAATGGCGGCGTCGGCGTGGAAGGTGTCGATGGCGCCGAGGGTCGCGATGACTTCGGTGGCGACGCGGGAGCCGACTTCCTCAACCTTGGCAAAGGTCTCATCGGCGGTGGCGTAGCGGAACATGTCGGCCTCGTAGGGGTTGATGTCGCCAGCGGCGCCGAGCAGGAAGATGCAGTGGCCGCCGACTTTTGCTTCGACTTGGCGCACCATGGCGCCGGGCCAGTCGGCGGATATGATGAGCTCCTCGAAGTTCATCGAGATGACCGGGTGCACGGCGTAGTTCACCAGCGTCACGATGGGCGAATCGTCGCCGGCGCGGCGGATGGCGATGACCCCGAGGGTGTCGTCGACGGGGTGGGAGGGCACGTGGTCCTTGTTGTTCCACATCATCGAGACGGTGCCGTCCTCGTGGAGGATGCGACGGTTGTAGCCCTCGTTGTGTTCGCGGCTGCCCTCGCCGATGACCGCCGGCTCGAGCGAGGCCACGGCGTCTTTGGCCGCAGCCAGAGTGCGCTCGATGAGAAAGGGGTGCAGTGCTTCGCGGAAGAAACCCGAGCCATGGGTGTGGGTGACGGCGCAAAGGGTTTGGGTGATGCCGTGCTGGTCCGCGAGGGCGGCGCGGATGGCGTCAAAGACATTGTTGCTGATCCCGATGAGATCGAGCGACACGAGGGCCACGCGTTGTCCGTCCTGTTCGAACACGACGACGTTGGCGGTGAGCGGGTCGTTGATTTTTTCGACGATCGCCGGTCGCCCACCCATGCCGGCCAGTTCGTCCTTGCCGGCGGTGGGCGTGATGTCGGCGCGGCCGA
Source organism: Actomonas spartinae (assembly GCF_051209155.1). Lineage (NCBI taxonomy): Bacteria > Pseudomonadati > Verrucomicrobiota > Opitutia > Opitutales > Opitutaceae > Actomonas > Actomonas spartinae. The sequence goes on from NZ_JBPJGB010000002.1 coordinate 265,266, forward strand.
CGCCGACGCGCAGGGGGGAGGCGCAGGCGAGGGTTGTCGTGAGCAAAAAGAGCAGGAGCAGGGGTAGGGACTTCATGGCAAAAAACGTAGCTGCCGACGCTGAACGGGACCCGTCGCAGCGGCAACGGTGGAACGAACGCCGGGCCGGGTGGAGGTTAACCCGACTGGAAATGGAAGGACACGACGTGATCCGCCTCCAGCACGAAAATGACGGTCATTGGATCGATGCCCAACATCTGCGGACCTTCGCCAAGGTCGTAGGAGAGTTGTGAGCCCGAATCGAACAGGGGCGGACCCAAGTGCTCGCGGATCTTCGCGGCGGAAAGCCCGATAGGCGGGTGCTCCTGCAGGAACGATTTGAGCAAGCGGTAGCGATCGCGACCCCGAGCCGACGATTGGGTCCAAGCTTCGCGACTGAAGGGCAACGGGGACACGTCGGCCGAGAAGCGCACTACGGCGCGTTGGAATACCTGGTGCCGATTGGGGAGATCGTCGGCTGCGAACTGCTGCTGAATGACGGGAAACTGGTCCGCGGGTGCGGAAGCCAGCACGAGCGGCATGAAGTAGGCGCCGTTTTCGCGTGGATGGTTAATGACGATGGGCTGCCCGAGTTGCCGATACCAGGCTTCAAGAAAGCGACTGAAGTCGTCGGACTTTTCCTCGCCGCGCGTCACGCGGTCCAGCAGCTCCGCCCGCAGCGCAACCCAGTCCACGGGGGAGTCTGTCGGCTCGGCCCGGGCGACGGTGACGAGCAGGGCCAGAATCGCTGCGGTGAGGACGCGGACAAGGGGCATGGCACTAGGCCGCGAGGCAGCGGACGGCCATCTCGCGGAGGACGTCCTCCTGTTCGTTGGGGCGGCGGATGATCGTCTCAAAGGCGGTGATGAACTCCTGCTGGTTGTCGATCAGACGGCGGGTGGAGGGCAGTTTGCCACTGCTGGCGAGTTTGCCGACATACCAGGCGTTCTGAGTGAAGAGGTTGTATCCGCTTTTCCCTGACACGCCGATGAAGTGGTGACCGTAGGTCGATTCGGCGCTCTTCAGACCGTCAAGACCGCGGCCGCCGAGGCGGGCGTCGCCGGCGTCGACCAGGGCGCGCACCTGCAGGAGGATGCGGTTGCGGTTTTGCAGGGCGCTGATGATGGGGCGGGCGTCGCCGCCTTGAAAGAAGTGACGGTGCAGCGCGGCAAGGGTCCACTTGATGTCGCCGCTGAAGAAGGCCTCGGCGGCTTCGAAGAAGTCGCCCTCGGCGACGTTGGGCGTGAGCTCGGCGACGAGGTCCTCGGTGATGGCCATGCCGTCGTCGACGGCGGTGGAGAGCTTACGGGTCTCTTCGATGAGCAGGCGGGTGTTGGCGCCGACTTTGGTGAGCATGAGCTCGATAGCGCCTGGTTCGAAGGTCGCGCCGAGCTGCTGGGCCTCGGCCATGATCACGCCAGCGAGGGCGGAGGCGTCGCCGTCGCCGCCGATGAGGGTGAAGTCGCCGTTCTTTTCGCACCACTTGGGGAAGGCGCGGCGGCGGTCGACGGGCGCGGCGGTGATGAGCACGGCGACGTTGGCGGGGTCGTTGGCCTCAAGCAGGCGCTGCAGTTCCTCGACCTGTTTGAGCGTGCTCTCGGCGCGGCCGGTGACGGAGTCGGCGAGGAAATTGACATCCTTCAGCCAGACGAGCCGGCGGCCGCCGAACATGGAGATGGTTTGGAGCGCCTCGCGGAAGCGGTTGATGGCGGCCTCGACGTCGGCGACGTTGTTGGCGAAGCCACTGATGGTTTCGCGGGAGAACTCGTCATCGATCTCCTTGGCGAGCTCGTCGTAGCGCTCACGGCCCAGGCGACCGACGAGGAAGTCGTCGGGTCCGCAGACGAAGATGAAGGGTTTGGCGTCAGGCACGGGGAAGTGGGGTTGTAGCGGCGCAGGTCGAAACTTGACCAGAACGGAATACGCTTTCGAACCGGCGGACGGGGCGCGGCGACCTCATGCCGCTACATTACAATGTATTCACATTTCATTCATGTTTCGGTCATGTTACGCCGGTAACCTCAGGGCTGTCAGCTTATGAAACTGCCGAACTGGTTCAGTCGTCTTCTCCAACGCCGCCTCGGCGGCCTCGTGGTGTTCATCGTCCTCTTTGTCGGGGTCGCCACCTGCACGCGTATCGCGCTGCTGTTGCGCTCGATGTGGGCGGTCGATTGGAACCTGTCGCTGCTCGGCGCGTTGGCCAGCGGGCTGGTTTTCGACCTCGCGGCCGCGTTGTTGTGGAGTTCGCCGATCTGGCTGGTGCTGACGCTGTTGCCGGCGGGTTTCTTTGAGCGACGCTGGGCGCGGGCGCTCGCGCACCTCGGGCTGATGGTCGCGCTGGCGTTGGTGTTGTTTGGTGCGGTTGCGGAATGGGTGTTCTGGGACGAGTTCAGCGTGCGCTTCAACTTTATCGCGGTCGATTACCTCGTCTACACGACTGAGGTGCTGGCCAACATCCAGGAGTCCTACCCGATGCCGGCGATCTTCGCAGGCCTGCTGATTGCCACGGTGGCGATCTACGCCGGGTTCCTCCGCACCGGTATCGTGGATGCGTGGCTCGACCACGCCAATGGGCGCTGGGGGCGCCGCTACAGCGAGGCGGGCGTATGGCTGCTGGTGATGGCGCTGGTGACGTGGGGCCTCGATCAGGACCACCTGCCGCAGTTCAACAACACCTACAACCGCGAGCTGGCCAAGAACGGCGAGTGGTCGCTCTTCAATGCGTTCTGGAACAACGAACTCGCCTACGAGGATTTTTACGCGACCCTGCCGCTCGACGAGGCCTTCGCCGAGATGCGCCAGGAGGTCGCGTTCGACGGCAGCACCTTTCTGACCGACAACCCGCGCGACCTGTTGCGCTGGGTGGAAAATCCGGGTGAGGAGCAGCACCTCAACGTGATCCAGATTACGGTGGAGAGTTTAAGCGCGGACTTCCTCGGCGTCTTCAATGCCGCGTCCTCCCTCACGCCGGAACTGGACGCCTTGGCGGAAAAGAGCCTGTTATTCACCAACCTGTATGCCACCGGCACGCGCACCACGCGCGGCATGGAAGCGCTGTCCCTCAGTCTGCCGCCGACGCCTGGCCGTTCGCTCATCAAACGTCCGCGCAACGACAACCTCTTTACCCTCGGTTCAGTCTTCAACAGCCGCGGTTACGACACGGCCTTCATCTACGGCGGCTACGGTTATTTCGACAACATGAACGCCTTCTTTGGCGGCAACGGTTACCGCATCGTCGATCGAGGCACGGTCGGCGAGGAGGACGTTACCTTCGCCAACGCCTGGGGCGCCTGCGACGGCGACCTCTACCGCTGGACCATGCGGGAGGCCGATGCCGCCTTTGCGGCCGGCCAGCCTTTCCACTACTTTGTGATGACCACCTCGAATCACCGGCCCTACTCCTATCCGGAAGGGCTGATCGACCTACCGTCCAAGGTTTCGGGTCGCGCCGGGGCGGTGAAATACACCGACCATGCGATCGGGGAATTCATTCGCGCGGCGTCGACCAAGCCGTGGTTCAAAAACACCGTGTTTGTGGTGGTGGCTGACCACTGCGCGTCGGTGGCCGGTCGCGCGGAGCTGCCGGTGAAAAACTACCACATCCCGATGCTCATGTATGCGCCGGGCGGTCAGATCGAATCGGGTCGCATCGACGACCTGATGAGTCAGGTCGACTACGCGCCGACGTTGCTTGGTCTGCTCAACTGGAGCTACGCCTCGCGTTTCTACGGATGGGATGTGCGCAAGGCCGGTGGCGACCGCCGCGCCCTGGTGGGCAACTACCAGAAGCTTGGGCTCCTGGAGGAAAACCGACTGGACATTCTTTCGCCGCTGGCGGGTCGCACCAGCTACACCGTGACCCCGGGCACCTTTGCCCAGCAGCGCCGGGAAGCGCCCTCGCCAGAGCCCGACGAAGTGATCGCCTACTATCAAACCGCCGCCTGGTTGTATCAGAATGGTGGTTACGAGGCGCTCACCCCCGCCGAGCAGCAGCGCTACTCGGCGCTGGCCGAGGCCCGGCCGGTCCCCGGTGTGGCCACCAATCCCTGAGCCGATTGGCCCCGCTGCCGGCGCCGCCCCGCTTCGGAAACAGATCCGCCAAACCAACCCGCGATGAAACGATTTGATGCATTCCCTTGGCGGGTGCGCCGACTGTTGCTCCAGGGCGTGGTGGCGATGGCTTGGGGGGAAGGGGGGCTGTGGGCGGAAGCCACGGCGGAGCCGGTCGCGGATGAAGAGGTGCAGATCAAAGGGGTCTTCAACAGCGAGCTCCCGCGCACCGAGAGAAAGAATTTCCTGCGGCTGATCGTGCATCCGCATTTTGGCGATCTGCACCGCAAGGCTTACCTGCGCGCGCCGGTCGGCGTGCGCTACGGCCTGACGGATCACTGGGAGATTTCGGCCGCGTTGGAAGGCTACGTGGCACACGGACTTGGCCGTGTGGCTCCCTTCACCGAGGCGGGCTTGAGCGCGATGCAGTTGGGCACCAAATTCCGTTCCGATTGGAGCCTGTTGCCGGAGTGGGAGATGGCGGTCGGACTCGACTACACCCACCCGTTGGATCACCCGCCGATTGAGCTGACCGATGGGTTTGAGCACACCAAGCCCTACATCACCTTTGCCCGTAACCTGCCGGAGTGGCACAGCGTGCGGCTGTTTTGGGGCACCGGTCTGGACCTGCTGGGCTCGACCGCGGTGGCGGGTCGCTTGGAGAAGAACGAGTTCGACTCCAACGCCAACACCTTCACGGCCGGCTTCGTGTGGCCGCAGGACCAACACGCGTTCACCCTTGAGGCCAACTACGCGACAACCTCACTGCTGGGGGACGATAACCTGAACCGCATCACGGTGCGGCCGGGGTTCATTTTTCTCGTGCCGGATCGGTGGACCTTCAACTCACGCGGGCAGTGGCGGGTGGGCGTGGCGACCCCCGTGACCTGGGGGCCGGATGGCTGGGAGGTCGGCGTGTCTGTGAAGTTCCGCGCCAACTTCAACTTGAAGAAGTTGCTCAGGCGCGGTGGGGATTGAGGGCAATGGCCGCTCCTCAACCAACGCCTTGGAATCTGCACCGCTCTTTCTGGCCCGCGCTCGCGGCCCTGGTCGGGGTCATCGTGCTCTTCGAGGTCACCGAGCTCGACCTGTGGGTGCAGGATCATTTCTTCGAATTCGCCACCGGGAAGTGGTGGGTGGACCAACGGGCGCCGGTGCCGCGGGCCTTTTTCTACAACGGTCCCAAATACCTCATCATCCTGCTGGCGGTCACGCTGCTGACCCTGTTGCTGGGGCGGACACGTTGGCGCGAACGGTGGGGACTCGAACGCAAGCGCCTTGGTGCGGTGATGCTCGCGCTCGCGCTCGTGCCGATCGTGATCGGGCAGCTCAAGGCCACGACCAATGTTTTCTGTCCGTATGAGATAACTCGATACGGTGGCGATGTGGCCTACATCAAGGCATGGGAACCGCATCCCGCCGAGCTCCAGCCGGAGCGGTGCGGACGGTGTTACCCGGCCGGCCATGCGAGCGGTGGGTTTGCGCTTTTCGCGCTGGCCGGACTCGTCGGGGGCAGTCGCCGCGTCCAGCGGTGGGGGATCGGCCTCGGCCTCGGCGCCGGTTGGTGGATGGGCGGGTATCAGATGCTCAAGGGGGCGCACTATCTGAGCCATACGCTGGTCACGATGCTGTTCGCCTGGATCGCGTTTTTGCTCATCCAGCGCCTGTTTGGGTTTTACGAGGTTACAAAGGCGGAATCGCGCCGTGCTTGATTCCGGCGGCGCGCCTGTCATCGGGTCGAAGCTGAAGCAGGCCACGGGTTGAAGCATATTCCCCACCGAGCCGAGATCAGGCCAAGACGCCGCTCACGATCCGTCGCACAGCCTTCCCAAACACCTGATGGTCGTTCTTGCCTCCTTCGTGGAGGTCTTTCGATGAACCTGTTCCGTATCCGCACCGTCGCGCTGGCCGCGATTGTGCTCCTCGCCGCGGCCTCCACCGCTTCGGCTCAAAACTCGGCCGCCGTCACCCCTCCGAACCCCAAGTTCAACGGTTTGCCCAATGAAGTGCGCGCCACCTTTCGCAAGGTGGCGGCGGGGGGACGCGTCGAGCGCATCACCCCGGTCGGTTACTTTTACGTGGGCACGGTCACCACCCGCGCCGGCAAGTCGATCGACCTGCGGGTGCGCCGGGATGGCAGCATCCGCTCGCAAAGCTGATTAAACCGGCTTTCGCCGTTGGTTTCAGTTGCATGACCCCGCTGTGGCCTCGGCCCGGCGGGGTTTCTGTTCTTCGGGCGCGGAATATTCGCCCCGGGGCCGGGCTCAAAAATGAACAAAAGTTCACGGGTGGTTCACCGTGGATTCATTCGCCCGGCCTATGCTCCGCCCAATGAAATCAACCCTTTTCCTGGCGCTGGGGCTCTTGGCGGTGAGTTCGTCGGTCGTTTTGGCGGCGGAACGCTCGCTGGTCGTCGATCACGAGCAGTCCCGCATCGAGGTGGATGTAAAAGCCACCATGGGCTCGTTCGTGGGCCACCTCGCCGACTACAATGCGACGATCCAGGTCGAAGACGCGACGTCGAAAGTGAAGTCCGCCACCGTCGCCTTTGCGTTCACCGACGTGAAGACCGGCGAGGACAAACGCGATCATCACATGCACGACTGGCAGGAGACGGAGAAGTATCCGGATTGCCGCTTCGAGCTCACCCAACTCACGGCCGAGACCGGTGGCTCCTACCTGGCGGTGGGCAAGTTCACCTTCCACGGCGTGACCCGCACGCTCACGTTTCCCGTGCAGATCGCCACCGAGGGGCCGACCATGGCCATCGACGGCGAAGCCGCGATCAACACCGAGGAATACGGTCTGTCGATCATCCGCAAATTTCTCGCCCTCAAGGTGAATCCGTTGGTCACCGTGCGCTTCCATTTGCAGGGCAAACTGCCCGCGGTCGGAGCCTGACGGTCGCCCCGCTGCTGTTCCCTGAATCCAACCTGAGCCGAACCATGGTTGCCCCCGTTCTCTCCCTTCCTTCCGCCGATCCCATCGTTGCCGCCATGCGCGAACATTCGCCTGCCGGAGCGATGACCGAACCCCGGCTTGCCGCAGTGCTCGAACAAGCGGTGGGCAATCCCGGTAAACTCATCCGCGCCCGCTTGGTCCACGCCGCCGCCCTTACCCATGGGCTCGACGAGGACCTGGCACTCCAACTGGCCTGCGCGGTTGAGTATTACCATCTCGCCTCGCTGCTGCTCGACGATCTGCCCTGCATGGACGACGCCGAGACGCGTCGCGGGCTGCCCTGCGCGCACCGCGTGCACGGCGAGGCGCCGACGATCCTCGCCTCGCTCGCGCTCATCAATCGCGCCTACGCCCTCGCCGGATTCGCCTTAGCCGGGCAACCGGCGCAGGTGCGCCTCGCCGCGATGGGCTGTCTCGACGCCTGCCTGGGCGTGCCGGGATTGGTGGGGGGGCAAGCCCGAGATTTGGCCTTCGCCGAGAGCGATCGCTCCGCCCGCGAGATCAGCCGCATTGCCGCCGGCAAAACCGGCGCGTTGTTCTGGCTGGCGATTTATTTTCCCGCCCTGCTGGCACAACCCGACGCGACGGAGGGCCGCCACCTTAAGGCCTTGTGCCTGTATTGGGGTTTGGCTTTTCAGGCCCTCGATGACTTGGGCGATGCGGGCGCAGCCGGGGCGACGGATGCGCTCGGCAAAACGGCCGGCCGGGACGGGGCGCTCACCCGACCCAACCTGGCGCATGTGCTGGGCGTGCCGGCCACAGTGCGTCGGGTCGGTCGCTTGATGGAGCAGGCCGGTCGATCGCTGGAGGCCTTGGTCGAGCAACGTCCGGCCTGGCGCTATCTTTTAACGTTTCACCGCGAATATTTCGTGGCGAACGCCAGCCGGGTGGCCCGTCATGCGGCGGTGTCGGTTCCGACGATGGCTCCCCAGGCCGTCGCGGTCTGAGCGCTTCGCCCATGCGTTTCCTTTCGCTCGTTCTCACCAACTTGCTGCGCCATCGCCTGCGCGCCCTCATCGGGGTGGCCGGCATCAGTTTTGGCGTCGCGGCGATGCTCACGATTCTCGCGATCGTGACCGGCGCGATCGGCATGTTCCAACGCATCCTGTCGTCGGACAGCCACTACCTCGTCTTTGAAAAAAACGTGTCCGACTTGTTCTTCAGCTCGGTGACCACCGAGCAGGTGGAGGCGATTCGCGCCCGGCCCGAGGTCGATGAAGCCCACCCGATGCTTTTCGGCATCGTGTCGGCGCCGGGTCATCCGGTCATCACCTGTTTCGGCATCGAGGGCACCGATCCGCGGCTGGCGAAGGGCGAATGGCTCGCGGGCCGGGCGGCGGACTTTGGCCAGGCGGACGACGAAGTCTTCCTCGGTGCGCGCGCGGCGGAATTCATGGAGGCGCAGGCGGGCGACGAGATCGAGGTTGGTCGCGGCACCTTCCGAGTGGGCGGGATTTTCCGCAACGAGAACGGCTTTGAGGACGGAGGCGTGTTCATGCCGCTTTCGACCGCCCAGGAATTTTTTCATCGCGGCAGCGCGTCGTCCGTCGTGGCGGTGAAGCTGCGCGACAAGGACGAAGGCGACGCCTTCAAGGCCGGGCTCGAGCGCGAGCACCCCGGCATCATCGCGCTGGAAAACCGCGAGTTCAGTCAGAGTTACAACAGCTTCAAGATTCTCAATTTCACGGCTTGGGCGGTGGGCATCTGCGCCTTCTGTCTGGGTGGCCTCGGCGTGGCCAACACGATGTTGCTCTCGGTCTTCTCGCGCATCCGCGAGATCGCCGTGCTGCGGGTGTGTGGGTTCTCCGACAAGCAGGTCGCGGTGCTCATCTTCGGCGAGGCGTCGATGATCGCGGTGGCGGGCGTGGCGATCGGGTTTGCGATCGGGTTCACGGTGCTGGCGATCATGGAGGCGACGCCGCAGTTCCAGGGTTACGTGCAGGCGACGATCTCGGCGCCGGTGCTCGGCGGCATCGTGGCGACGGCGATTTTCACGGCGGTGGCGGGGGCGATTTATCCGGCGCGCTTTGCGTCGCGGATTCAACCGGCGGAGGCCCTGCGTTATGAGTGAACCTCGCGGCGAAATCATCGCGTCGGCGCATGAGGTGGTGAAGTCCTACGACAAGGGCCGCATCACGGTGTTGCGCGGCGTGAATCTCGATGTGCGCGCGGGCGAGCTCGTGTCGTTGTGGGGCGCGTCGGGCTCGGGCAAGAGCACCTTGCTGCACCTGCTCGGAGGCCTCGATCTGCCGGACTCGGGCGAGCTGAAGGTCTGCGGACTGGATCCGCGCCGCGAAGACGACCGCCTCGAACTGCGGCGGCGGCACCTCGGTTACGTGTTTCAACTGCACAACCTGATTCCGGACCTGACGGTGGAGGAGAACATCCGCGTGCCGGCGCTGGCGATCGGCCGCCCGGCGAAAGAGACGGCGGAGCGCGTGCGGACCTTGGCGGATGAGGTCGGTATCGGGCATCGGCTCACGCACCGCGTGCAGGATCTGTCGGGCGGCGAGCGTCAGCGCACCGCGATCTGTCGGGCGCTTTTGAACGCGCCGCGATTGCTGTTGGCCGACGAACCGACGGGATCGCTCGACGAGCAGACGGGCGAGACGGTGTTCGGCCTGCTGAAAGCTTTGGCCGAGCGCGAAAAGATCGCGATCGTGCTGGCGACGCATGAGCGTCGGTTTGCCGAGCAGTGCCACCGCATCGTGCGCGTGCGCAATGGTCAGCTGAGTGAAATCTAGGCGGCGCGTTCGCGCCGAAATCCCGATGGCTGAAATCCCAAATCCCACTGGGGAGGTCGCAAAAGCCGTGCGCGTGCATGCGCTGGGTTGGTTGGTGGCGGCGAACCTCGTGGGCCTGTGGCTGGCGGCCTTGTTGTTGTGGCCGAGTTGGGGCGAGGTGATCGCGCCGTTGAGTTACGGGCGCTGGATGCCGCTGCACATGAACTGGCAACTTTACGGCTGGTGCGCGCTGCCCTTGGTGGGCTTGTTGTTGCGCTGGATGCTGGTGCCGGATCATCCGCATGCGGCGAGGCATGCATGGATCGCCCTCGGCGGGTGGAGCCTGGCCTTGTTGCTCGGTGGTGTGTCGTGGTTGGGGGGCGTGACGAGTGGCAAACTGTTCCTCGACTGGCACGGCTGGGCGCGACCGCTGCTGAGCGGGGCGATGCTGGTGCTGTGGACGGTGTTGGCGGCGCACGTGTGGTGGGGTTGGAAACGCGAGGCCGGGTGGCAGCGCTGGGCGAAGGCGGCGGTGTTGCTTGGGCTGGTGATGGTGCCTCCACTCATGTGGTGGGTGGCGGGTCGCGACGTCTACCCGGCGGTCAATCGCGACAGTGGTGGCGCGACCGGCGCTGCGTTGCTCGGTTCGACGCTGGGGATTGTGGGCATTTTTGGCTTCCTGCCGCGCATGCTGGGCGTGCCCAGTCGCGGTGCGCAGGAACGTTGGTTTTGGGTGGCGTTTGGCGGGTCGGTGGCCTGTTGGCTGGCGATCGAACGCGGCGATTCCAGTCATCACGACCTGGAGCAGATTCTAGGTCTGGGGGTGTTGCTGGCCTGGGTGCCCATGCTCGGCTGGTGGTGGTGGCGGCAGGATTGGTGTGAGGCGGCCCGACCCTGGCTCAAAGCGGCGCTGGTTTGGTGGGCGCTCCTGGTGGTGAGTGGTTGGATCACGTTTTTGCCGGAGGTGTCGGAGCGCCTGAAATTCACCAACGGGCTGGTGGCGCATGCGCATCTGGCGATGGCGGGCCTGGTGACGAGCGTGAATGGCATGATTTTGAATCAGTTGGATCCCGCGCGGCCGGTGCGCCGCGGACTGGGCCTTTGGCAGGCCGGCGCGGCGGTGATGGTGGCGGTGTTGCTGGTGATGGGCTGGTTTGAGCGCGACCACGCGGCGGCGTTTTTCTTTGGCGACGCGTGGTGGGTGGACGCCGGTTACGGCGTGCGCCTTGGCGCGGGGGTGGCGATGACCCTTGCCTCGCTGCAATTGCTGGGAGAAACCCGACGATGATGTCGCCGAACCCGACGCTCAAACGCGCCCGATTGCTCGCCTTGTTGGCGGGGGCCATGGACTTTGGCACCGGCCTGGGCATGGTGTTTTTACCGAGCCTCACGCTGTCGCTCATGCTGGTGCCCGTGCCGGAAGGTGCCGCGCTGTTGTATGCGCGCTTCGTCGGCGTGTTCGTCGGGGCGGTGGGCTTGTCGTATCTGCTGGCCCTGCTGAGCGGGCGGACCGAGCGGCTGCGCGAAGTGCTGCGCTTCACGATTCCGTTCCGAGTGGGCGCAGGCAGTTTTTGTTTGGTGGCGGTGGCCACGAGCGCACTGGCGCCGATGTGGCTGAGCGTGACGGTGGCCGACTACGCCCTGGTGGCGCTGCAGACGTGGCTGCTGCGCGGCGATTGGGAGGCGCGGTCGTGATTGACGCGACGCAGGTGTCGGGTCCGGCCTCGGGCGAGACGGAATTCACCCCGGAGCGTTCAGCTTTGATCGCGGCGGGCGGCGCGATCGCGGCGACGTATTTCTATTTCCTGATCTACGCGGAGTTCGCGTTGCTCGAACTGGCGCAGCCGGTGATTGGTGCGGAAAGTTGGCGCCTGCGCGGGTTGATGTTCGCGCTCGGACTGGGCGGTTTGGTCGGCAGCATCTGGGCGGCCTGGCGCTTCAAGGTGATCTCGTTGCAGGCGCGGTTGAGCTGGTCGTTTCGCGGCTGTGCGGTCGGGGCGGCGCTGGCGGTGGGGAGCAACAGCTGGCCACTGCTGCTGATCGCGGCAATGGTGAGCGGCGGGGCGCTCGGGGCGTTGACCGTGAATCTCGCGACGAGTCTGCGGCCGGTGATCGGCACGCGGCGCCTGGGCTGGGTGATCGGCGTCGGCACCGGCGTGGCCTACGCGCTGTGCAACGTGCCGTGGATTTTTGAAGCCTCGCCGCGTTTGCAGACGATTCTGGCGGCCGTGATCGCGGCGACGGCGTCGGTGTTGTCGCCGTTTCTGATGCCATCGGAACCGTCGGTGTCACCGGAGCGTGAATACGCGCCGACCGGTTTGCTGCGCTGGGTGGCGGTGCTGCTCATGTTGGTGTGGCTGGATTCGGCGGCGTTTTATGTGATCCAGCACGAAGCGGGTTTGAAGGAACAGACGTGGACGGGCGCGGCGCACCTGTGGGGCAATGCGTTCGTGCACCTCGGTCTGGCCCTCGTGGCCGGCTGGTGGCTGGACCGCGGCGGGCGGGTGCTGCCGGCGGTGGGGGCGTTTGGGTTGCTGGCGGCGGGTTGTCTGCTGCTGGGCGGGGCGGGTGAGGCCGGCGCGGCGTGGCTCTACACCGCCGGGGTGTCGCTGTATTCGGTGCTGCTGGTGTATTACCCGGCGCGCAGCGGCCGTGCCTGGCAGGCGGCGGCGGTGTATGGCGTGGCCGGTTGGGTGGGCTCGGCGCTGGGCATCGGCATGGCGCAGGACCTGGCGCACGTGCCGGGGGCGTTCCTCGCAGTGGCGGGCTTGGTGATTTTGGTGATGCTGGGCTGGCGCTGGCAGGCGCTGCGGGTGGTGGCGCTGGGCCTGGTGATGGTGGGGATGGCGGGGAGCGATTTGCAGGCGGGGGAGATGACGGGCGAAAAGTCCGACCCCCAGGTGCGGCTTGGCCGTGAGGTGTATATCGCGGAGGGGTGCATCCACTGCCATTCGCAGTATCTGCGGCCGACGGTCGCGGCCGAGCGCGAGCAGGTTGAAGGCCTGCGGATTGAGCCGGGCACGCCGCCGTTGTTTGGCAACCGCCGGCAGGGACCGGACCTGATGTTGATCGGGCGGCGGCTGCCGAGTGCGGAGTGGCACACGCTACATTTGCAGAATCCGCGGGCGGTGCGGCCGGGTTCGCGCATGCCGAGTTACGCGCATTTGTTTGCGGCAGGCGACGAACGGGGTCCTGCTCTGGTGCGGTATCTGTTGAGCCTCGGAACCGAAGACATGCGATGAAGATTCTGGTCGTAGAAGATGAGCGCAAGGTGGGGCAGTTCGTGGCCCAGGCGCTGAGTGAACAAAGCTACACGACCAAACTGGTGGGCACGCTGGCGGCGGCGCGGGATGCGTTGGCGGAATCGCCCTATGACGCGATCGTGCTGGACCTGGGTTTGCCGGATGGCGACGGGTTGGGCTTGTTGCGCGAATGGCGGGCGACCGGGTTCAACGAACCGGTACTCATCCTCAGCGCGCGCGACGCGGTGACTGATCGCATCGCGGGACTCAATTTTGGGGCCGACGATTACCTACCGAAGCCCTTCAGCGTGGACGAATTGGTGGCGCGGGTGCGTTCGCTGTTGCGGCGGCACGGCAACGCGCCACGGGTTACGGCGCTGGAACGCAAAGGGGTGCACCTGGACCTGCTGGGCCGCACGGTCAGCGTGGACGGGGTGGAGGTGGAACTGACCAATCGTGAGTTCGCGCTGCTGGAATTGTTCATGCAGAACGCGGGCCGGGTGCTGACGCGCACCCTGATCGCGGAGAAGGTGTGGGAAGCGTCCTACGACATGGAGACCAATCTGATCGACGTCTACGTGCGGCGACTGCGGCGAAAGTTGGAGCCGGAGGGCACGGCGCCGCGGTTCAAGACCGTGCGCGGTTCGGGGTATCAAATGTTATGATACGCTCCTTCACCTTTCGCACGACGCTTTGGTTCGCCGCCCTGGTGACGGGCATCCTGGCGGTGGCGCTGGCGGTGGGCGGGTGGTTGTTGGATCGGCAGGTGGTCCGGGGGTTGGAGCTGCTGCACGAGGTGGAGGCGGAGGAGCTGGGCGAGCTGCTGGGCAACAATGCCGAAATGTCGACGGCGGAGATTAGGGAGCGCATCGAGCACGACGCCGACAGTGACGCCGAGTTGTTTTTTATCCAGGTGCGCGACCGTGATGGCATGGTGCGGTTTCGGTCGGAAAACCTGGCGGAAACCGTGCTGCCGGACTGGTCGCAGCGCGGTCCCCACTGGACCTACACCTTGCCGGGCATCGGGCCGGTGCATGTGACGGGCGCGACGGAAGGGCCGTGGGTTCTCCAGATCGCGAGTCGGCTCGAGCCGAACAAACGATTGCTGCGCGACTACCTGCGCGTGGCGGGCCTGCTGGTGCTGGGCGGCGCGGCGGTTTCGATGGCGCTGGGCTGGGGCTTCACCCGGCTCACGCTGGCGCCGATCCGCTCCATCGAACGCACGGCGCGGCGCATCGGAGGCGACAACTTGAGCGAGCGTATTCCGGTGCCGGCTGGCAGCGATGAACTGGCGGATTTGTCCCGGCTGCTGAACGAAACCTTCGCGCGGATCGAAGCGGCCTTCGACCAGGTGCGGCGGTTCACCGCCGATGCGTCCCATGAGCTCAAGACGCCGCTTTCCCTGATCAAGTTGAACGCCGAAAAGCTACGCGAGCGGGTCGATGGCGATGCGGATGGCGAGGCGGCGCTCAACGACGTGCTCGAAGAGATCGAGCGCCTGCACCAAATCATCGAGCACCTGCTCTTCCTCTCCAAGGCCGAGAGTGGCGTGCTGAAGCTCGAATACGAGCGGCTCGCGCTGCCCGATTGGCTCAATGAGTGGCTGGAGGACGCGCAGGTGCTCGCCGAGGATGCCGGGGTGAACTTTGCAATGGAGGCGAAGGGCGCGTGCGCGATTCGTGGGGTGCCGAGCCTACTGCGGCAGTTGCTGTTCAACCTGTTCAGCAATGCGCTCAAGTTCAGCCCGCGGCGGGGCGCGATCACTCTGCAGGTGCGGAGTGGGGACGGGGGGTGCGAGATTGAGTTGGCCGACGAGGGGCCGGGATTGCCCGAAGAGCAACTGACCCGTGTGTTCGATCGGTTTGTGCGTTATGAACCAGCGACGAAGGATCCCTTTGGGCAGCGCAAGCTGGGCCATGGTCTCGGACTCGCGATCTGCAAGAGCATCGTGGAGCTCCACGGTGGAACGATCCGCGCGGAAAACCGCCGTGACCGCAGCGGCCTGCGGGTGGTCGTGCGGTTGCCGGCGGGGTGATCGAGCAAGCGTTCAACTCACCGGGGTCAACGACCCCGGTCACAGCGCCGTCTGAATTGTAGCCGGGCTCGTTGAGCCCGGACTGTTTCATCCGGATCAGGGGAAGAGCTGATCCAGCTCCTTGTCCGCGTCGATGAAGCGGATGGCGGCAATGGTGCCGTCGTCGTTGAAATCAAAGACGGTCAACTTGCCCTTTTGCTCCGGGTAACGGTCGAGCAGGTGCTCGTCGTCGCCGAGCAGGATGCGGTGCGGATACTTCTTCATCTTGGGCATGGCGAACATGCGACCGATGCCGGGCATGCCGTAGATGTTGGCGAGGAAGACGGCGTTCTTCTCTTCGAGCCAAGTGGCGCCCTTCTTTTCAAAGTAGCGGTTGGCATCCTTGCCCGTGCCCATGGTGAAGCTCACCACGAGGTGCTTGGTGCCAAGCGCCGGCGAGACGCGCGCGTCCTTCTCATGCTGATCCTTGGTGCTGAAAGGGACGAACTTGTCGCCCACTTCGTAAGTGTCGGCGGGGGCGTCGGCGGCGCCGAGGGCGGCCGCGAAAAGGGGCAACAGAACGAGGGTGACAAGGTTGCGGGCAACGTGAGGCATCAACATGGCGGTTAACGGACTGAGGTTGGGGAAGACTTCAGGCAAGCTGAGCCGTTCGGGTCAGTTCTGCAAATCGGGGCGATTGATCGGCGATCAGGGCGGCGGCTTCCCAGCGCGACCATGGTGAGAAGGTCGCGAATTCACCGGTGTCAGTGGCGTCGATCGGCGCGATGCAGGCTTCGGCGAACCCCGCCCAATCGACCCAACGCACGGCGGCGACCTCGGCCGGATGCGGCGTGACGGGACCATCGTAGTAGCCGACGAAGACCGGGCAGATTTCGTTTTCCCACAGATCGGCCCAGCGCGCGCGATAGCGGAAATGCGGCAGCGCGAGCGAGAGCTCGATGGGCGCGGTGACGCCCATTTCGTAAGCCAGCCGGCGGCGGGCGGCGGCGAGGAGCGATTCACCGGGCAAGGGGTGACCGCAACAGGCGTTGGACCAGACGCCGGGCCAGGTTGGTTTGTGCAGGGCGCGTTGCTGAAAAAGCGCGCGACCCTGCCCATCGAAGAGGAAGATCGAGAACGCCAGGTGCAGCGGAGTATGCGCGTGGTGCACGGTGGCTTTGAGCTCCGTGCCGATGGGTTGGCCATGGTCGTCGACGAGGACGACGCGTTCTTCGAGTGGGTTCACGCGGGGGACCTTAGGTCGACGCCGTGAACCTGAAGTGAACGCTGCATGAATTTTTGTTCACGCAGCGGGGCCGCCCCGACCGTTCAACCCGCTTGACGCTTCGCCAACAACAGGCGCTGCAGGAGGATGAAGATCAGGAGCAAGAGACCCACCACGATGCGCATCCACGATGAATCGAGCCGGCCGTCGAAGAGGATCGCGGCCTGAATCACGCTGAAGATGAGCACGCCCAGCAAGGTGCCGAAAATATGCCCTCGGCCGCCGGCCAGCAGGGTGCCGCCGATGACCACGACGGCGATGGCGTCGAGCTCCAGGCCAATGCCTGTCGCGGGGTTGCCGGAGCCGGTGTAGAGGGTCACCACGATGCCGGCGGTGGCGGCGAGGGCACCGTTCACGGCGTAGGCGGCGATCTTGGTGGCGCCGACCGGCAGGCCCATGAGGCGGGCGGAGTTTTCGTTGCTGCCGATGGCGAGCAGGTTGCGGCCGAAGCGCGTGTGGTGTGCGACCACGTAGACCACGATGACCGCGATGATGAAGAGCAGGCCGCCGAAAGGCAGGTCCATGAATCCGAGCGGCACGTAGATGTCGCTCAGGCGGCGATACAACTCGTGTTCGATCGGCACCGATTCCTCGCTGATGGCGAAACCGAGGCCACGGGCGAAGAACATGCCGGCCAGCGTCACAAGAAACGGCGGCAACTCGCAGCGCTCGATGAGTCCGCCCATCAGCAGGCCGAGGGTCGTGCCGGCCAGCACCGCAACGGCCCACGCCGGGATCGGTGACCAACCGTGGCCGCTGATGAGGGTGGCGGTGAGGATGGAGGTGAAACCGATCACCGAACCGACCGAGAGGTCGATGCCGCCGGTGAAGATGACGAGCGTCATGCCCAGCGCGCAGATGCCGAGGAAGGCGTTGTCGGCAAAAAGATTAGCCACCACCCGGCCGCTGAAGAACCCGTCGTAGCGGAAGCCGGCGGTCAGATAGAGCGCCAGCAGCACGGCGGCGGTCACGAAGACCGGCAGGTTGCGTTGGAAGGTGTTCTTCATGCGGTCACCTCCGGTTTGCGGCCCTTGAAGAGCTGCATGAAGCGGCGGCGCAGGGCGGGCACCTGCAGCAACGAGACCACGATGATGAGGATGGCCTTGGGCACGGGCGCGACCGCGGGGGGCACGCCGAAGTAGAACATGCTGAGCGTGAGCGTCTGCAGGAAGAGCGCGCCGATGAGGGAGCCGAGCAGGTAGAAGCGGCCGCCGGTGAGCGCGGTGCCGCCGATGACGACGGCGAAGATGGCGTCGAGTTCCATGTTGATGCCGGCCTGGTAGGCATCGGCGGCGGCGATGTGCGAGGCGGCGAGCGCACCGGTCAGTCCGGCGCAGGCCCCGCAGGCGATGTAGGCCAGGGCCTTGGTGCGGGCAGCGGCGACACCGGCGAAGTGGCTGGCAGTGGCGTTGTCGCCCACGGCTTCAAGGAAGAGGCCGGCGGCGGTTTTGCGCAGGGCAAGATGGGTGAGGCCAAAGAGCGCCAGCACGAGCAGCGCCGCGAAGGGCAGGCCGAGGAGGTGACCTTTGGCGAGAAACTCAAAGCCGGGGCTGTCGAAGAGGATGACGTTGCCGCCGGTGATGAGCTGGGCCACGCCGCGACCGGCGACCATCAGGATGAGGGTGGCGACGATGGGCTGGATGCCGAGGCGGGCCACGAGGATGGCGTTGAGTCCGCCGGCGACGAGCCCCGTGCCGAGCGCGGCGAGCACGACGAGCGGCACCGGCACGTCGCGCACCAGCAACTGCGCGCAGACCGAGGCGCTGACCGCGACGACGGAGCCGACGGAGAGGTCAACGCCGCCCGTGGCGATGACCAGGGTCATGCCCAGCGCGAGCAGCATGACGCGCGAGCCTTGGTTGAAGATGTCCACCGGGGTGCCGTAGAGGTGGCCGTCGACGGTGGAAATCTGCAGGAAGCCCGGGTCGAAGATCGCGTTGACCACGATGAGCAGCACGAGGCCGATGGCGGGCCACCAGACGGGGGAACGTTTGTTCATGACGACGACCCTCCGGCCATGTGGTGGAGCAGATTGGGCAAGGTGATGTCATCGCCGCGGAACTCGGCGACCGTCTCGCGCTCCCGCAGCACGAAGACGCGGTGGCAGTTGCGCACCACTTCCTCGATTTCGGAGGAGATAAAAATGACGGCGAGGCCCTCGGCGCGGAGCTTGGCGATGAGGTTCTCGATTTCCTGTTTGGCGCCGATGTCGATGCCGCGGGTGGGTTCGTCGAGGATGAGCAGGCGCGGCTGTGTCGCGAGCCAGCGGGCGAGCAACACCTTCTGCTGGTTGCCGCCGGAGAGCGTGCCGATCGGCACCTCGGCGTCGGCGGTCTTGATGCGCAGGGCCTTGATGAAACGGTCGCAGAGCTCCTCCTGTTCGGCGCGGGAGAGCGGCTTGGCGGCGCCGCGGCGGGCTTGCAGGGCGAGGATGAGGTTCTCGCGGACAGTGAGGTTGGGCAGGATGCCCTCGGTCTTGCGGTCCTCGGAGCAGAAGCCGATGCCCTCGCGCACGGCCTTGCGCGGGTCGAGTTTGGCGAGCGGCGCGCCGCCGAGGGTGATTTCGCCGGCTTCGGCGGGGTCGACGCCGAAGAGCACGCGGGCGGTCTCGGTGCGGCCGGAGCCGAGCAGGCCGGCGAGGCCGGTGACTTCGCCGGGCGCGGCCGCGATGGTGACGGGGCCGAGGGCGGCGGTGCGTTTGAGACCGTTGGCGGTGAGCAGGTCGGCCGGGCGTTCGCCAGCGGCGGTGGTCGGCGCGTGATCCTCCGCCTTCACCTCGCGACCGAGCATGTGGCCGACGAGTTTTAGCCGCGGCAGTTCGGCGGTGAGGAACTCGCCGACCAAGGTGCCGTTGCGCAGGACGGTGATGCGATCGGTGACTGCGTAAACCTGATCGAGAAAGTGGGTGACGAACACGATGCCCATGCCCTCGTCGCGGAGCTGGCGCATGATGCGGAAGAGTTCCTCGACCTCGTGTTCGTCGAGCGAGGCGGTGGGTTCATCGAGGATGAGGACCTTGGCGTCGATATCGAGGGCGCGGGCGATGGCGACCATCTGCTGGAGCGCGACCGAGAGCGAGCCGAGTTCGGCGTCGACGTCGCAGGTGATGCCGAGACGGGCGAGGGCGGCGCGGGCGCGGGCGCGCATGGCTTTCCAGTTGATGAAGCCAAACTTCCCGGGCTGGCGGCCAAGGGCGATGTTTTCGGCGACGCTCAGCGACGGGACCAGGTTGACCTCCTGGTAGACCGTGCTGATGCCGGCGTTCTCGGCTTCGCGGGGCGACTGCGGGTGAATGGGCTGGCCGTCGAGGGCGAAGGAGCCGCCGTCGGACGGGTGGACGCCGGTGAGGACCTTGATGAGGGTCGACTTGCCGGCGCCGTTTTCCCCGAGCAGCGCGTGCACCTCCCCGCGGCGCACGGTGAAGTCGACGCCATCGAGAGCGATGACGCCGGGAAACCGTTTGCCGATGCCGCGGAGGGCGAGGAGAGGTGTGTCGCTCACGCGGGCGAAGGCAAAGTGGGGTTAGTATTGGCGGGTCGGCAACGCAGCGGCGGCGTTGGTGGCGTCGAAGAGTTCGTCCTTGTTGTAGGACTTCTTCGGCACTTCCTGGCCGGCCAGGATGGCCTCGATCGTGTCGTAGATCTTGGGACCGAAGAGCGGGTTGCACTCGACAGTGCAGTTGATCTTACCGTCGGCCACGGCCTGCACGGCCTCTTTGATGGCGTCGATGGAGACGATCATGATGTCCTTGCCGGGCTGCTTGCCGGCTTCCTCGATGGCCTGGATGGCGCCGAGGGCCATGTCATCGTTGTGGGCGTAAACGATCTCGATCGCGTCGCCGTGGGTCTTGAGCATGGCCTCCATGACGGTCTTGCCCTCGGCGCGGCGGAAGTTGCCGGTCTGGGAGTCGATGATGGTGAACTCGGGGTGCTTGGCGATGGCGTCGGCGAAGGCCTTGCGGCGCTCGTTGGCGGCGGCGGAACCGGGCTCGCCCTGCAGTTCGACGATCTTGGTGCGGCCGTTGGCGTTGGCGGCGAGCCAGTCGGCGGCCATGCGGCCTTCCTCGTAGAAGTCGGAACCGATGAAGGCGGCGTAGAGCGACTCATCGGAGGTGGCGACGGAGCGGTCCATCACGACCACCGGAATGTTGGCGCGCTTGGCCTCGCGCAGCACGGGGTCCCAACCGGTCTCAACGATCGGGGCGAGCACGATGGCGTCGACGCCCTGGGCGATGAAGGAACGCACGGCGCGGATCTGGTTTTCCTGCTTGGACTGGCCATCGGCGAACTTCAGGTCGATGCCGCGCTTCTCGGCCTCGTTGCGCAGGGAATTGGTGTTGGCGGTGCGCCAAGCGCTCTCGGCGCCGGTCTGGGCGAAGCCGACCGTGAGCTGCTTTTCACCGGAGGCGGCGGCGGAGGAGTCGGAGCCGGATTTGCTGCAGGCGGTGAAGCCGAGCAGGAGCGCGGCGGAAAAGGCGAGGGAAGCAAGGGGGCGAAGGGTCATGTGGAGGGGTGGTTGAGGGGAGACAGTCGGCCGCACCGTAGAGGCGTGGGCCCACTGGGCACAGGATATTCGACAGTAGAAATGCGCAGGTTGAGTTTGAAAGTGGAGGCGTGAGTTGACCGTTAGATCGATCGCCTCCGACTCTCGTGATCACCGTCGGCGCTTCGCTCCGTCCACGGGCTGCCAGCTGGTGCCGCTCCGTTGCCAGGAGGTGGTGCCCTGCAGGGCGAACAGATGGATCCAGCCGTGGCGGAACAGGCGCTCCACCTCGGGATGGCGTTGCAGGACCGCCTCGATGCGATCGGGTTCCGCCTCGATGAACACACTGAGTCGGCGCGGTTCGTGGCGGAATTGGTCGCCGTCGTGGATCGATTGCAGGGGCAGGCCCACGCGGAGATCACCGCTGTTGCCCTCGAGGGCGCCAAGGCCGCCGACGATGTTGTGCAGGGTCTTGTCGCCGGCGCCGTAGCGGACCGGGTCGACGCGGGAGGCATAGTATTGCAGGTTGATCCAACTGGCCACGACCACCGGAGCGGTAAGGATGAGGGCAAGGACCTGATCCTCCGGATCTTCATCCGGGCGGTAGTCGTGCAGGAACACGCGCCCGCCAAGATTCAGTCCGGTGGTGCGATCCCGCGGCGCGGCGACGATCGCGGCGTTGTTGGCGAGTCCCCACTCGGGGCGCACTTGGGAGGGATCGGTCGCACGCTCGCGCAGTTGGGCCAGCAAGGTGGAGTCGGGCGAGGTGGCGGCGTCGCGGATGCCAAGGCCCGGCGCACGTTCGGTGCGGCAAGCGGCGCTGGCCGTCTCCAGTGCGCGGCGCAGGTCCCGCAAGTCTGTGGTGTGGGAGGCGGGGACGTCGGCCTCGTCGAACAGCGTGATTTCGTCGGTCGTGGTGTGGTGCAGCCCGGCGACGAACCACGTATCGTCGGGGATCTTGATCCCGCGCTTGGTCAGACCCGCGCGCGCGGCGGGGTCGTTCAGCGTGGCGGCGGCGAGTCGGGCGTTGACGTCGCCGGCGTGGCCGCCGCAGGCGCCGCAGTCGAGGCCCGAGGCGTAGGGATTGTTGGCGCTGCTGCTGCCGTGGCCGCAGACGAGCACGAGGCGGGCAAAGTTGCGCGTGAGGCTCATGTTGCGCAGGGCGCCGGCGGCGAGGTCGACGCGTTGCGCGAGCGGCAGGTCCGGGCTGAGGCGCGGACTCACCCGCGAGCAGCTGCGGCCCGAGGAGGCCTGGCCCTTGACCAAGGCCGGAGCGAAGGCGAGGCCAACCGCCTCGACGAAGGAGAAGCAGGAGATGGCGGAATTTTGAAAGGCCTTCCAGGCGCCGGCGGCGGCGCGTTTGGCGCGGGAGGCGGGCACGGCGGCCGGCGGGATGTTGTCGTCGCTCTCCAGTGGCGGCACCAGCAGGGCGGGGCAGCGCGGGGTCGTGCCGGTCTCGATGCCGGCCCGGTGGGCGACGGGAAAGCCGAAAAACCCGGCGAAACCGATGGTTTGGGCGCTCGGAGCGGCCGCCTCGAGGTGGCGCCGCAGGACTTCGGAGCGCACGTCGATGCAGAAGATCGCTTGGAAGTCGGGCCGGCTGGAGACGGCGGGCGACCCGGCCGGCGCGGCGGTGAGATCACGGGCGAGCTGGCACTGGTAGCCGCGTTCGTAGGCGGCCTGCCAGCGGACGAGGGCGTCGAGGTTGGGCGCGTCGGCGGCCGCGGCACGCGGGCGCTGCCAGTTGGTTTTGAAGTTCGGATCCTCGCCGAAGACCGCATGCAAGGCGTCGTCGTAGGCGATCCGCACGGCGAGCAGGTCGCGCAGGAGCGGATTTTCCCGGCCACGCAAGGCGTCCTCGCGCACTTGATATTGGGCGTGGCCGGCCCAACCGCTGATGGTGAGCAATTGCCGGTGGAGGAAGTCGGCCGGTGCGACCCCGGGTGGGGCGATGCGGGCGAGGCAGGTCGCGATGACGGCGTCGGGATCGGCGGGCAAGGCGCGGATGCGGGCGCGGAAGCCCTTCAGTCCGAAGGCTTCGGGATTGCCATCCACTTCGGCTGCGGCCCGCCAGGAAGCGAACAGGCCGGTGGTCGAGGCGCGGGCCTGCCAGGTGGTCTGGTTCTCATCGAAGAACACGCCGCACCACTTGGAAATCTCGTCGACCACAAACCGGCCCCAATGCGCGTGGGGCAGGTCGGCGTCGAGTTCCTCGGCGACACTCAGGACGGGCGACAAACTCTCGCGGGAGGTGTCTGAGTCGTTCAACGCCGCCAACAGGCGCTCGACCGGCCAGTCGGTGTCGGCGACCGCGGCGAGGTCGGACGCGGTGATCGCACCCCGCTCCCAAGCGGCCCGATAGTCCGCGGGGCTTTGCACGGGTGCGGCGCCGACGTTGCGTTGCAGGAGGTCGCAGGCTTCGGCGAAGGGGAGGTCGGTCAGGCCGAGAAACGGGTTGACGGCGACGAAATGCTTGAGCGGCCAGAGTGGCGCGATCCGGCTCATGGCGGTGCGGGCGGCCGCGGCGGCTTCGGCCGGAGACACGTCGGAAGGGGAAGCGGAGGTGGCGAGGAGCGTGGACATGAAGGGAAGGAGGCGGTCGTTCAGGATTGGGCGGAGCGCGGCCAGAGGCGGTTGAGGCAGCGGTTGGCGAGGGTGCCGATGTAGAAGCCGTTGAGCACGTGGACGTGCAGGCGTCGGCCCCAGGGCGAATGCGGCGCGCGCCAGACCAGACTTTGCACGAGGAACAGGCCGACAAAGGCCAGCGCCAGGCTCACGACCAGCGCCGTGGGGGGCTGGTGGACGGGGAAGCCGGTGAAGAAGGCTTGGGCGAGGCCGTGCAGGGCGAAGCTGGCGATGGCCAGGCCGACCATGGCGGCGGCGCCGCCGAGGGCAGCGGCCAGGCCGCCCCCGGAAGACCAGGTGCGGGTGAGGCCGTAGGCGAGAGCCAGCCCCACCACGAGGGTGAAGAGCGCCGGAGGATGGATCGCAGTCGGCGCGAGCAGATGGAGGGCGGTGGCCCCGCCGGCGGTGAGCAGGGCCGCCCCGAGCAGGCCACCGAGCAGGGCGCCGGTGGGCAGCGGCACGGCGGCGCGGGGCACGGCTCCGACGGTCGACCCGGCGCGCAGGAAGGCGTGGGCCTTGTAGAGCGAGTGCGCGACGATGTGCAGGAGCGCGAGACCGAAGGCGCCGAGGCCGCATTGCAGCAACATGAAGCCCATCTGCGCGATGGTGGAGTAGGCGAGGGCGCGCTTCACGCTCGGTTGGGTGAGCATGACCACCGCACCGAAGCCGGCGGTCACCGCACCGACAACCGCGAGGACATGAAGCGCCTGCGGGGCGTGCACCATGAGCGGGCTCAGACGCAGGATGAGGAACCCACCGCCGTTGATGATGCCAGCGTGCATGAGGGCGGACACCGGCGTGGGCGTCTCCATCGTGTCGGGCAACCAGCTGTGAAAGGGAAACTGGGCCGATTTGAGGGCGGCGCAGAGAATCAGAAACCACGCCGCGAGCGGCAAAGGCGCGGTGTCGCCGCCGGCGGCTTGGGCGAACAAGGCCGCGAGATCCGTGGTGCCGTAGTGGCGGTAGAGCACGATGAGCGCGGCGAGCAGCGAGAGGTCGCCGAGACGGCTCACGACAAATTTCTTGCGGGCCGAGAACACCGCGCCGGGGCGTTGCGGAAAATGGAGCAGCAGGCGGTGCAGCGCGAGGCTGTTGGCGACCCAAGCCAGCAACATGAGGCCCAGCGTGCCGGCGAGCACCAGGGTGAGCACGGCGGCGAGGGTGAAGTGGATCCACGCGAGGAAACGCGGCCGGCGGGCGTCACCGGCAAGGTAGGGCAGCGAAAAGTGACTCACGACCGCGCCGAGAAAGGCGACGAGCGCGACCATGGTGGCGCTGAGCAGGTCGAGCCGGAGCCCAAGGTGTTGCCAGCTGGGATCCGCCGGGGCCCAGAGGGTGGCTTGGATCGGTCCGATGCTCAGGTAGGCGATCAAGGCCGCCAGTCCTGCGGCCAGGCCGGCGATCTGACCGATGCGGGCGATCGCTTGGTCGTGCCCGGCGGTGGCGCGCAGGAGCAGCAGGCCGACGGCCAGCGGCATGAGCGGAATGGCGAGCAGGAGGAGCGATAAACCGGAGTGCATCGCTGGCACCATAACGATCGACGTTGTTTTAGTCGACTACATCATCTAAAACCAAAGGTTAGATATTCTAAAACGAATGGCCTTCCTCAATCTTCACCATCTGCGGTATTTCCGGGTGATCGCGCAGGAGCGCAGCATCGCCCGGGCGGCCGATCGCCTCAACCTCTCGAAACCCGCGCTCAGTATTCAGCTGAAGCAGTTGGAGCAAAGCCTCGGGAAACTCTTGTTTGAACGGCGGCGCGGGGGGTTGGAGCTGACGGAGGCGGGACGGACGGCCTTGGAATACGCCGACGTCATCGGGCGGGCGGGCGATGAGTTGCAGGAAGTGATGCAGCACGGGTCGGCGGCGGTGAACGAAGTCCTGCGGGTCGGCGCGGTCGCGACGCTTTCGCGCAACTTCTTGTTGGAATTTCTGCGGCCGGCCCTGCACCGCCCGGGACTGGAGGTGGTGGTGCGCAGTGGCAGCCTGCGGGAATTGCTGGTGCAGTTGCACGCCCACCAAGTCGATCTGGTGTTGTCCAATCACCCGGCGCGGGGCGACGTGAAGTCGGCCCATCACAGTCACCTTTTGGCCGAGCAGGCGGTGGGTTTGGTCGGAGTGCCGGAGTGGAAGCGCAAGCGCCTGCGCTTTCCGGAGAGTTTCGCGGATCTGCCGCTGCTGCTGCCCAGTCTGGAGAGCAACATTCGCGTCGGGTTTGATGTGCTGCTGGCGGCGGCTGGCGTGCGACCGCGCATCATCGCCGAGGTCGACGACATGGCCACGCTGCGCCTGCTGGCGCGCGAAGGCGAAGGCCTGGCACTGGTGCCGACCGTGGTGGTGCGCGACGAGCTGGAAAGCGGGGAGCTGGTCGAGACGCATCCGATCCCGCAGTTGCGGGAAACCTTTTACGCGATCACCCCGACGCGCCGGCTGCCGAATCGCTTGGTCGAAGACATGGTCGGTCGGCTGAAACCGACCGCGAGTTAGCCTCGGTTTAGAAACCGAGGCGCTGGCGGGCGCGGTCGGTGATGACGGCGACGGCAGGATGGTGGATCCGGCGCTCGGTGGTGATGGCAAAAAACTCGTCGCGACAACGCTCGGTGCTGCCGAAGGCCTGGAGGTCGTAGCGCGCGGCGGCTTCCTCCGCCACGACGGTCGGCATGGCGATGAATCCGCGGCCTTCGGCAGCCACGACCTTCATCAGCGCCGCGTCCTCAAAGTCGGCGACGGCGCGGGGGCGGATCTTGAGTTCCTGAAACCAGCGCTCCAGCGAACGGCGCAGCGAAGTCGACTCCGCCGGGAGCAGCGCGGGGGCACCTTGCAGGGAGTAGGGGAAACCGCGTTTGAGTTTCACGGCCAGCGCTGGCTTGGCGCAGAAGGTGATGCCGGAGTCGCCCAGCTTGTGGCTGAAGGCGCGGACACGGTGGGCGCTGGAGACCGGTTCGTCGGCCAACACAATGTCGAGGCGGTGGGCGGAGAGCTGGCCGAGCAGGTCCTCGATCTTCCCCTCCCGGCAGATCACGTGGATTGTTTGATCGAGTCCGAAGACGGGACGAAGAATCTCATTGGTCACGAGTTTGGGCAGGGCGTCAGCCACGCCGACGTGCAGGCGCACGGCCTCCGCAGTCGGGCGCTGGCGGACGGCGTTGCTCAGTTCCTGGCCAAGCGAAAAGATTTCGTTGGCGTAGCGCAGGACGATCTGGCCGACGTCCGTGAGCACGTTGGCGCGGCCCTGGCGGCGAAACAGTTTTTCCCCGAGCGCGGCCTCCAGTTCGTGGATCTGGGCGGAAATCGAGGGCTGCGAAACCCGCAGTTTTTCCGCGGCGGCGCGCAGACTGCCTTCCCGCGCGACGACCCAGAATTTCTGGAGGTGGAGGTAGTTGATCCAGTCCGGGTTCATGGGTCGCAAACAATTAGGTTAAACCGAATAAACAAATAAAAACTAAGTATAAGACGAAACGAGAGCTTGGGCCTATCTTCATGACATCTGGCTCCGCTGCTCCTGGCGGGGTCGGCAACCCTCCATCTTCCGCGCGCATGCAACTCTCACTCCGCTATCTTCACCTGCCGGCCGACCCGGCGTTCGACGCGCTCATCGAGCGTTCCCTTCGTGCGCTCAGCACAGCCTCTCGCATCGACGAGGCGTGGGTTACGGTGGAGCAGCGGTCCGACGAAAGTCCGGCCTTTGTCACCTCGATCAAGGCAGTCGTGCCCGGTCCGGATTTTCAGGTCGAGATGCGCGACCACACACCGCGGCAGGCCATCCTGCGGGCGCTGGCCATGTTGGAGCAGCGTATGCGCAAACGGTGTTTGCGCCGGGCGCGGCAGCGGATCTCGCACCGCAAGCACGAGGCCAATTTTCGCATCGGCCGCCGTTCGCGCTGACCGCGCGAAGTTCTTTCCCGACCCCGCGCACCACGTGTCCCTGCCGTCGTTTTGAAGACGCGATGGTGGGGCGGGTGGTGAGACGGGCCGCGGACCCTTGGCCCAACCCCAAAGCAACGGACCCGGCAGCCCTTCAGGGTTGCCGGGTCTTTTCTTCGGTCGAGCCGCCCGGCAGGTCTTGGCGGCGATAGAGGGTCGGAGGCAGGCCGCTCCAGCGTTTGAAGGCGGTGGAGAAGGCATGCACTGAACCGAAGCCGACCTGCGTGGCGACGGTTTCCACGGTGGCATTGGTGGCCCGCAGGAGCACGCCGGCGCGGTGCATGCGCAGGCGGGTAAGGTAGTTGGCCGGACTGCGGCGATAGTGCCGATGGCACAGCCGCCGGAGGTGTTCTTCACTCACGGCGGCGAGACGGGCCATTTTTTGCATGTTCCAAGGGTGGGCGAGGTCTTGTTCGACTTCTCGCCAAAGTCGGCTCAAGCGGTTGTCGGACTGGGTGTGGCCGATCAGGCGGTGGGTGTGGGTCTGGAGCAAGGTCACCCATGCCTGCATGGTCGCGGGTTCGCCGACCCCGAAGGCCTCGCGCACCATGAGTCGCACGGTCTCGGCAAAGTCGCTGACGTCGGCGCTGACCAAACGCGTGCGGTCGCCATCGATCAAGGGTGGTCCGTTGCGGTCGTTGGCAAAGATCCAGGATATTTCCCAGGGTTGGTCCCCGACCGCCTCAAACGCGTGCGTTTGCCCGCTGGGGGCGAGCAGCACCTGACCCGGTCGCCACGGGACCACTTTGCCGTCGATGACCGCGCGCCCTTCGCCCGCGGTGCACACCACCACATGGGCGAAAAGCGACGGTTGGCGGACCATGCGGTAGGGCGGCCGCACCTCACTTTGGCCAACCCACGCGAAGCGGCCGCGTCGGAGCTGCGGGAATTGTTCGGGCGAAATCACCCGTTCGACCGAGTCCGGCCCCAGGATGTGGGTTTCGCGCAAGGGTTGGAGGGCTGGGAGCATGGCGAAAGGGGAGGGTTTGGCGTAAGATGCTCGCTCTTTTGTCGGCAATGCGAAAGCGTCGCCGTCCCCACTAGCCCCTCGAATTCATGAAGCGAATCGTTCCCCTCCTAACTGCTCTCGGTGCCATGACCTCGTCGCTCTTCGCCGCCTCCACTGTGAAGATTGACCTGCAGGCCAAGGCCGAGGACGACATCAATCCCTACATTTACGGCCAGTTCATCGAGCACCTGGGTCGCTGCATTTACGGCGGCATCTGGGCGGAAATGCTCGAGGACCGTAAGTTCTATTTCCCGGTCACGGCCGACTACGATCCCTACAAGGATCTCGTCGACACCAACTTTCCCGTGGTCGGCGCCTCGCCTTGGGAGATCGTCGGCGACGCCGCCGGCGTGACGATGATCACGGAAGACTCTTTTGTTGGTAAGCACACCCCGCGGATCGCCTCGGGCCACGGTATCCGCCAGCATGATCTCGCGTTGCGCGCGGGCATGGATTACCCGGGTTACATCTGGGTCGAGCCGCTCGGGACCACCCCGGCCACCGTGACGGTGAGCCTCTCCTGGGACGGTGGCGCGGACAGTGCGACCTTTGAGGTGCCGGCCAACGGCGGCTACATCAAGCGCGAGTTCCGTTTCACCGCGACCGCCGCCACGGAGAAGGCCACCCTCACCATCCACGCCGACGCCGGCGACATCATGCTCGGCACCGCGTCGATCATGCCGGGCGACAATGTCAACGGCATGCGAGCCGACACGCTGGCGCTGCTCAAGGATCTCAACGGTTCCATCTACCGCTGGCCGGGCGGCAACTTCGCCTCCGGATACGACTGGCGCGACGGCATCGGCGACCGTGACCGTCGTCCGCCTCGCAAGAACCCGGCCTGGACCGGCGTCGAGCACAACGACTTCGGCACCGATGAGTTCATCGCGTTCTGCCGCGAGATCAACGCCGAGCCCTCCATCGCCGCCAACACCGGTTTCGGCGACGCCTATTCCGCCGCCCAGTGGGTGGAGTATTGTAACGGTTCCGCGGATACCACTGCCGGCGCCTGGCGCGCCCAGAACGCGACCGCCGAACCCTATGACGTGAAGGTCTGGTGCGTCGGCAACGAGATGTTCGGCACTTGGCAGCTCGGCTTCATGCAGATCTCCCAATACGTGCTGAAGCACAACCAGGTCGCCGAGGCGATGTGGGCCAAGGATCCGACCCTGCACCTCGTGGCCGTCGGCGAACTTGGTGGCATCAACCGCGCCAACGACCCGGAGCAGGTTCGCGTCGGCAAGGGTTGGACCGAGCGTATGTTTGAGGCCAGCGCCGACTACATGACGGAAATTTCGGAGCACTTCTACTCCGGTCGCACACCCTTCGGCGCGATGCGCGATGAGATCGGTCTCGTGGAGCACGTGGCCGAGATCAAGGATGCCATCCGCAAGAAGGTCGACGGCCACCGCGAGCTCCAGGCCCGCGTCAAGGAATTGAACGGCCGCATCATCCCCATCTCGATGGACGAGTGGAACTACTGGCACCGCGATTACGACTACGGTGAACTCGGTTGCACCTACCGCGTCGACGACGGTCTCGGCATTGCCGCCGGTCTGCACGAATACTACCGCAACACCGACATGGTGCAGCTGGCCTTCTATGCCCAGACGGTGAACGTGATCGGCGCGATCAAGACCTCCAAGACCGCCGCGGAGATGGAGACCACCGGTCTCGTGCTCCAGCTCTACCGCGAGCACTACGGCACCCAGCCCATCCAGCTCGACGCCGCCGACATTGATGCGCCGCTCGACATCGCCGCCGCGCTCACCGCCGACGGCAAGACCCTGACGGTCGGCATCGTCAACCCGACCGAGTCCGCCGTCAGCGTGCCGCTCGCCATCAGCTCCGGCATGGTGGCCGGTGAGGCGACCCGTTACGTCATCGCGGGCGAGCATCGCCACCAGCACAACACCCCGGGTGAGCCCCGCGTGATCGACATCGTCGAGACCGCCGGCATCGACGCCGGTCAGGCGCTGGAAGTTCCCGCCCTGGGCGTGGCGCTCTTCACCATCCCGGTGAAGTAAACGACGTATTCAGTTTATAAAGACGAGGGCGGCCTTTGGGCCGCCCTTTTTGTTTTCCTGGCGGGCATCACTTCCGCGGCAGGGCCCGCGTGTCGCCGACCGAGATGCCGCCGTCGACCAGCAGGGTTTGGCCGGTGACGTAGGCGCTCGCATCGCTGGCGAGGTAAATGAGCGTGCCGTCGAGGTCGCCGGGCCCACCGGGGCGGCGGAGCGGGATCCGATCGGTGAGATACTTCACCCACTCCGCATCCTCATACATGACGGCGTTCTGGGCCGTCTTGAACCAGCCGGGCGCGAGGCAGTTGACCGTGACACCGTCCGGTCCCCAATCCGCCGCCAAGCTCATGGTCAGCTGGCGGATGCCGCCGCGACTGGCGCCGTAGGGGCCGAGCCCGGCGTAACCGGCCACACTGGTGACGGAACCGATGTTGATGATGCGGCCGTAACCACGGTCGCACATGCCTTTGGCCAGGGACTGCGCGACAAAGAAGGCGCCCCGCAGATTGGTATCCAAAATCTGGTTCCAGTCGTCCCACGTCACCTCGGCGGCGGGTTTGCGGACGTTGCAACCGGCGTTGTTGACGAGGATGTCGACGCGGCCGAACCCCGCTTCGATTGTCGCGCAGGCGGCGCGGATGCTGGCCTCTTCGCGCACGTCGAGGGCGACGGGCAGGGCGGTGCGGCCCAGATCGCGGATCTCGGCCGCGGTGTCCGCGAGGTCATTCATTTTGCGTGCCGTGATGGCGACGTCGGCACCCGCGGCGGCGAGGGCGCGGGCGAAACCACGGCCCAGGCCGCGACTCGCGCCCGTGACGACGGCGAACTTGCCGGTGAGGTCGAAGGCGTCGGGAGCACTCATGGTTGCAGGATCACTTTGAGGTGTTGGCTCCCGTCGGGGGCGGTGAGGCGAGCAAACCACGCGGCTCCGTCCTCCAGCGAAGCCACGGCGGAGGTGAGGGTGGCGACGTCGATGGCGCCGCTGGCAATGAGCTCCAGGGCTCGCGGATATTCGTCGGTCGAACCGCAGCTGCCGAGCACGTCGATTTCACCGGTCACGACCTTTTGCAGGGGAAAGCGCACCTCGGGCGCGACGTTGCCGACGAGCACAACCTGTCCGCCGAGCCGGGTGGCGGTGATCGCGAGTTGCACGGTAGCGTCGATCCCCACGACTTCGAACACCACATCGGCCCCGGTTTCGCCGGTGAGGGCTCGGAGTTGGTCGGCGCCGGCTCCTTCGCTGGTGTCGAGCACGTCGGTCGCGCCGAGTTGGCGGGCGATCTCCAGTCGGGCGCCGGACCGATCGACCGCGATGATGTGTTTCACGCCGGCGATGCACAGGGCCTGGATGACGAGCAGCCCGATCATGCCGCTGCCAACCACCACGGCGATGCTGTCGGGCTGCAATCGGGCGCGGCCGACGGCATGCAGGGCAATGGTGGTGGGTTCGGCAAAGGCGGCCTGGGCGTAGCTCAGCTCGTCGGGGAGCCGAAAGAGGATGTTGGCCGGCAGGGCGAGATATTCGGCGAAGGCGCCGTGCTGCCGATAGCTGCCGGGAGAGACGCCCACCACGCGGCGGGTGGCGCACAGGTTGGTCGCGCCGCGGGTGCAGGCCGGGCAGGTGCCGCAGTGGATCATCGAGTCAAAGGTCACGCGGTCGCCGACGGTCCACCCGGTTACCTCGGCGCCAAGTTGCACGATCTCGCCGGCGGCCTCGTGGCCCATGATGAGGGGTGGTTGGCGGCGTCCGCTGGAGCCATCCCAACCGTGCAGGTCGCTGCCGCAGATGCCGCAGGCGCGGATGCGCAGCAACACCTCACCGGGCGCGGGCTCGGGTTGGGGGTGGTCGACCAGCTCAAGCTGGGACGGGGCGGTGAGCAGCAGGGCTTTCATCGGAGGGGTGTAGCGAGCACGGACTGGCGACGGCGGATGCGCAAGGTCGGGTTCCGGGGGCGGTGTTTAACGATGGCTTCGCTTCGGGCGCGGGAGGTCGGACGACAGTTGCGGGAAGAGGTGGGTGGCCTAGAACGAACGCATGCCCCGGTTGCTCCTGTGTTGTTTGATTCTGGCGGCGGGTGAGTTCGCTCGCGCGGAGTCGCCCGTTGAGAACCTGCCGCCGCACCTGCGGCAATTGACGGACTTTGGCGAGCGCGCCGACTGGTCGCACGACGGGCGCAAAATCCTCTTTCTGTCCAAGACCTTTGGCGATGCGATGGAGTTCGACCTCGCCACGGGAAAGATCCGCAACCTCACCGCGCACTATCCGCACCACGGTTACACCCGCGCGCTGTATTTGGCGAATGGAGACATCCTGCTGGCGGGGCCGGAGCATTACGACCTCAACGACACCCGGCACGCGCGGCGTAATTGCCTGCTGTGGGTGTTGGATGCGGCGGGTCGCACCCCCGCGGTGTCCCTCGGGGTGAAAGCCAATGAAGGCCCGGCCGTTTCCCGGCGGCGCATGCACCTCGCCTGGACCGATTGGCATGATCCGGAGCCGGCCGACGAACGGTTCTACACCCGCATTTTCCGCGCCGATGTGGTTTACGATGCCGCTGGTCATCCGGCGCTGGCCAATCGCGAACTGGTCATCGACTCGCGCGAACTCGATTTCGGCGGCGCACTGGAGACCCAGAACTTTGTGCCGCCGGCGGAGCGGGAACTGACGCTTAGTCTCTACACCGACGGTGGTCGCAAGTGTGATGTGATCGGGATCAATCTACAGACCCGCGCGATCACCCACTACACCGAGACGACGGAGTTCTACGAGGAGCCCGAAGGCATTTATCCCGATGGGCGGGCGACGCTGGTGGAGGCGGATCTGCAGAACGGCCGGGGGCCTCGTCACGTGGACTGGTGGCGTTTCGCGCTCGATGGCTCCGGTGAAAAGACGCGGCTCACCTTTTTCAGCGAATTTGAAAACTACAAATGCTCCAATCCGGTGGTGAGTGACGACGGCCGTTTCATCGCCGGCCAACTCGCCAAAGCGGGGGATGACTACGGCGTCGGCCATGGCATCATCCTCTACGATGTGTCCGCGGCAGCCGCGGCGCGTGATTAGCAGGGAACTGGAATCGGGCGGGGTAGTCCCAAGCAGAGTTCCGACCCCGTCATGAAACGTGCATTCCTCCTGTTGTTCCTCTTGGTCAGCGGAGGAAATCTTGCAGGGGGCGCCGAGGATGGGCCTGAGCAATTCGGGGTGTTGGTTTGCGCCACCGTGACCGAGGTGGGGAGCCGCCGGCCGATGCCCGATCCGGAGCTGAATCCGGTGTATTACCGATTGATCACGCACGGCTATGTGCCGTTTGGGCGCGAGGTGTTGGGCGACCCGGCGCCCGACCGTGAGCGGCTTCTGTCAGCCGTGGTGGCAAGCCTCAGACCGCACGGGTTGTTGCCGGCCGACGACGCGCATCCGCCGCGGCTGGTGATCGGGGTCGTCTGGGGCTCCATCTTTGACGGGCGTTATGCCAAAACGGAGTTTCTGCGGTCGCCGGTGGTGCGAATGAAGTGGCGCCCCTCTCCCCATTTCGAAGCCCCCTACGATACCGCTTGGGCGCAACTGCCGACGAAACTGGCAGACCGGTATCGGTCGATCATGGTCGATGATTTGGTCGTGTTTTCGCTCACGGCCTACGACTACGCCAACGCGGCGCGCGGGGTGGAAATCCCATTCTGGCAGACGCGGGTCATGGCCTCACTGCGGGGGAGTTTTGCCGAGCGCCGGCTGCCAGGCATGATCAAGGCCGCCACGTCTCGACTCGCGGCGCACGAACCGCTGCCTCGGTTCGAAACGAGCCCGGCGGTGGCCTGGGCGGATCTCGCCGATGCTGACCCGATGTCAGACGTGCCGCCGGACCTCGTGGTGCACGACCACGGTTCCGCGCGGTTCAGATGAACATCGCGCAATTTCCGAGCGATGGCGGGTTGTATCGACGGCGGAGATGCTTCGTAGTGTAGCCCGCCGGCCAATCGTGCTCCGGTTGCTCAACCCCGATGATCTCCCCCATGCGTATCCGCCCCACTCTACTTGCTGCCGGCTTGCTGCTTTTCGGCTCCTCCGTCCTCTCCGCCGCGGAAGCAGACGGTTGGAAGTCGTTGTTCAACGGCGAGAACCTCGATGGCTGGACGATCAAGATCACCCAGTGCGAACTTGGTGAGAACTACGCCAACACTTTCCGGGTGGAGGACGGCATCATCAAGGTGAGTTACGATGAGTGGGACACCTTTGATCAACGCTTCGGCCATCTGTATTCAGATATCCCTTACTCGCGTTACGTCTTGCGGCTGGACTACAAGCTCACCGGCGAGCCGATGGCGGGCATTCCCTCGTGGGCCCGGCTGAACAGCGGGGTGATGGTGCATTCGCAGTCGCCTCTGAGCATGGAGCGGGACCAGCTCTGGCCGGTGAGTCTGGAGTTTCAGTTTCTTTGTGAAAACTCGGGCGGTGGCACGCAGACCGGCAACGCCTGCACGCCCGGCACCAATCTCGTGCTCAACGGCGAGTTCAACACCAGCCACGTGATCGACTCCACCGGCCCGATGCCGAAGCTCGACGAGTGGGTGCAGGCGGAGATCGAGGTGCATGGCAATGACCTGATCATCCACCGGATCAATGGCGTGGAGGTGCTGCGTTACACGCACCCGGAGTTGGACGAAAACGATGCCGATGCCCGCCGCCTGTTGGCCGCGGGAGCGCCGAAGAAAGTCGGTTTCGGTCACATCGCGCTGCAGGCGGAGGGGCAGCCGGTCTGGTTCCGCAACATCGCGATCAAGCCGCTGGCGAAGTA
Source organism: Actomonas spartinae (assembly GCF_051209155.1). Lineage (NCBI taxonomy): Bacteria > Pseudomonadati > Verrucomicrobiota > Opitutia > Opitutales > Opitutaceae > Actomonas > Actomonas spartinae. The sequence continues at coordinate 300,410 of NZ_JBPJGB010000002.1, forward strand.
GACGAGTCTACCTCCGGTTGGTTGCGGTCTTGCCGTCTGTGTTGGCGGACGGCAGCTATCTGGAGGTTTCCCATGTTCGCTCACGTCACCAACGAGTTTGAACTCATCAAGTCGTCGACTCGTGAGTTGGCGCGTTTTCCGCGCATGTGGGTGCCGATGTTGCTCACGTGGCTGATCTACGCGGCGATCTCGGTCTATTTGCGTTGGGGTTATGATTGGGACCGCAGCTCGGTGCGCGATGGTTGCCTGGTGGTCACAGGGGCGATCCTGCTGCTGGCGCTGGTGTTCTCGTGGGCTGCGTTTGTTCAGCTCGAAATGATGCGGCAGGTTGAGACCGACCGGACGATGTCTCTGTGGAGAGCGTTTCCCGTGGCCGCGCGAAACCTCAGCGTCGCGTTGCCCATTGTGGTCATATGGGCGTTCATCTGGTTCGGGCTTAGTCTGCTGGAGTCGCTCCTCCGCAAGGTGCGGAAAGTTGCCAGTGATGAACAGGAAATGAGTCCACGCCGCATTGCTGAAACCGTCACCGGCTTTGAGGAATTTTCGCTCACCGGGGCTTTTTTTCACGCCCTGCGCAAAGGCGTGAGAATGCTGGCGTTCATGATTTATCCCGCGATTGCATGGGAAGATCATGGACCACTGCGCTCAATCAAACGAGGCGTGGGGATTGCTCGCACGAGATGGAAGCACTTCGCGCTCGGCTTCTTGATGACAGAGGCGGTGGCGACTCTGGTATTTTTGCCGCTCGGTCTGCTGTTTGGAATGACGAGCAGAATGGAGTTGGAGCTGCCGTCCTACGTCTGGTTTGCCGCGATCCTCTATGGCTCCATCGCTTGGAGCTACGTCATGTTCCTCGAGCAAATGTATGCGGCGCAGCTCTACCTGTGGCATCTCATGTGGGAGAGCGAGGTGCGGAAGGCGGAAGAACGCGGCGAGCCGCCGCCAAAGTCGCTGCGTCATATTCGTCGGCCAACCATGCTGGATGACATCCCGGAGCTGTTGTTCGCTCGAACGGCCCGCAAGCGCCAGCGAAGGCGATCCCGTAAACAATAGCGGCGTTGGTTTGGCAGCGAACGCGGTTACACCCCGCAGAGGTGGACTTTGACGCCCAGCTCATGGGCGAGCGCGGCCCGGGTGGCGAGGCAGCGGTCGGCGGCCGCGGCGCTGTCGGCGTAGGCGACCTTGATGTGGTTGGAGGCGTGTCGCGCCATCATTTGGTCGCGGGTCACGCCGTGCAGCACGGCGTGCATGATCGGCCACTCGCGGTTGGTGGCGGCCCAGCGACGTTCGGTTTCGGCGGCGGGCAGTCCGACGACGGTCGCACGTCCGAGGTCCAGGTGCAGTTGTCCTGACGCGATGAATACACGTGACCAGACGATCTCGCCGGGTTTGGCGACGCCGCGCAGGGTGGAACCGCCGCGGGCGAAATACATCGGCGGCTGCCGAACGCCGTCCGAGCCGGCCCAACCGCCGACGTGGTGGGCGGGCGGAGCGGCGCCGGAGATCTCGAAGACCCACACGTAGGCGTCGGTCGTGCCGGAGCGGTCATGGTCGCCCCAGCGCAGGTCGTGGAGCGTGGTCTCAAGCGGTTGGCCGAGCGCGCGGTGCACGTGCTGAAGGAGCAGGCCGTCGAGGCCGGCGCATTCGTCGACCTCGTTGAAATGCAGGATCGGTTCTCCACGCCGAATGAGCCGGCCGCGCGCGTCCTTGAGCGGCGGGCGATCGGCATTGTTCAGCGTGCCTTCAACGAGGTCGGAGGCGGGCAAGAGGTCTTTCAGGCCCTGTTGGTATTGGATGCCGATGGCGGCGCAGCCGAACTCGTCAGCGAGCCGGCCGGCGGCGAGGTAGGTGCGGCACTGCCAGAGCACCTGGTCGCGGGTGAGTTCGGTGGCGTCGTCGGTGCCGAAGTGAAAGCGGAAACCCTTGCGCTCATACCAAGCGAAAATGGCCTCGGCCTCCGCCGCGTCGACCTGGGTGGCGGCGTGGTAAAGGGCGGACTGGGAAAGCCGTTCCTTGAACACGCCAAGCGGAAAGAGCAGCTCGTCGGGAATGATGGCGTTATACATGCCCATGCAACCCTCGTCGAAAACGCCGAGGATGGCGGGACGGGCGCGCCACGCCGCGGCCAACTGGCGGGCCAAACGACGGGTGGCGGCGGGCACGGCGGCGGGATCGAAGGGGCGCACGTGATCCTGCGGGTGTTGCAGGTGTCCAGTCTGCAGCCAGCGGGCGAGGCCGTTGCGAAAGAACGCGTCGTCGAAGGTTTCGCTCCACAGGGAGGCAAAGGGGACGCCCGCTTTGGTGAGGCAGGCGTTGAGGTTGAGCGTGCCGACGAGTCCGGGCCACGTGCCGGACCAATTGGCCACAGTCAGGATCGGTCCACGGTGGGCGAGCAGTCCGGGCAGGAGATGATGCGAATATTGCCAGGTGCTGGCGGCGACCAGGAGCGGGGCGTTTCGATCCACTTTGGCGAAAACCGCGATCCCTTCTTTCTGCGATCCGATGAACCCGTGCCCCTGGGTGCGGCGGACGGGATGCGCGCGGCGCAAGCGGGCGCCGAGGGCGGCGCAGGTGGTGGTGAGCTTGCGCTCCATGGCGGCCTGCGCGGGCCAGGCGTTGCGGTTGGCGGCAGGCCGCAGGTCGCCGTTGGCGACCAGTTGGATGATCGGACGGCGCGGCGAACTCATGGCGTCAGCTGCAGGCGGCGCAGACGGGTGATGCTGGCGAAATACAACCAGCCGTCGCGGATGGAGCCGATCACCGTAGCGTCGCCGTCGGCGAAGCGCGCGACTTCCTCGAATTCGATGGTGCCGGGCCGGATACGAAACACGGTTTGCGAGGTGGTGCCGTAGAGCGTGCCGTCGCTGTCGTAGCGCAGGGTGTGCGCCGACTCGAAAGGCATGGGGCCAAACGAGTCCGGGATCGGCGCTGCGGCCACGACGGACTGGGTTGCCGGGTCGAGCAACAGGAGGCGGCTGGGGGCGGGCTCGGCGTCGTAGTGGGTGATGAGGCGGGGATTGCGGCCGCTGATGGCGTAAACGAGTCCGTCCGGCCCCGGCGCCAGCGAGACGACGCCCGCGAGTTCGGGATCGTCGAAGTCCCCGAGGTAGGTGGCTTCGTCGCTGACCGGGTCCCACAGCGCGTAACCGCCGCGGGTGGCGCGGGCGGCACGGCCGGTGCCGGGTTCGATGATGAAGCCGACCAGCAGGCGTTCGAGCTCGGGCAACCAGAGCAAGGTGAAGGGCGAACAATCCTCGATGATGTGGCGGTGACTGCCGCGCTCGAGGGTGTGCGGATTGAGCCAGGCGAGGGTGCCGCCGATGAGCCCGTATTGCGGGGCCGACGCGATCCAGAGTCGGCCGTTGGGGGTAACCGCCATGGCGTGCGGACGATCGCCGACTTTGTCGGTCGAGCCGATATCGAGCGGGTTGGCGCCGGGACTGGTGCCGAAACGGTAGGGCAGGCTCGGGTCGTAGAGCGAGATGCGTGACTTGGGGTAGGACGCGATGGCGAGCAGGCCGTTCGGCAGGTTGGCCATGGAATAGGCCTCGCCCAGCGAGAGGCTTGCGCGGCCGTGGTCGATGCTGTTGCGCCCGTCGGCGTCGGCGGAGAAGAAGCGTTCCGGCAACATGCTGCTGCCGTAGAGGCGACCGTCAGGACCGTGATGAAGGGTCCACAGTTCGGACCCGCTGCCGCGCCAGTCGAGCGTGAGTTCGGTGTCGCGGGAGGGATCGGCCGGATCGCGCAAGCGCAGGCGGCGAAAGTCGATGTCATCGGGATCGGCCCACTCGACGATGCGGCCGTCGGGGAGGAGAGGCTGGATCTGGTAACCGTGGCCGTAGGCAGCCTCGACGGCGGGCTCCTCCGGCGGAAGCGTCGCGCGTTCGACCGGGTGCGCATCCGTTCCTTGGATACGAAAGGCGCCGTCGAAACTGTCGAGGTAAAGGAATCCGTCGGTGCCCTTGAAAAAATGGTAACGCGGCGGGTTGGCGGTGGGTTCGGCGACATGCGGACCGACGCGGTGCGGCTGCCCGGTGGTCGGGTCGAAGGCCACGATACGCCAGTGGGTGCTCTTGATCTGGCCGGCGACCGTGCCGTCGTCGCCGACGAGCGGGTAGTAATATTTGTCGACCTCGTCCATGCGGCCATGGCGGGTCCAGGTGGCGGTGGCGGGATCGAAGACCGACAGGCAGGCGCCGGGGTAGGCGCCGATGTAAAGCCGGCCGTCGGGGCCCTCGGCGATGCCGGTGGGGAAGGTGGCGAACTCCGGGTCGACGGGACCGAGATCCTCGAGGCCGCGTTCGGGGTGGGCCGGATCGTAGCGGTGCAGGTGGCCGGTGTAGGCGGAGGCGAGATAGAGGATGCCGGTGCGCGGACTCCGGAAACTGGACGGCACGAGGGCGGCTTCGTCGCGGCCGATGTTGAACTGGCGGCAGTGACCGGTCGCGAGGTCGACATCGAGCACGAAGGCACCGTCCTTGTGCTGGGCCATGGAGATGAGCAGGGACGGCTCGCCGTCCGGGCCGGTGCCTGGATGGAGGCGCACCCAGCCGACCCCGCGCACGGGAATGCCGAGTTCTTCGATGCGGGACGATTGAGCGAAGAGCATGGAGCCGAAACCGAAGGCGAGCGCGGCGGTGGCGAGCAAAGAGCGGGGGAGAAAGGGCATCAGGTCAGGCCGTATTGGCGTTGGAGTTGGCGGATGAAGGCGACGCCCTCGCGCAGGAGGGTATCGCCGTCGGGCGCGAGTTGGCGCCAGACCCAGGTGTTCATGTTGTCGGTGTTGTCGACGAAGCTCTCGAGCGCGGCGTTGCCCCGGTAGTTGAGCGTGGCAAGGGCGCGGAAGATGCCGTCCCAATCGACCTGACCGGTGCCGGGAATGCCGCGGTCGTTTTCGCAGAGGTGGTAGTGAATGAGGTCGGGGCCGGCGAGCAGGGTGGCGTCGTGAAAACTCTTCTCCTCGATGTTCATGTGGTAGGTGTCGAGGTGGATGCGCATGGCGGGCTCGTCGATGAGGGCCTGGAGGCGGCGCGCCTGTTCGCAGGTGTTGATCAGGTAGGTCTCGTAGCGGTTGACGGGTTCAATGCCGACGAGGACGCCGAGCTCATGGGCGAGGCGGGCGGCGGGGCGCAGGCCGTCGGCGGAGCGTTGCCAGTGTTCCTCGGTGGGGCGGGTGCGGAGACTGCCCGGGTGGCGGGAGTAGATGACGCCGGAAAAGCTGGTGCCGCCGATGGCGGCGGTGGCGCGCACGCAGTCCTCCAAGTAGGTGCGACCGCGGGCGCGGATCGCGGGGTCGTCGCTGGTGATGTCGGTGTCGGCCAACAGCACGGTGGAGGTGACGGCGCCGAGACCGGTGGCATCGAGCCGGGCCTTGATGGCCGGGGCGTCGAAGGTCTCGAGGCACATGAGCGGGATCTCGATGAAGTCGAGGCCGAGGTCCGCGACGCGGTCGATCAAGTCGAGGGTTTCATTGGTCCATTGCGAACACCAGGCGTAGGCGTGGATGCCGAGTTTCATACGCAGGCAGGGGCGGGGGTGACAGGAAGCGGGGCGGGGCGACGGCACCGAATGGCCGCCCTTTAGTGATGCGGCGAAAGACCGGGGTTCGTCGCGATGAAACTTAGTGAAAGTTTCCGGAGCGGGCTTGGCTCGCAGGGTGAATCTTGCTGAGGTGCCGGCCATGCGAAGTGCGCGATGGTATTGGGCCCTCGGCCTGCTGGGATTGGCGGTGGTGGGGAGCGTCCACGCGGCCGGGCGGGTGGAGGAGTTTGTCGCCGGTCAGCGTCTCCGCATGTGGACGGAGGTGCCGATCGGTTATTCGTTTGTGGCGGAGCCGAGTGGCAACGGGGTCACGACGGTCGAGCTGGAAAATCCGGTGTGGCGCATCGCGCTGCGCGTTTACATCTCGGGTGACGTGCCGCCGGAGGCGACGACGGCCGAATGGCAGCGCGTGCTGGTGGTGAAGCACAGTTCCAATCTGCTGCCGCAATCACGGGAGAGCGATTACGTTTGGGCTGACCTGTTGCCGGACAGTGGATCGGGTGTCTTCTGCATCTTCACCGATGCGCAGGCCAAAACGGCGAACCAACTACGGGATGGCGGTTACCTGCACGTGGTGGCCGGGGCCAAGGTGATCCGCGGGGCCGTGATGTATTTCACGATTTACTGCAACGACGTCACCACGCCGGAATACGACGAGATCTTCGCGCTGCTGCTGAAGAGCTTCGATCGGGTGTGATCCAGTTTCCGGCTCAGGGTTCCGGGTCCTCGACGACGATGGGGTCGCCGAGCTCAACCTCGGCGCGTTGTGATTTGCGCGGGGCGCGTTCGATGGCGAGGTCGGGGACGTTCTCGCCGAAAAAGTTGGAGCCCACCTCGCCGAGTTTATCGAGGGCTTCAGTGAAGTTGGTGCCGGCGGAGCGGGTGCTCAGGCGGGCGACCCACAGGCGTTGCGGCGTGCCGTTGTCGTCGCGGTTCTTCAGGTCGTAGGCGGCGAGCACCACGAAATAGCGCTCCTCGTCGAGCATGGCGTTCACGGTGCGCGCGTCTTCACCCATGACGGCGCGTTTGGCGTCTTGATTGAGCACGTCGCCAAATCCCAGCAGGGTGGCGGTGGGGCGGTTTTCGAATTCGCGCTCGCTGCGGGTGGAGGCGAGGCGGGCCCATTCGTAGTCCGGCGCCTCGGCGGCTTGGCGCGCGCTTTGGTGAAGCAGCTCCTGCGCGAAATCGCCGAACTCGCGATCGTTGAGCTCACCTTCGGGGCCGGCCTCCATGCTGCCGTAGGTGGCCTCGTAATACTCCTTGGCCTGCTGCTGGCGCTCCTGGGCCTGATACATGAGTTCGGAGACGTATTCCTGGTTGTGCTTGAGGGAAACGGTGGTGCCCCAGTGGATCGCGATGACGATGTCGGCGTTCCCCGCCTCGTCGGTGGGGATGAAGTTCTGGCGGGCGAGATACGGAGCGAGGGTGCGGGCAACCTCCTGGATCTCGGCGTTCTCCAACGACCGATCGCGGATGGCGCCGGCGTGGAAGGTGCCCTCGAGGAAAACATATTTTTGCACCTTGCGGTTGCCTTGGTCGTCCCGGCTCTCGGCGACGTAGTCTTCCTCAGCGCTGGCCTTGACGGCGACACGACGGTCGGCGTGCGCGGGGACGAGCAGGGTCAGCGCAAGGCAGGCACAGGCGAGCACGGGGATGCGACGCGGCGATGGAGAGGCGGGCGGGGGAAGCACAGCGGGGGTAGTGGGTGCACGGAATGCGGGTTCCGCGGGAGTGCAAATGCGCCGGCGATTGACTGTCCGTTTGGGGAGGGGCTGAGGCTGAAAGCCTCGGTCACGGGGGCGCCCGCTCACTTCGTCGTGATCGGCAGCTCGATGTAAAAGGTCGCGCCGCCGCCGGGGGTGTCTTCGCAACCGATCCGGCCCTTCATTTTGGTGATCATGTCCTTGGCGATGCTGAGGCCGAGGCCGGTGCTGGACTCACCGCCGGTGGGCTTGGCGCTCAGGCGCTGGTAAGGTTTGAAGAGATTTTCGCGATCTTCCTGCGAGCAGCCGGGGCCCTGGTCGACGACCTTGACACGGGTGAGCTCGGGGCTGCTGCCGCCGCCCAGTTCGACGCGCACGGTTTTGCCGGTGGGCGAGAACTTGATCGCGTTGGAGACGAGATTGTCGAGGACCTGAGCGAGGGCGTAGAAATCGCCCATCACTTTGACTTGGGTTTCGCCCGGCCAATCCAGTTCGAGTGTGATGTCCTTGGCGTGGGCGGAACCGCGGTTCTGGGAGACGACGGCCTGCAGGGCTTCGTGCAGGTCGAGCGGGCTCAGGTTGAGCTTGGCGATGGCGGCTTCGCGGGCGTTGCGGGAGAGGCGTTCCTCGATGAGGCCGAGCAGCTCCTCGCAGGAGTCGACGATGATGTCGGTCATTTCCTCGCGGGGGTCGTCCTTCAGTCCACTCTTCAGCGTGCGCCCGGCCATGCGGATGGACGATAGCGGGTTTTTGAGATCGTGGGCGACCGCGGCCATGAGGTCGTTCTTTTCGGCGATGATGCGGCGGCTGAGATCGCGGGAGCGTTTGAGCTCGATGTGGGTGGCGACGCGAGCGAGGAGCTCGGGGGAATGAAAGGGTTTGGTGACGTAGTCGACGCCGCCTTCGTTGAGGCCTTTGACCGCGAGTTCCGAGTCGTGGGCGGCGGTCACGAAGATGATGGGAATATCGGCGGTGGCGGGGTCGGCCTGCAGGCGGCGACAGACTTCGATGCCGTCGATGCCGGGCATCATGACATCGAGCAGGATGAGGTCGGGTTTGCGGGCCTGCACGCGTTCGAGCGCGCTTTCGCCGGAGGTGGCGAGCATCACCTCATATCGCTGCTGGGTGAGGAGCTCGCCAACGATTTGGAGGTTGCGCTCAACATCGTCGACGACGAGGACCACGCCATCGCGGCCGCCGGAGCTGAGAAAGGGAGCACGGGTCATGCGGGATACGAGATACGGGATAGGCTAATCTTTGGGCAGGAGTTCGGCGATGCCGGTCACCATGTGGGGAAACCCGCGGAGCGTCGCTTCGACTGCGGAGATTTGGAAGCGCTCCACCTGGGCGGCGAGTTTCTCGCCGTAGGCGACCACGGTCGGGCAGGCGGCGGCTTCGCCACGGGCGATGAGGTCGTGGGCGAAGGCGGCGGTTTCGCGGGTCGTGCCGGTTTGGCTGAGCGTGGGCCAGACGTCGGCTTCGAGCCGCCGGAGCTCGACGACCAGGGCGGGCCACTCCGGCCCGGTTTCGGTGGCGGGCGGCGGGAGGTCGACAACCTCCGCGGTGGCATCGTCGTTTTCCAAGCTCGGTTTTTCCTGCAGCGGCAGCAGACGGGCGATCTCGCGAAAGAGGGTGGCGCGGGAGAAGGGCTTGCGGATGTAGCCGTTGAACTCCTGCCGCAGGCGCAGCTCCTCGGCCATCATGGAGGAAGCGGTCACGCTCACGATCGGCACCTCGGTGAAGCGGTCGTCGGCCCGCAGTTTCTGGAAGGCTTCGCGGCCGTCCATGTCGGGCATGCGAATGTCGAGTAGGATGAGGTCGGGATCGTGTTTGGCGGCCTGCTCGAGGACCTCGTGGCCGTTGCGGGCGAAGACGAGGCGATGGTGGGTGTTTTCAAAAATGCCCTCGATGAGCTGGAGGTTGAGCGGCACGTCGTCGGCGACGAGAATGACGCTCGGGCGCAGGCGGTTGAAGTTGTCCTCGTCGGTGACGACCGCCGCGGTTTCCACGGAGGCGGCGGAGATTTCGACGTGGGGAAACCCGAAGCGGAAGGTGGTGCCTTCGCCGGGCGTGCTCTCCAGCTCGACCTGGCCCTTGAGCAGGTCGGTGAGGCGCTTGGTGATGCTGAGGCCGAGGCCGGTGCCGCCGTGACCCCTGGCCGGACCGTCCTCGACTTGGCGGAAGGGTTCGAAGACGCGCGTCTGGTGCTCCGGGGCGATGCCGATGCCGGTGTCGGTGACGGTGATCAGCAGGGTGACGCGGGTCTCGTCGAGTTCGCTCAGCTTGGTTTCGGCGGTGAGGGTGATGCTGCCCTCGCGGGTGAATTTGAGGGCGTTGCCGACGACGTTGAAGAGAATCTGGCGCAGGCGGGTCTGGTCAAAGATGAGCGCGGGCGGCAGGCGCGGGTCGGTCTTGATGCGCAGGTCGAGCCCGCGGGCCTCGGCCTGGGGCGCGAAGACTTCGCCGATCTCCTTGAGTAGCCGGGAAATGGATACGGGCTGGTAGTGCAGCTCGAGTTTGCCGGCCTCGATCTTGGAGAGATCGAGGATGTCGTTGATGAGCGAGAGCATGGCGCGCCCGCTGGAGTTGATGGCGTCGATGTATTGGCGCTGTTTGGGGGTGGAGGCGATGCCGGAGAGCAGTTCGGCGAAACCGAGCACGGAGTTCATCGGCGTGCGGATTTCGTGGCTCATGTTGGCGAGGAACTCGCTCTTTTCACGGTCGGCGGTCTCGGCCTGTTCCTTTTCGCGCAGGAGCTGGGCCTCGCGGTTGAGCGAGACGATGGCGCGATTCATGAGGATGAAGGCCTGGAGGCCAAGAATGAGGGCCAAGCCACCGGAGAGCAGGATGGTGATGGTGGCGAAGCGCACCTCGTCGCGCATCTCTCCGGTGCGTTGTTCCAACAAGGTCTCCTCCTCGGCCACCATCTCGCCGTGCAGGCGGCGGATCTCGCTCATGAGGCGGATCTCGGATTCATCGCCGAGGAGCTTGCGCACGTCGCTCATGGAAGAGCGACGGGTGATTTGCGCGGTGTTGCGCAGTTCAGTAAGGCGCTCGTAGATCGCGTCGCGCAACTCGGCCGCGCGCTCGCGTTGGCTGGTGTTGTCGAGGACGAGGGCGGTGAGCTCGTCCAAGGCGACATCGAGCTGGCGGGCATAGTCTTCGGCGGCGTCGTCGTAGCCTTTGCCGCCGGTGATGAGGAATCCGCGCTGTTCACTCTCGGCGTTTCGCAGCAGCGCGACGACCTCGTGGATCTGATTGAGCACCACGTGGGTGTGGGTGACGAGTTGCAGGCGCTGGTAGCTGGAGCGAGCGGTAAAGAGCCCGACGGACAGCGCGACCAACAGCAGCACACTGGCGATGATCACGATCCCGCGGTGCCAGTTCGCCATGTTTTCGGTAAGACGTCGGAACGCGGTCATGCGCGTAAGGGACTTAGTGCTGTGGGGTAGGGGGTCCACTCAAATAGGGTCGGGAACGTTTTCGCCGAAGATGCGACGGAGGTGTATGCCGAACCGTGCACCGAACCCCACGGGGACTTACGAGGCCTGGCGCAGGGCAGTTCTGGATTGGGGGGGGACGGATCCGATGGCGGCGCCGATTTTGTCGGCGATGAGGCGGGTCTCGACGGCGATGCGGTCGAGCAGGCGGTCCCAGCGGTCCGGGTGTTCGTTGTCCGGCGAGCCGCGGCGGGCGAGAATGAGTTCTTCGTAAAAGGCGAGGGTGTCCTCGATGGTGCGCGCGCGGTCGAAGCGGGCGGCGGTCGCGGTGGCGGCCTCGGTCCAGCGGGCGCGGGCGTCGTGGTTGCGCACGAGTTGGGTGAGGGCACGGGCCATGGCCTCGGGCGTGGCGTCGGTTGCGATCAGACGACCATTGTGGTTGTTTTTCACCACTTCGCGCACCCCGGAGGCGTCGAGGGCGATGACGGGGTTGGCGGCGGCCATGGCTTCGGCGAGCACCATGCCTTGGGTCTCCGTGTGGGAGGCGAAGGCAAAACCATCCATCGCGGCGTAGGCGTCATGGAGGGCGCGGCCGGATTGGCGGCCGGGGAAATGGGCGCGGTGAAAGACGCGGTTTTCACCGAAGATCCTTTCCATCTCGGTTTGGGAGGGACCGTCACCGACGATGAGCACGTGGGCGTTGTTGTTGCGGCGCAGGCAGCGGGCGAGGGCCTCGGTGAGGTGGTTGAGGTTCTTCTCGGGCGCGAGTCGACCCACGTGGCCGATGAGCATGTCGTCGTCAGTGAGCCCGAGTTTTTTGCGCCAGCGTTCGCGCCGCCCGCCCCCGAGTTCGGCGGTGTCGATACCGGTGGGGATCACCCGCACCGGGCGATTCACGCCGCGGGCAACAATGAGGTCGGCGATGCTTTCGCTGGGCGCGATGACGCCCTCGCAGCAGTTGGCGAAGCGGGTGGAGAGTTCGATCACGTAGTCCCGCAGCGTCGGCGAATCGAAGGGCACGTAGTGGGTGTAGCGCTCGTAGAGCGTGTGGTGCGTGAAGACGACGGGGGCGCCGCGTTCGGCGCCGACCCGCAGGGCGGTGTCACCGAGGAGGAAGGGGTGATGGGCGTGGATGAGGTCGGCCTTGAAACCGCTGAGGCGTTTGCTGAGCGCGGCGCCGAGCGGCAGCCGCACAGAGAAGTCGCTGCCGTTGAACTTTTGCACCGCCGGCACGCGCTCGACCGAGCGTTCGATGCGGCGCGGGGCCTTGCCCTCGGCAAACTCCGGCGCCACCACGAGCGCCCGGTGGCGCCGGCGCCGCAGGTCCTCCAGCAGCGTCTGGGTGGAGCGGGCCACGCCGCCGACATGCGGCAGGAAGGTATTGGTGAAGATGCCGATGTTCATGGCGGGGCGGGAGCCGAGGGTGTTGGGGAAGATCAGCGGCGGTCGGCGGCGAAGACCTCGCGGAATGAGACCGTGTCCTCGACATCCGGCAGGCGGGTGGCGAGGTGCACGCGGAGGTCGCGGCGGGCGCGGGAAATGCGGCTCTTCACCGTGCCGGTGGGCACGCCGGTGAGTTTGGCGATCTCGGCGTAGCTCATGCCCTTGGCGGCGCGCATTTCGAGCGGTTCGCGCAACAAGGGATCAATCTCAGCGAGGCTTTCACGCACGGCGGAGAGGAACTCCTCCTTGGTGGAGTGCTGCGAGGGATCGGGTTCGTCGCAGACAAAGGTGTCGCCGAGGGGGGAATCGTTGTCGGCACCCGGTGCGGTCCAGTCCAAGGAGATCGTGTCCTGGCGACGGCGGCGGAAGAAATACCAGTAGCGGTTGCGGGCGAGGTTGGTGGCGATGCGGTGCAGCCAGGTGCTGAGGGAGGCGTCACCGCGGAAGCGGCCGAGGGCGCGGTAGGCGCGGACGAAGGTGTCCTGGGTGACCTCTTCGGCGTCGGTTTCGTCGCGGAGCATGTTGCGGACGTAGCCGTAGATGCGGTCGCGGTGCGCCCGCATGATTTGGATGAAGGCAGATTCGTCGCCGTCTTGAAAACGGGCGACGAGCGAACGGTCGTCATTGGCATTGGCGATCGGGAAGGGAGCGGTGGTGGCAATGTTCATGATGATTTGGGAAAGGGTTCCCCTCCCTTCCATCAGGACCTGTGCCGGGATTGATCGGATCGCAGAAGGTATTGTATAAGAGATATATAAAAAACTCACCTAATCGCTGCGCGGTGCGTTAAATTGCAATTTGCATGAGCCCGGGAACGGCCGTGACGCAAACTGCATGGCGTGGAGAGGGGGCCAAAAAAACCCCGTCGCGAAATGCGACGGGGCGAGGGAGGGTCTCGGCGAGACCGGCTGCCGTGGCGGATGGCGATCGCGATTAGTTCAGCGCGGCGTCCTGCCAGTATTTGGTGCCCTGGAGGGTGGCCTGGAGGGCGAGGCCGTTTTCGGTGAACTGGAAAACTTCCACGGCACCCTTGGGGTTGCCGGCGAGGCCGAGCTGGCCGCCCTTCTTGTCGGACTTGGCCGCGGCGTCAGCCTGGGCGGTGAAGTCCCAGCCGTATTCGATGAAGTCGTCGAGGGCCTTGCGGTCGTAGAACACAAACACGGCGCGGAAGTCCTTCACGCCGAGGCCGAGGCCGAGACCCGCGGAGCCCATCTTCATGAAGGTTTCGTGACCGTGGTCGTCGACCACGATGCCGTGACCGCCGGCGAAGGAGGCGAAGACGAGGTTGACGCCTACGTTGGAAAACACGGCGTAACCTTCGGCCTTTTTGATGCGGCCTTCGGCCCGCGGCTGGATTTCGTAAAGGTCGGCGAGCACGTCGTCACGCATGTCGCGAACTTCGTCGCGCTCGTCCTCGATGTTGCCGGCCTGCGCGGAGGTCACGAAGCCGAGGAGGCCAACGAGGGTGAGGGCGCCGAAGCGGCGGAAGAGGGTGGAGGAGTTGGTGTTCATGATGATGGTGGTGGTGTGGTTAAAAGTTGAATACGAGGAGTGGCGGCGGATGGATCAGCTGCTCGACTCGATCTCGGTCACGCGACCATCGCGGAAGGTGACGCGGAAGCGTTCATCGACGTGCTCGTGGTAGACCGACTCGGAGACCGGCACGTATTCGACGCGGTAGCCGCCGATGAGGCCGTCGCGATGGATCACGCGGCGGTAGCCGACGAAGGCTTCGCCCTCGTAGTCGCGGTCGTAGGTGGCGTAGATCCAGGTGGATTTCTGGCCGTCCTCGGTGACGCTGGAGCGTTTGTCGCTGGGGTCGCCGAGCGCGATGTAAACCATGTCCTTGGAATCACCGATGTGGATTTCGCCGTCCTTGAGCCGTTGCTTGGTCTCGGGGTTGAGCGAATCGAAGACGTAGGACTTCTCCTCGGTGCGCGAATCGAAGGACGCGCAGCCGACGGAGAGGAGCAGGCCGGCCGCGGCCAGCACCGGGAGGAGGGTGGATTGCGTTTTCATAACGACGGCATCGACCGAACGGTGCGGAATCGGTTCGCCGCGGATTCAGGCCGAAAAATCGACGTCGGGCGTTGTGCCGGATGGGGCGAATCGCGGTCGGGCAGAATGCCCGAAATTTTACGACCGGGCGGCGCAACCTGATCCGTAACCCGCCTATTATCAGGATAAAAGAAAAGACCCGGAAAGCCGGGCCTCGTCAGAAAAGCTTTTCGAAAAAAGATGATTCGCTCAAGCGAGGCCCATGCGCTTGCGCTTGCGGTAGAGGGTGGCGGTGTCGATGCCGAGGATCTTGGCGGCTTGGTCAAGGCTGTCGGCCTTGGCGATGATGCGGCGGATGTGTTCCTGCTCGAGGGCGTCGATGGTGACCAGGTGACCGGGGCGCAGGGAGCTTTCTTCCCGGGCGTGGAATTCATCGGGCAGGTCGGCCGGCACGATCTCGGGGCCGGCGGTGAGAATGACGGCGCGCTCAATGACGTTGCGCAGTTCGCGCAGGTTGCCGGGCCAGGTGTAGTCGACGACGGCGGCGCGGGCCTCGGCCGAGAAGCGCAGGCCGGAACGGCCCTGCTCGCGGGCGAAATGATTGAGGTAGTTTTCGGCGAGCGGGAGCAGGTCGGCGGGGCGGTCGGCGAGGGCGGGCATTTCGACACCGATGACCTTCAGGCGGTAGTAGAGGTCCTCGCGGAAACGTCCGGCGGCGACCTCGGCGGCGAGGTCGCGGTTGGTGGCGGCGATGAGGCGGACGTTGGCTTTGCGGGTGCGGGTGTCGCCGACCCGTTCGTATTCGCGGTCCTGGAGGAGGCGGAGGAGTTTGGGTTGGATTTCGAGCGGCACCTCGCCGATTTCGTCGAGGAAGAGCGTGCCTTCATCGGCGGCGGCGACCTTGCCCCAGGTGTCCTTGAGCGCGCCGGTGAAGGCGCCTTTGACGTGGCCGAAGAGTTCACTCTCCAGCAACTCGCGAGAGAGTGACGGGCAGTTGATGGTGATGAAGGGTTTGTCGGCGCGCTCGGAGCGGTCGTGCACGGCGCGGGCGAGCACGGTCTTGCCGGTGCCGGAGGGGCCGAGGATAAGCACGGTGGCTTCTGAGGCGGCGGCGCGGAAGGCCATGTCGTAGGCGCGCTGCACGGCGGGTTCGCCGGATTCGAGCATCACGGTCGGATGAGCTTTGGCGACCTGGGCCTTGAGGTCGGTGACCTGGGTGGCCATGCGGCGATGTTCGCCGAGTTTATTGAGCTTTTGTTCGAGGTCCTCCGGGATAAAGGGCTTCGGAATGTAGTCGTAGGCGCCGCGTCGCATGGCATCGACGGCGGACTCGACGGAGGTCTGGGCGGTGAAAACGATGACGGGGGTTTCGTCGCCGGCGGCCCGAATTTGGGAGAGGAAATCGAGACCGTTCTCGGACCCCAGGTTCACATCCAAAAGTATAGCGTCGACCTTTTCGGACTCCAGTTGCCGAGCTGCCTGACGGGCGTTTTCGGCGGTGATGGATTGGTGGCCCATAGCGGAGAGGGCGTAACTGGTGGTGCGGAGAACGTTGGGTTGGTCGTCGACGATGAGGATGGTCATGATGCGTGCGGGTCGAATCGCAGGTGCCGTGCCGAAGGCGGGTTGGGGCGGCGGTCGGAAGAGGGCGAGTCTTTTCTAAATTACGTCCAGTGAGTCGGATAGAACGAGCTCCGCCGCGGCGGTCGCGGCGGGTGGTTTCCAAGAGGCACCTTGTGCAGGTGGCCAAGAATTGCAAAATGCACGAATCGATTTCGCGTCGATCGTGCATAATGCGCGGTCACGGTGGAGGGAGTCAGAAGGTCCAGGAGGTGGTGACCGAACCGAAATCCGAGTTGTGTCCCAGCTGGCTCTCGAATTCCCGGGTGCGTAGCACGCGTTTGAAGGTGAGCTCGAAGGAGCCGCGGACGATGCCGACACCCCACACGAAGTCGGCCACGAAGGCTTCTTTCTCGACGCTGCGGCTGTCCCGGAAGGTATTGCCGTCGAGGAAAATGTCGCGGGCGATGGCGCGGCCGTCGACGCCGGCGAGCAAGAACACGCTCCAGCCGGCACCGCGCACGCGTGGGTCAAGGTCGTCGATTGGAGCCGAGGTGATGCCGGCGGCGCGCATGAGGTTGACGCCGAAATCACTCGGCAGGTTGTAGCCCGCCCGCACGGTGGCGCCGGCGTTGATGTAGGTGGAAACGTTGCCGGCCACCGCGCCGATGTGCGGGATGAAGTCGAACCCCCAGCGCGCGCGGTCCTGACCGATTTTGGAAAAGAAGGGGTGCGTGCCCAAGCCCCAGCGGTCGGCGGCCGTGACGGTGCGGGCGTAGAGTCGCCACTTGCGCTCCCAAGCGACGTTGATCCCAAACTCGTCGCGCAACTGGTAGTCCCAGCCCATCGGAAGCTCATCATCAATGAGCTCGTGATAGAAGGTCTGAATGTCGTCCGCATAACTGTGGGGACCGACCATGCCGAGTTGGATGGCGATCGTGTCCGCCCGGCGGTCGGTCTTTGCGAGGAAGGAAAATTCGAAGTAGGTCCAGCCTGCGTAGGGACGGTCGAGCGGGTCGGGGTTGGTGCGACTGATGTCCCGCGGGGTGTAGATGTGCTGGCCGATGGCGATGCCCAGGTTTTTCTGGGCGCCTTCGCGATTCACAAAAGGCAGGGCTTCGAGAAAGTCCTGCCGCCAGCCAGAACGGCCCCATGCAGTGAGGTCCGGCGAGATCCACGCCACCTTGAGGCCGTTGGTGTAGTGCTGGTCGGTGCCGCCGAAGTAGTCATTTTCCAAATACGCGATGAGGACGGGCACCTCGCGCGCTTGGCGGGTGGGCACGCCATCTTCGGTGCGGGTTTGGGTGGACGGTTCCGGGTCGCGCTCACGGTCCGCGGCCGTGTCTTGGGCGCCGATCGGGGCGGCGAGCAGAAAGGCCGGGGCAAGCAGCCAGATAGGCCAACGGAGGCGTGCATAGGTAAAGATGGGCATGTCCGTAAGATTCGCCGGGATCGTGCCGATTTCTGATGAAGTTTCTCAAAATACTGATCGTCAGGTTTCTACGAATCTCGATCCCATCGGGATTGACGGCGAATCGGGCGATGTGCACGGCCCCGAAAATAACCAATCGGGCGGAATGCCCGACGGGCTAGCGTCCGTCCTGGTTCGCGAGCCAAGCGCGATAGGCGGTCAGCACTGGCAGGTCGGCGGCGGCAAGATCGATCGATTCCAGTTCGTCGGGCGGCAGCCAGTCCAGCGCGGTATGTTCGTGAGGATGTGGCTCGGCCGAACCGGGCGCGAGGGTGGCGACCAAAGGATGCAGCGCGATGGTGACCTTGTCGTAGGCGTGGGTGCAGACCGGCAGTGCGGCAACGACGTGGATGGCGCAGCCCAGCTCCTCGTGCAGCTCGCGCATGAGCGCGGCGGCGGCGTCTTCCCCGGGCTCGAGTTTGCCGCCGGGGAACTCCCACTTGCCGGCGAGGTGTTTGCCGGGCGGACGCCGAGCGACCAGCACGCGGCCGGCGCGCTCAAGGAGAACACAACAAACGGGAATGGGGGCGGAAGGCATGGCGGTGACCGGTGAATGAGCGAGGGCGGACTTTTCTGCAACTTTGCGCGGCGACGGTGGGTTTTGTCGGCATGAAGACTTTCCTGATTACGCTCCTGAAGATCGCCGTCGTGGCCTTCGTCTTTTGGTGGATCCTGCACCACGCGCCCGTGCTCATCATGCCCTTGGTCGGCGCGTTCCTGTTGACGCTGGTGATTGGCGCGCTGGGCGCGTTGTTCACCGTGGTCGGCCTGAGTGTGGGCTTGGCGGTCGTGACCGCGATCCTCGCCGTGATGTTTGCGGTGATGGCGGCGCTCACCCCGATCTGGCTCCCGGTGCTGGCGATTGTCGGCCTGGTCGCGCTGTGCCGCCCGAAGCGCAAGGGGCCGCCGCCGTTGGCGACGGCGTGACCTAGATACTGTGGTGTCGACGACGACGAACGGCGGTGAACCCAGCGATGGCGAGACCGAGAGCGAGGGCGTAGGTGCTGGGTTCCGGGACCGCTGAGGCCTGCACGGTCATCGTGGCCGGTCCAAAGTCGGTGCTACCGGTGCCGACATTGGAGCTCGAGGTGCCCGTGATGAAATTGGCAAAGCTCTTGGAGCCGAGGCTGAAGGTGCCGCTGCCGGAAACGGAATAGCTGTTGCCGGTGGTGCCCGCGATACTGGTCAGCAAGATGGACCAATCGTCGCCATTGGTGCTCTGCGTCAGCCGCAGGCCAGTGATGGCGTAGTCGGTGCTGGTGGTGAGGTCGGAGATCGTGCCGGTGAGGGCGAAGTCGATTGAGCCGAAGTCCGCGTCCACGAAATCGACGGAGCTGATGTTGGAGTTGAAATGGATGCCGGCATTGCGGGAGTTGCTTGTCAACCGGGTGCCGCTGCCACTGAAGCTGTAGGCCATGACGGACGGATCGTCGGTTTCCGTTAGCGTCAGCGTGATCTGGGCGTGGGCGGTGGAAGTGGCGAAAAGGGCGAGGACGAGCGCGAGGGCAAGCCCCAGCGCGCCGCGGACGGGGAGTGGTAAACGTAACATCGGAGGTTGGTTCTCCATCGTTACGTTCGGGGGTGGAGTTGAGCAGTTAATCACGGGCGCGTGGTCGGACCGAACCGGGCGTTCGGCGGAGTGGCTGGCGGGAATTGTGGTCGGGATTGTCGTGGTGGGCGACTCTCTCGATTTCCGGTGTTACACGCGTCCTCTATCTTTCTACGTCGGTCCGGCCTCTGGTCGGGGCTGGTGCTCCTCTTCAGTGCGGCCGGGCTTGTGCCCGCTTTCGCCGGGCCAAACTTGTTTGTCGTGCGGCCGGCCGAGACATTGCTGCGACTCACCTACGCGGCGCCGGGTGAGACCGTGGAGTTCATCGCTCCGCCGGTGCGCGATGAACCGCCGGCATGGCCGGGAGACTTCCAATGGTTCAAGGATGATGCAGCCCTGCCGGGCGAAACCACGGCGACCTTGACGCTCGCCGCGGTCACCGAAGTCGAGGCCGGCAACTATCGCCTGCGTTACACCTCGCCCGACGGAGCCGTGGAATGGTCGCAAACGATGCCGCTGAACATTTTCCGCGCTCCAGCCAGCGGGGTGGATACGAGTTTTACCGCGGATCTGCCGGACGAGGCCGATCTGCCCGCGGTGCTCGGATTGTTTCCCGACGGCAGCTACCTGGTCGAGGCGCGGGTGCCGGCGGAAACCGAGCATACGACGGCGGAGATAAGCGGTATCATTGGTCGGTCGTGGCCGAGCGACTGGAAGGTCCGGCTCAACTATTATCGGTTGCGGGAGGACGGGAGCCGGGTCGCGGACTTCGCGATTCCGGCCAGTGCCGGTCCGGTGCTGGCGCTGCTCCCCGATGGATCGATGCTGACGCGCCACGCCCCGTTTCGCTTTTCCAGCGCGAGCGAGGCGCTGTCGCTGCCGAGGCCCGCGGGATGGCCTGTGCCGGAACGTCTGGAGGACGTGGCCCTCGATTCGACCGGGGCGGTTTATTACGCGCAGGGCAACCGGATCGCGCGGTTGCCCGCTCCCTATGCCGTGGCCACGGGATTCTACGTTGATCCTGACAGCGAGCGCACGGTGGTCGCGTTGGCCGTGGACGCCTTCGACCGCTTGCTGGGGGAGACCCGCACGCCGTTGGTGCTCAGCCCGGGTGCTCCGCCGTTCTACACCTTTCAACGCACGCTGCGGCGGTGGCTGCCCGACGGGCGGTTGGACGCGACGTTCAAGCCGGGCCTGGGCGGCTTGGCCCCGGTTTTTGCCGAGAGCGAAGTGGCCTCGCTGCCGTCGCCATGGAGTGGATACGTCGCGGTGCGGCGCTTTACGGGGGCAAGGTTGGAACCGCGCATGTCGTTCTACCATGGCGATGGCACGCCTTGGTCTGACCTGACGCCGCCAGCCCTCCTTGGCGGTTCACGCCAGGATGCGGTGGCGGTGTCACGCCCGATCAATCGCTTCATGGTCCTGATGCGTTCACGGGGGGACTCGTGGCTGGCGCCGACGCCGGGTTATGATTGGGTCTCGTTGGAGGAGGCGGGCTACGAACGTGATCCGGCGCAGGACAGCGGGACGCCCGACCTGGCGGGCGAGGTCGGGTTCCGGGGGTGGACGGAGGGAGACCTGGTGCAGCCTTATCAATTTGCCACCACCGGTTACATGGTGGGCGGACGCTTCGAGGGCTGGGACGGCCATCGGAGCCCGAAGCTCGTTCGCCTCTACACCGGCGGATTCAACCGCACGCGCTCGCCGTTTGCGGTGATCGAGGCGCGCGGAGACTACCAGGCCACCTGGTGGAACGACGCGACGCCGGGTCCGGCGCAACCGGCGCCGATTTACGTGCCGAATGGCGAGGAGAACCTCACGCTCACCTGCGTCCTGCACGGCTTCAAGGACACCTACTCCTACACCCTGGAGTGGATGGCCCTCGACGGCCAATCACTGCCGGCGGCGCGCACGGGTCTGCAATTAAAACTGGGGCGGCCGAAGGCCAGCAATCTGGGCCGCTACCAAGTGCGGATCCAGCTCGGCGGCATGACCGTCCTGAGTTCGGTGATCGAACTGACCACCGAGGGCCAGGATGTGTCGCTGTCCAACCTCTCGGCACGGATGCCGGCCGGCAGCGGTGACGCGACTTCGATCGCGGGCTTTGTGGTGGCAGAACCGACGACGATGTTGGTGCGGGCAGTCGGACCGGAGTTGCAGCAATGGGGCGTCGAGGAGTGGCTGCGGACGGCCGGATTGCGGGTGTTTGACGCGGCGGGCGGTCAGCTCTCGGCGCCCGGTCTTGGGCAGGATGCGGCGAGTGCGGCGATGGGCGTGCAGGTCGGCGCCTTCCCGCTCGATAACGTGCAAGGCCAAAGCCAGGGCAGCACCGGCCTGATGGCCACCTTTGAGCCGGGGCGGTATTCGGTCCATCTGCGCGGCGACGCGGGTCCAAAGGGAAACATTGGTTTGCTGGAACTGTATGGGGACAACGTGGCGGTGACCGATGGCCGCTTGCGCAACCTTTCCGTGCGCACGACGGCGACCTCGCCGGCGGTGCCGGTGAGCTTGGGATTTGTGGTGCATGATCCGCAGCGCTTGGATCGCCGGCTGCAGCTCCTGGTGCGGGCGGTGGGTCCGGGCTTGTTGGCGCATGGGATCGAGCAGGTGGCGGCCGACCCGGTGCTCACACTTTACGACCTCGAGGGTGACGTTGTCGCGATCAATGACAATTGGACCAGCGACCCCACGCGCGCTTCATCGATTCGCACGGCGATGAATCAGGTGGGAGCGTTTGCGCTGGCCGAGGGCAGCGCCGATGCCGCGCTGCTGGTGGACTTGCCGCGCGGGGTCTACAGCGCGGTGGTCACCGATCGCGGCGCGAGCACGAACGGGGTGGTGCTGGTCGAGGTTTACGTGGTGCCGGCCGACTAGCGGCTCAGTTTCCGCGCGGGGCTTCGACCGGCGTGGTGTCCGGCAGCTCCAAGGTGAACGCTGCCGGCAGCACGGGGTGAGTTGGATCGAAGGGCGGCAAGTCCGCGGCCAAATGCGTGGCGATGGGCAGATCGGCCGCGCGCAGGCCGTGGGCGATCGCCAAGGCGAGTTGATAGGCGCCGTAGGCGTTGTGATGGGTGGCATCCTTACCGCCATTGGCGAAGGCGCGGGGCGCGAGCTCGGGGCCGAGGGCTTCGTAGAGCGCGATACTGGTGCGGTTGAGGTCGATGAGCGCGACGTGCTCGGCAACGGCGAGCTCGCGCACGGCTTGCGGGTAGTCGCCGTGAGTGGGGCGAATGTGGCCGTCGGCGGTGAAGTTGCGCCGTTCGGGCGAGGTGACGAGCACGGGGGTGGCGCCGCGGAGGCGAATCTCAGCGAGGTAGGTGCGCAGGTAGGCGGGGTAGGTGGTATGGGCTGCAGCGTAGGTTTGGGGCCATTGGGCCTTGGAGTCGTTGTGGCCGAACTGGATCAGCACCGTGTCGCCGGCGCGCAGGGTGGAGAGCACCAGGTTGAGACGATTGGTGAAGAGGAAGGATTTGAGCGTTTCGCCGGACTCGGCGTGGTTGGCGACGGCCACGGTGCCGTCAAACATCCGCGGCAACATCTGGCCCCAACTGGCGTAGTCGCCGCCCTCCTGATCGGTGACGGTGGAGTCGCCGAGGAGGTAAATCATGGGCAGCGTTTCGGGGGCCGGCGACACGTCGTTGAGTCGGACGGCGGGGGAAGTGCCGGTGAAGGCGAGTGAGAGCTGGTCATCCCAGCGGGCGAGTCCGTGCTCGCGGGGATTGAGTTCAACCGCGGTCGCGCCGGGGGCGTGCGGCGGCGGCGGGGTGAGGGCCGGGGTTCGTGTATTCACCACGAACCTACGCTGCAGAAATTGGCCGGGGGTGGTCGTGATGGTTTCCAGCAGCAGTTGGCGCGATTCCGCCCAGACCGTTGTGGTGGTGGCGCGATCGGCCGCGCCGAAGGTGAGGGTGATGCGGTGATTGCCGGGAGCGGCGCGGACCTGAATGTCGGGCGCGGCAAAAGCGCAGGTGGTGGCGAGCAGGAACCAGGGCAATTGGCGGATCATGATGGGCAGAGGTTGCCGCCTTCGACGGTGAGCGCGGAAACATCGTCGAGGAGAACGGGCGGGCGTTCGTCGGGGGTAGTTTGGGTCACGGTTACGTTGTGGAGCGAAAGTCCGCGCACATGGCGGGCGAAGAGCGCGGAGGCGGGCAAGAGTCCAAACATGCTGGGCTCGGGGTAGGCAGCGGGGCGTTCGGGGACATCGGCGATGCCGATGCCGCGCGGTCCGGTCACGCCCGGTTCGTCGGTGCGCAGGAAGAAGGCGTTCACGTGCTCGTGGGACTGCGCCTCGACGTCAGCCAGCGCGATGCCGCCCTGCGCGCAGACGCGGATGTTTTCCAGGGTGATGTTTTCCAGCGGATGGCCAGGCAGGCCGCTGAGCAAAAGCGGGAAACGGCCGTCGACCCGGCGGGCGGTGAGGTCGCGGATCGTTACGTTGCGGAGCTTGCCGACCGGGGTTCCGCTGGGACCGCGGGCGCGGTGGCCGAGGCGAAGAAAAATGGCGCTGTTGGTGACGTCCTCGAGGTCAAGGCGGTCGGCCGTGACGTCCTCGATGGTGGCGCCGTCGACGGTTTCGAGGGCTAGGCCGCGGGAGCGGCGGAAGGTGCAGTCGCGGATCGTGATGCGGCGAAAATCGCCGTTGGATTCGGTGCCGATTTTGATGCGACCGGTGGGGCCATCGCGGTCGGGCGCATGGGTGGTGCTGGTGCCGTAGGTGCCATCCAACACCGTGCCGACATCGTAGCCACTTACGGTGCAGAGTTCGATGGTGATGTCCTCGCAGGGGCGCAGCTCCCCGAGGGCAAAGCTGGTCTTCAACACGATGGCGTCGTCGAGCGGCGCGTTGACGACATTGTTCGTCATACGAACATGGCGACAGCCATCGATATCGAGGCCGTCGCGATTGGTGTCGATGAGGAGGCCGGAGATTTCGAGGTCTTCGCAGCCGGTGGCAAGCAGGGCGAAGTGACCGCCGCGGTGGAGGCGAAAGTCGGTCAGGCGCACGCCGCGGCAGTTGCGCAGCCCGATGGCTTTGTTGCCGTGGCCGAGCGGGTCGGCGACGGTGTCGCCCTGACCGGAGGAAACGGTGATTTTGGTGCCAGGGGCGGCGGTGCCGTTGGGTCCGGGATCGCCTGCGGCGGTGGTGTAGGTGGCGTGGCGCAGCAGGCCGCGGCCGTCGATCAATCCGGGGCCGGTGATCGCAATGTCAACGAGGTCGGTGCCGTGAATCAGGCTGTTGGTCCAGTGGCTGTGTCCAAAATCCTGATACTGCAGCTCGTCGCCCCACGGGTTGGGTTCGGGCAGGTCGTAGCCTCCCAGTTCTGGTGACGGAGTGGCGGCCAGCAAAGTGGCGCCGGCTTCGAGATGCAGGGCGACGTGGCTGCGCAGGTGGAGGGTGAAACTCAGGTAGGTGCCGGCGGGAAAAACCACCGTGCCGCCTCCGCCGGCGGCCGCGGCGTCGATCGCGCGTTGGATCGCGGGCGAATCGAGCGTCGCGCCATCGCCGATGGCGCCGTGATCGGTGACCTTGCAGGTGGGGAGGGGCATGGAAGAGGCGCAGCGTGCGGTGGCGGGCGGCGCCGGTTAAGGGTAGGCGGTTAGGACAGTCCGAGATCGAACTGGGCGCCGGGGGATTGGCCGCGCGGGGTGAGGCAGGCGGGGTCGTCGTGGGCGGGGGAGTTGACGTAGGGATCGAGGGGGGTGGCGGACATCCGGTCGGCGTCGAATGGGGTGATGAGGGCCGTGGCGCCGGTTGCGTCGAGCTCGGGATCAAGCCAGGTCTTGGCGGTGGTGTCGTCGAGCAGGACCGGCATGCGATCGTGGATGCGCGCGAGCAGGCGGTTGGGCGTGGTGGTGAGCACGGTGCAGCTTTCGATCACGGCACCGTCGGTGGGATCGGTCCAACGGTCCCAGAGGCCGGCGAAGGCGAGTGGACCGCGGTCGGCGCGGGCGAAAAGCCAAGGCAGGCGGTCGCGGCCCGATTTTTCCCATTCGTAGAAGCCGCTGCAGGGCAGCACGCAGCGCTGGCGTTGGCGCCACGCGGTGCGGAAGGAGGGTTTTTCGGCGACCGTTTCGGCGCGGGCGTTGATGAGCGGGGCGGACGGTGCCGTGCCTTCGCGGGCCCAGTGCGGAATGAGGCCCCAACGCAGCGCGGTGGCTTCACCGAGGGCGAGTCCGCCGGCGTTGGGGGCGCGTCGCAGCGCGGTCACCGGTGTGGCCGGCGCGATGTTGAAACGATCGCGGCCATCGGCCAACTGCCCCAGCGGAATGCCGAGGCGCTTGGACAGGTTGATGGCGTCACCGAGCTTGAGGTGAAAGCGGGAGCACATGCCGGGATTTTCGATTTTGGACGTTTGATTTTTGAATGGCGGGTCGGAACGCGGACTTTGTCTGGTGGAGGGTTTTTAACCGCGACGAGCGCGAAGGGGCGCGAAGAAAAGATAATGCGTCATGCGGCTGGCTTCGCGAATCTTCGCGTCCTTCGGGTGGTGCCTGGGCTTGGTTCGACGTTTCACAAGAGGTCGAGCTGGGTGCCGCCGGGGCGACGGAAGGCGGTGGTGTTGAGCGCGGGCAGGTCGGGAGCGAGGCCGGCGCGGCGGCGGGCGACTTCAAAGAGGTTGTGCAGGTTGTCGGCGTGAGGGCCTTCGCCGCGCATGCGGGTGCGCCATTCCGTGACGTTGAGGTCGCCGCCGCGCAATTCGCGCACCCGGGAGAGGACGCGGTCCTTTTTGGTGGGATAGTGGGTGTCGAGCCAGTCGACGAAGATCGTCTTCACGGTGTGGGGCAGGCGCAGCACGATGCGGCTGGCGGAGCGCGCGCCGGCGTCGGCGGCGGCTTGGAGGAGGGTCGGAATTTCGTGATCGGTGAGACCCGGGATGATGGGGGCCAGCATGATGCCCACGGGCACACCGGCGTCCGTGAGGCGGCGGATGGTGTCGAGACGGGCGGCCGGGCGGGCGGCGCGGGGTTCGAGGCGGCCGGCGAGTTCGGGGTCGAGGCTGGTCATGGTGATGAGCACGCCGATGCCGTTCCACGCCGCGAATTCGCGCAACAGGTCGAGATCGCGGGTGATGAGCCGGTTTTTGGTGACGATGCCGACGGGATTGCGCAGCTCGAGGGCGACCTCGAGGCATTGGCGGGTGAGGCGGAAGTGGCGCTCGCAGGGCTGGTAGCAATCTGTCGCGCCGCTGAAGGCGAGGGGCTCGGCTTGCCACGACGGTTTGCTGAGGGCCTCGCGCAGCAGGGCGGGGGCGCGGCGTTTGACGAGGATCTTGGTTTCGAAGTCGAGGCCGCTGCTCCAACCGAGGTATTCATGGTAGGGCCGGGCGTAACAGTAGGCGCAACCGTGTTCGCAGCCGCGGTAGGGGTTCACGCCGAAGGTGAAGGGCACGTCGGGGCTGTCGTTGCGCGAGAGGATGGACGCGCTGGCGTCGTCGAAGAACTGCGTGGTCGGCGCCAGGCGCTCGGCGGGATCCTCGCCCCACGTGTCGGCGTCGAGGTCGGGATCGCTTTCGACGTGGATCCGCTCGAAACGGTTGGGCGGATTCACTGCCGCGCCGCGACCGCGCGTGGTGTGGCGCGGGAGGTGGGCGGCGGAGGGGTCGGGCATGGGAAAAGTAAGGACTAGGAAGGAGGAAGTTGGAAGCTGAGATGAGGAGAAGCGGGGTTGCGATGGCACTCCGGGCGGCGCACGGTGTCGCTTTGCCGTGATGCCGAAACGATTGTTGTGCTGTTTTATCCTAGTGCTGGGGCTGCTGCCAGAGGCGGCGCGGGCTGAGGTGGATCCGGCGGCGGATGAGCTGAGTCATCTGCTGGAGTTGCAGCACGAACTGCTTGGTCGGGCGGCGATGGCGGCCTACCAGGAGGAGGTGGAGTCGCTGCGACCGCGACTGCAGACCTTGATTTTCGACTACGAGCGCTTCCTGCGCACTTACCCGAAGAACGTGGAGGGCATGATCGCCTACTCGATGTTGCTGGGCAACGCGCTGGTGGATGAACGGGACCGGGCGGAAGCCTTGCTGCTGCGCGCCAACACGCTCGATCCCAACCTGGCCGTGGTGAAGAACCAGCTCGGCAAGTATGTGGCCGAAGCCGGGCGGCCGCTGGAGGCGATCAACTACTTCCTCGCGGCGGCGGAGCTGGAGCCGGAGGAGCCGCTTTACCATTTTCAGATCGGCCAACTGCTGGCGGCGGCGCGGGGCGATTTTTTAAGCAGCGGTCAATGGACACCGGAGCAAGTCGACACGGCAATGGTGCACGCACTGGAGGAGGCGGTGCGGCTCGACCCCGACAACTTCGCCTACGCCTACCGTCTGGCGGAGTCGCATTACGACGTGGAGCATCCCGATTGGCCGGCGGCGTTGGCGGCATGGCAGGCCCTGGAGACGCGGGCGGCGGAGGATCCCCTACGTCAGCAGATGGTGCGATTGCACGAAGCCAATGTGTTGCTCGCGATGCAGCGGCTCGATGACGCGGAGGCGATCTTGGCGGAGAGCGTTCAAAAGCCTTTGCAGGAGCAACAGGCGGCACTGGTGGCGAAGCTGGAGCGTTTGCGGAATCCGGCGGAACCCGAGGTGGCGGCGGATGAAAAACCGGCCGCCGCGACGACCACGGTAAACGTGCCGGCGTTTCAAGCGGGGGCGGTGGATGGGATTGGCGACCTGAATGCCTCGACGGTGGTTGAAATCGCGAAGGAGTTGCCGGCCGAGCTGCCGATCGCGCCTTTGGGGGAAACCGAGACCGAGGGCACCGAAACCGAAATGGAACCCACACGGGAGCAGCCGTGATCCGGGTCGCTGACCGATTGATGTTTCCCCGCGCCGGATCGCGCGCCTAGTTTCGTCCGCTCATGCCGTCCCCGTTGAACAAAATCGAGCGTTGGTTGGAGCCCTTCGCGATCCGCAACATCACGCTCTACCTGGTCATCGCGCAGACCTTCGTGATGCTCACCGACCTGCTGCGCATGGTGGACCTCCGGATGCTGTATCTGGTGCCGGCACTGGTGCTGGATGGGGAGGTCTGGCGGCTCTTCACGTTTGCTGCGATTCCGCCGCCCCCGGGTTTGTTCGGTTATTTGTTCACCGCCTTTGGGATTTATCTTTTCTACCTCTACGGCAGCGCGCTGGAGCACTACTGGGGCACGCTGCGTTACAACCTCTTCCTGCTGGTGGGCTATCTGCTGACAGTGGGTTTGTCGTTCGTGACGCCCAATGACGTTGCCAGTAACCTGTTCCTAGGGGGCACGGTGTTTCTGGCCTTCGCGTTCTTGAATCCCGACTTCGTGTTGCAGCTATTCTTCATTCTGCCGGTGAGGATCAAGTGGCTGGCGATGATCATGTGGATATTTTACGGCCTGCAGTTTGTTTCGGGGGGATTGGCGGCGAAGCTGACCATCGTCGCGGCGACGGGTAACTTCTTCATCTTTTTCAGTCGCGACCTCTTGGAGCGCGTTCGGACCGGTCGCCGCCAGGCGGTGCAGCAGGCCGAACGCGTGCGCGTGCGTCAGGAGTTGGCGGGGCCGATGCACACCTGTTCGGTTTGCGGGCGAAACAGCAACACCGACATCGACCTCGGCTTCCGCTACCGGACCGAAGGCGACAAGGAAGTCTGCTACTGCGAAGACCACCTGCCGCCGCGGGAGTGACCGGGTGGGCTGGAGACTGGGTTTTACAGGAGGCAACAGAGGGAAACTGAGCCGATGCAACGTGGTTGTTTTACAGAAGGAAACGAAGGGCACAAAGAGAGCGGCGGGCCTTCGTTCTCTTCGTTGCCTTCTGTGAAAAAAGTGCAGGCTGACGGCTCTGTTCTCCTCCCTTTCCTCCTGTGAAAAAAAACGCCTCCAAATTGAACCGTGAAACCGCCGGGTTGCGCACGCCGGCGGATTGGCTGGCGTGGGCGGAGGACGCGTATGAGCGCCATGGTTTGGTGACGGCGCAGGTGGCGGACAATGCGCACGACGAGGCGCTGTATCTGATCCTGCACACGCTCGGCCTGCTGCTGGACAGCAAACCCAAGGTCATGCGGCGGACGCTGGCGGCGGCGGAGGGCGATCGCCTGCGCGCGGTGTTTGGCCGGCGCATCCTCGAGCGGATCCCGGCGGGTTACCTGACCCGGGAGGCGTGGCTCGGGCCGTATCGCTTCTTCTGCGACGAGCGGGTGCTGATTCCGCGCAGCTATTTTCTGGAGCTCATTCCCACCCTGGCCGATCACCTGCCGCGCGGCACGAAGGTGCGCGAGGTGGTGGATGTCTGCACGGGGTCGGGCTGTCTCGCGATCCTGCTGGCGCATGCCTTCCCGGCGGCGCGGGTGGACGGGGTGGATCTCTCGGCCGACGCGCTGGAGGTGGCGAAGATCAATGTGCGCGACCACGCGGTGGGCGATCGACTGACCCTGCATCGCAGCGATGTCTTCGATGGCGTGCCGCTGCGCCAGTATGACATCATTCTGAGCAATCCGCCGTATGAGCCGAGCGACCTGTGTGACGATTTGCCGCCGGAGTTCGACCATGAGCCGCGGCTCGCGTTGGACGGTGGTGTGGATGGACTCGACATCGTGCGCAAGCTGTTGCGGCAGGCCGTCGATCGGCTGCAACCGCACGGCATGGTGCTGCTGGAAGTGGGGGAGTTGCGTCCCGCCATGGAGCGGGCCTGGCCGAAGCTGAAGATGGAGTGGCTGGAGACCTTTGATGGCAGCGACTGCTGCTGCCTCATCCACGCGCGCGACCTGGCGCGGGGAATCAGGGAATGCTGATCTTCGCTAATCGGCGCTGAGTTCATGAGCGAAGATCAGCGTGGATTGGCGTTCCTCCTCGCTTACGGTTCGTCTTCGACGACGGTGGCTTCGCCGATTTCGACCTCGGTCTTGAACTGGCGAATGATGCGCGAGCTGTCGCGGCCGAGGTAGCGGGAGGCGACGGAGAGCATGGCGTCGAGACGGTCGATGAAGGGCGGCCCGTCGGCTTCGACGTTCACGTGGGCGCGCCAGAGCCAGGGAATCTTCTTGTCGCCGTAATCGGTGCCGAAAGGGTAGGCGAGGATCACGATGTAGTGGCGTGGGTCGAGCATGTCTTCGGTGAGGTCCTGGCGGAGGGTGCGGCCGACGATGGTGGCATCAAGCAGGCGAGCGTGGTCGAAGCCACGGGTGTAGCCGAGGATGCGGGCGTTGGAGGACCACACGCGGGAGTCTTCGAGACTCGGGCGGCCCAGCGGAAAGTTGACGGTGTTGGTGCCGGTGTCGGCCCAGGACGGGAGCGTGGTCGTGCCAGCGCGGACGACGAGGAGTTGTTCGGCGTCCTCCGAGTCGTCAGCCAGGATGAATCCATTGGCCTCGAGATTGGCGACGAGGGTGGTCGAGATGCGTTCGGCGAAGTCCTGGCCCTGGATGTTCGCGTCGGAGGTGAGTTCGAAGGATTTGTCCCAAGCGAGGGCGTAGCGGATGGGGGCAAAGGAGCCGTCGTCGAGTTTCTCGCGGCGAAAACCGCGTCCGGTTTCGGCGAAGACGGTGATCTTGGTCGACGACTGGGCGGCAAGGTCGGCGGCGAGCAGGAGAGTGAGTAGGACCAGGGGCAGACGCATGGATGCAAAGAAGCTAACCGGTTTTGCGACAGGCGCACGCGCCAAGAGTTCATAAGAGATGGTCGGCACCCGAAAGCCGGGCCGCAAAATCGTTATGATTCGCGGTTTGAAGTGGCGCGGGGGAACCGCTCTCATCGCGGCCATGCATCCGAGTTCGGACGATGAAGCGATCCTGGCCATCGAACGGCCACACCCTGATTTGCGGAAGTATTACGTGGTCGCGTCCTTTGTGCTCGGACCGTTGTTCTTCATTCCGCTGATCTACGGTCTGATCCGGTTTCAGACGATGCGCTATCGCTTCACCGACGAGGGAATTTCGATGAGCTGGGGCATCCTGTTTCGGCGGGAAATCATCATCCAGTATTCACGAATTCAGGACATTCACCTCCGGTCCAATGTGGTGGAGCGCTGGCTGGGTCTGGCCCGGGTCCTGGTGCAGACGGCGAGTGGCAGTGCCAACGCGGAGATGACGCTGGAGGGACTCAAGGAATTTGAGGCGGTGCGCGATTTCCTCTACAGCCGCATGCGCGGCGTGAAGGACGAGGTGAAGGCACCGCCGTTGCCGCGGGTGCCGCATGCGGCGG
The DNA here is from genome assembly GCF_051209155.1 of Actomonas spartinae. Taxonomy (NCBI): domain Bacteria; kingdom Pseudomonadati; phylum Verrucomicrobiota; class Opitutia; order Opitutales; family Opitutaceae; genus Actomonas; species Actomonas spartinae. Next base: position 331,275 of record NZ_JBPJGB010000002.1, read on the forward strand.
CTCCGGCCGCGGGGGGGACCGCAGCGGAGTTGGCGCCGGTGTTGCGGGAGATCGCGACGGAGCTGCGCGGTCTGCGCGAGGATCTCGCCCGGTTGCGGGAGGGCGGCTCGTGATCAAGGCCCTGGAGGCCCGGTTGATGCGGGTGTTGCGGGTGCCGGGTGAGCCGGCGCCGCCGGCGGGCGCGCCGGGCTCGCTGCGCGTGTTTCGGGCGGGACGCAACTACGTGCGGCTGAAGTTTGTCGGCTGGGTGGGGGCGCAGTTGGCCGCGATCTGGGGTATTTTGGTGTCGGTCTATTTCATCCGCGAGGTCGAGTATCAGATGCAGGTCGAAGCGGCGGCGGCGGAGCGGCGGGAGGAGACAGACGCGCCGCCACCGGTGTTGGAAGAGGTGGAGCCCGGGGTTTACGTGACGCGGCGGCCGGGGGAGGATCTGGATCGCGAGGCGGTGGTGCGCGGTTTGGTCGGGGGCGAAGTGGAGCGGCGCGATGTGATTCATCGGCTGCTGGAACGTTTCGTGCCGCCGCCGGTGTATCACCTGGCCCGGCACACGCCGCCGAAGGTTTTCTTTTGGATCATGTTGGCCGAGGCCGTGGGTCTGGCGGTTTTTGTGGTGCAGTTCTTCTGGTCCCTCGGGGCGCTGTGGCTCGATTACACGCAACGCTGGTATATGGTGACCGATCGCAGTCTGCGGCTGCGCTGGGGCATCGTGAAGATCCAGGAAACCACCATGAGTTTCGCCAACCTGCAGCACGTGACGGTCAAGCAAGGACCGTTGCAGCGACTGCTCAAGCTGGCCGATGTCGAAGTGCGCTCGGCCGGTGGGGGCAGCGGCGGCAACGAGATGGAGCAGAAGGATCAGATGCACCGCAGCGTGTTTCACGCGGTGGAAAACGCGGCGGAGATTCGCGACCTGATTCTGGCGCGGTTAAAACGGTTTCGGCAGGCGGGTCTGGGCGAGCCGGATGATCCGAACGATCATGGTCCCGCGCCCGCGGTCGAGATCGCGGCAGCGGCGGCTGGCGAGGGCGTTGGTGACGATGGGATCGCGGCGGCGCAGGCGGTGTTGGCCGAAGTGCGCGCGCTGCGGGAGGCCTTGCGGTAAAGGCGCCTGGCATGGCGGAGGCGCGCACGAGATTCGGATCAGGGGTGTTCGGCGGCATCGAGCGCTTTGGCGCGCGCCTGGCGCTGTTGGAGCCGGGTGGTCGGGCGTGGACCTTTGCGGAGCTGGTGGTCGAGGCGGACCAGTGGGCGGCGAGTTATCTGCCGACGACGGGGCCGCGTGGTCTGGTGGCAATCGAGATGGCGGCGGAGATGGCGCCGATCGCGGCGTTGATTGGCGCGAGTCGGGCAGGGTGGCCGGTGCTGCTGTTGGCGGAGGAACGGCTGGCGACGGAGCCGCGGTTGCGGTCGCGCTTTCAGCCGGAGCTGGAGTTCACGCGGGAGTCCACCGGTTGGATGGTGCGGCGCGAGGTGTGGCGTGAAACGGCGAGGCCGGCCACGGTGCTGGTGGAGCCGCCGCCCCTGCCGGGGGAGACGGAGCCGTTGGTGCTGGAGGAACCGGAGCCAGCGATCCCGGCGGAACCGCATGGTGAGCTGGCGGTGTTGTTGCCGACCTCGGGCTCCACCGGTGAGCCGAAGTTGGTGCGGCTTTCGACCCGCAATCTGGTGAGCAACGCGCTGTCGATCGCGTGGTATCTGGACATCACACCCGAGGAGCGTGCGATCACGTCGTTGCCCTTGCATTACTCCTACGGGCTGTCGGTGCTGACCTCGCATTTGCTGGCGGGAGCGTCGTTGGTGCTGACCTCGCACGGGGTGCATCAGTCGTGTTTTTGGGAGGACTTTGAAATGGGCGGCGCGACGAGTTTGGCCGGCGTGCCGCTCATGTATGAGACGCTGGCGTCGATGGGGTTGCTGGAGCGCGGAATTCCCGGGCTGCGCACCCTCACGCAGGCGGGTGGGCGGCTGGATCCGAGCTTGGTCAAGCGCTTTGCAACGTGGGCGCAGGACCATGGCGCGCGCTTTTTTGTGATGTATGGTCAGACCGAGGCGGCGCCGCGCATGGCGTTCCTACCGCCGGAGCGAGCGGTGTCGCACAGCGATTGTATCGGGCAGGCGATTCCCGGTGGCTTGTTGCGGATCGAGGACGCGGAAGGCGAACCGGTCGACAACGCGGGCGAGCGAGGTGAGTTGGTTTATCGCGGTCCGAATGTGATGATGGGTTACGCGACGGATCGCACGGATCTCGTGCGTGGGCATGAGCTGGCGGAGTTGCGCACGGGTGACGTGGCGGAACGAACGGCGGACGGACTTTTTCGCATCGTGGGTCGCTCGAGTCGCTTCGTGAAAATCGCGGGACTGCGCATCGCTTTGGATGGCGTGGAGAGCGATCTACGGGAGGCGGGATTGGTCGCCAAGGTCGCGGGAGATGATGCGCGGATTGTGATCGGCGTGGTGAACGCGATGCCGCCGTCGGGACTGGCGGGGGCGTGGGCGCGGCGGCTGGGCGTGTCGGCGCGGGCCGTGCGCGCGGTGCGTTTGCCGGAGGTGCCGCAGTTGGCGAACGGCAAGACCGACTATCGGGCGATTCTGGAGGCCGGTGGGCCGCCGGCGCCGGAGGTGGGGGATTCGCCCCTGCGGCACGAGTTGGCGGCGATTCTCGGGCGCGAGGGTTTGCGCGATGAGGAGTCGTTTGTGTCGGCCGGCGGTGATTCGCTCAACCTGGTGGAGGGGGCGATCGCGGTGGAGCGGTTTTACGGCGAACGGGTGCCCGGCTGGGAGACGATGCCGGTGCGGGAACTGTGTCGGGAAAATGCGGATACGTTGCCCGAGCGGGGACGGGATGATCCCTTGTTGGTGGCGCGTTCGATGGCGCTGTGGCTGGCGATGACAGCGCACGTGGTGTTCAAGTTCGACCTGTGGCGCTGGATTCCGAAGGCACTGGTCGCGACGGCGTGGGCGACGCCGTTGTTGCTGGTGGTGTTCGGCATCGGCTTGGCGCGGAAGTTTGCGCGCGGGAAGCTGCGGCTATTTGGCGGCGCGGATGGGACGCCGCCGCGCTTTGGCGAATTGGCGGGGTGGTGCTGGCCCTTGGCCGGAACGTATTACGGCGCGATTTTCATCACGGTGGTGGCGCAGGGCATCGGCGGGGAGATGGAGTGGGACAAGGTGGGGCGGGCGCTGTATTTCAACGCCGAGGGCATCTACGCGGGCATTTGGATGACCTATTTCTGGATGGTGCTGCTGGCGCCGTTGCTGATTTGGCCGGTGCTGCGTTGGCGGATCTTCGGTATCCTGTTGGTGACGGTGCCACCGTGGCTCGCGTGGGACTGGCTGACGCGGGCGGAGGAGGTGAACTACTTCTGGGGCCACGTCGCGGGTTGGGGCGGCGTGACCGGGCCGAGTGTGTTGCACGCGACGACCTTCGTGGTGTTCGGCTTTTTGTTGGGCGCGTTGAGCAGTCGGTTGCTGCGGGTCGTGCTGGTTGCGGCGGTGGTGGGCTGGACGGTGTGGATTTTCGGCAAACATCTGGACCGGCTGGGGCTGGAGACGGTGTGGCAGTTGATCGCCTTCCAGGAATACCGGCGACTGACGCATCCGGTCTACATGGCCTTCGGTGCGACGGGCGCGGTGGTGTTCCTCGCCATCGGCTGGGTTCTGGGACGCATCCCACGATCGCCGGCGTCGTTGCGGGATATTTTCTACAGCTTCGGGCGCAGCTCGGTCTTCACCTATGTTTTCGGCAACCTCATCCTGATCTTCACGCCGCAGTGGGAGAACATCGATCTGACGGGGGGCTTGATCTACGGGGCGGTGTTCCTGCTGGGGCTGGCGTTGGTGACTGATGATGTGACGCGTTGGAAGCCGCGGGTCTTCGGTCGGCTGGCGCGTTGGTTGCGTGCGGGTAACCTGTGGCTCATGCGCGTGATGCGACCGCGGACCGCCGCGTTCAGGACGCGACCGGAAGCACCATCAGAAGCACCGCGATGATCACAGCGCTGCCCAAGCCGACGGCGAGCAGCCACGGCCGGCGAGCGGCGGCGATGCGGTGGAGCCAGGCGGTGTGCAGCGCGAGGTGGGCGAACACGAGGGCAACGAGCACGTAGCCGGTGATGGCATGGAGTTCGCCCCAGTCGTGACGGCCGAGACCCAACAGGGTGAGATCGTGGCCGGCACGGCCGCGGGGCAGGCGATGGTCCATGATCCAACCAGTGCCAAAGAGGAAGGCGCCGGCGAGCAGGAGCGTGAGGTTGAGCGAACGATTGAGTAGCGTGCGAGAGGAGGCTTTCACGCGGCCATATGACGAACCCTAGGCGAAAAGGAGACGGGTGCGGGGACGAAGTGCCGGCGGGCGGGGGCGGACCGTTTTGGCCTCAGGGAAGGTTGCCCCGAAAGAAACGCAGCGGACAAACGCCCCCGGATTACGATTTTTGGCCGAAGAGTTGGAGGACGGCGGCGCGGCCGGTGTGACCGTTGCCCTCGATGACGTCGCGTTCAATCTCGTGGGCGATTTTCCAGGTGAGGCCGGGAAACTCGGTGACGAGGTCGGCGCTCGACATGAGCAGAGACGGATTTTTAACCGGGCCGCCGGTGAGGAACTTCACTTGGTCAGGCGTGTAGGCTTCGAGAATGAGGTGTCCGCCGGAACGCAGGCCGGCAGCGGCGCGGGCATGGACCGCGCGGCGGAGGTCAGGCGGCAGGTGACAGAAGATGGAGACGACGAGGTCCCAGGCATCGGGCGCGATGGGGTAGTCCGCCAGGTCGGCCGCAGCGGTGGTGATGGCAACCCCTTGTTGCGCGGCGAGGGCGGCGGCCTTGGCGAGGCCGGTGCTGCTCTGGTCCACCGCGGTGACCCGATGTCCTCGTCCGGCGAGGTGCACGGCGTTGCGGCCTTCACCTTCGCCGAGACAGAGCACGTCGCCGGGCGGGAGGTGGGTCGCACAATGAGCGAGGAAGGTGTTCGGCGCGGTGCCGAAGACAAAGTCGGCACCGGCGGTGCCGTAGCGATGATCCCAAAAATCAGGACCGAAGGTCGGCGCTGGCGGAGAATCGCTCAAGGCGCGGAGACGGTGCGCGTGGGCAGATCGGCGGCCTGCCAGTCGCGGAAGCCGCCCACGTTGGCGACGGTGTAACCCTCGGCGGCAAGCAGCGCGGCGGCCTGGCCGGAGCGGTTGCCCGAACGGCAGTAGAGCAGCAGCGGGGTGGACTTGGCTTTGGCCTCGGCGAGCACCTTGGCCCAAGTGGTGCGGTCGCCGCGCAGATCGCTGAGGGAAAGGGTGAGGGCCGGCTTGGCGACTCCGGACTCGGCCCACTCGGCGGGCTCACGCACATCGATGAGCAGGGCTTCCCCTGCTTCGACGCGGGCGGCGGCTTCGACGGGGGAGACGCGCGGAACTTCAGGCTGAGCGCAGGCGGAGAGCGTCAGGGCCAGGGCGAAAGGGAGGAGGAGTTTGCGCATGGCGAAGATGGGTTGGGGGAGAACCGGGACGTCAATGGGGGGTCGCCGACGATTTCTCGGTGGAACGCTGGAGCGGTTTGAGCGCGCTGCGGGCGATGTTGGCGGCGTGGGTGCGGAGGTCGTCGAGCAGGAGGTAGAAGAGGGGGACGACGACGAGGGAGAGCACCGTCGAAACGATGAGGCCGCCGATCATGGCGCGGCCCATGGGCGAGTAGGGCATGCCGATCATCTGCGAGTTGCCGAGCGCCATGGGAATGAGGCCGCACACGGTGGTGGCACTCGTCATGAGGATGGGGCGGAGGCGTTGCTGGCCGGCTTGAACGAGCGCGTCGAGGCGCGCGACGCCGTCTTCACGCAGGCGATTGGTGAGGTCGACGAGCACGATGGCGTTGTTCACCACGACGCCGATGAGGATGACCATGCCGATCATGGCCATCATGTTCATTTCGGTGTCGGTGATGTAGAGCGCCCAATACACGCCGAGAAAGGAGAAGGGCACGGCGATGATGACCGCGAGCGGCAGGATGAAGGACTCGAACAGCACGCCCATGAGCAGGAACACGAAGGTGATCGAGAGGATCATGGCGAACTGCTGGGCGCGGTTGCTTTCCTCGAGCCGAACCCAGCGCAGCCCCTTGTCCCAGCGGTAACCGCGCGGCATCTGGAAGTCGGCCATGACGGAGTCGACCTGGCTGAGCACGCGCTGGTATTGCGGCATGGTGGTGCGGGCGGTGACGCTGAGGGTGGTGAGGCGGTTCTGGCGGGAGATCTGACCGAGCGTTTTTTCGACGTTCAGGGCGGCGACGGATTCGAGGGGCACTTCGCGGCCGTTTTCGGTGAAGAAGGTCATGGCCTTGAGGTCGTCGATGCGTTGGTCCTCGGCATCCTCCAGCTGCACCTGAATACGCACGTCGCGGCCGTCGGGAGCGTAGTAGCGGCCGACTTCCTGTCCGCGCATGGAGTAGGTGATGTTGCCGGAGACTTGGCGCGGATCGACGCCGAGTTCACGGGTGCGGTCGCGGTTGATGACAACCTGAAGCTCGTTGCCACCGCGTTCCATGGAGGTCTCGACGCCGAGCACGCCGTTGATGGAGCGCAGGCGTTCGGCGGCATCGTCCGCGAGGCTCATGAGTGTGCTGGTGTCCTCCCCGTAAAGGGTGATGGTGATGCGGCCCATGCCGCCGGTGTCGCCCCAGCGGCGGGTGCGAAACTCGATGCCGGGCGGGAGCACGAAATTCTTGCGGAAGTGCTCCTCGATTTCCGGCTTGGTCATGAAGGGCTTTTGCCGGCCCAGCTTGACCATGAGGTTGTGCCACACGACCTCATACCATTCGGAGGGTTCGTTGTCCTTGAAGCGGGCCTGGATCTGGCCGTTGGAGCGACCGTAGCGCGACTCGATGCTGGAGAAGTTGTAGGTGTCCTTGTTGGCCTGCAGGTAGGCCTCCACGCGATTCATGAAGGCGGTGGATTCTTCAAATTTGTTGCCGGTGGGCAGGTTGAAGAAGAAGCGGGCGGTGTTCTCCTCGTCGTTGCCGCCTTGCTGGCGCGACTGTTTCACCTGGCTTATCGGGATGGCGATGGTCGCGAAGGTGAGCAGGACGAGCAGCGCGGCTTCGACACGATGGCGCAGGGTCCATTGCAGGATGGTGGTGTAGTGGCGGCGCAACCACCCGATTGTTTTCGGTTCGGTGTGCCGGTGACCGCGGGAGAAGCGTTTGGAGGCGAGCGGCACGAACACCAGTGCGATGAAGAGCGAGGCGAGCAGCGAGCAGATGACGGGCATGCCGATGCGCAGCATCCAGAAGGAGAACTCGGCGTCGTCGCTCATGAGGATGAGCGGCAGGAACACGACCACGGTGGTGAGGGTGGCCATGGTGACAGCGAGCCCGACCTCACCGGCGCCGCCAATGGCCGAGGTGTCGGCGTCGAGTCCGCCCTGGCGTTTGCGGTAGATGTTTTCGGTGATGACGATGGCGTTGTCGACGACCAGGCCGACGCTGAGCAGCAGGCCCATCATGGTGGCGAGGTTGAGGGTCCAGCCCATGAAGTAGGTGACGACGAGCGTGCAGAGCAGCGACAGCGGGATGGCGAGGGTAAGAATGCCCGTCATGCGCGGCGCGCGCAGGAACGCGTAAATCACGAGGGCGGCGAAGAAGCCGCCCCAGAGGCCGGTGGACTTGAGGTTGTCGATCGATTCGCGGACGTGTTCGCCCTGATCCCAGAACACCTCGTAGCGCAGGCCGGCGAGTTGGGGGTCGGCGGCGAGTTCGCCGAGGGTGGCGCGGACACCGCGGGAGATTTGCTCGATGTTGCCGGTGGATTCGCGGGTGACCTCCATGCCGATGGCAGGGCGGCCGTCGATGCGGTAGGCCCACTCGCGCTCGCTGGAGCGGTAGTTGACGTCGGCGATGTCGCTGAGTTTGAGCCGGTGTTCCGGATCAACGATCAGGTCGCGCATTTCCTCGACGGTGCGCAGGCGGCCGAGGGAGCGGACGTAGACTTTGTTGCCGCCCTCCATGATCCAGCCGCTGGACAGGTCGAAGTTTTGATCGCGCAGGGTTTGGATGAGGTTGTTGGGGTTGACCCGATGGGAACGCAGGCGCTCCTCGATGAGATCGATGCGGATCTCCTTGTTTTCGACGCCCCAAGTGTCGACGTTGCCCACGCCCTCGACGCGTTGCACGGCGGGTTCGATCACGGTCTCGAGCACGTAGGCTTTGTCGGTGACCTGCTCCGGCAGATCGAGGATGAGATACATGATCGGGATGTCGTTCTCATCCCAACGGCGGAGCATGATGCGGTCGACGTCTTCGGGCATCTCGGGCATGAGCCGGTCCATACGGTCCTGCAAGGTCGCGTAGGCGAGCTGCATATCGACGTCGTTTTGAAAGGTGATGCGCGAGAAGGTGCGGCCGGAGTTGACGAAGCTGTTGAGCTCCTTGACGCCGCTGATGGTGCCGATGGCCTCCTCGATCGGGCGGGTGATCTTGTCCTCAATGTCGCGCGCGGAGGCGTTGGGGTAGTTGACGTGCACACCCAGGCTCTTGCCCTCCATGCCGGCGGGGAAGAGTTCGACGGGGATGCGGGTGTTGGCGATGTAGCCAACCACGAGGATGGCGCTCAGGATCATCAACACCGTCACCGGACGGGTGACGGAGAAGCGCGGCAAGGTGTAGGCGAGGGGTTCGCGGCGGCGCATGGTTTCGTGGTTGAAGGAGAAGGTTTAGGTTGAAGGAGATTCAGCGACTTTGCGGTGGCCGCCGAACTGGGCGTAGAGAGTCGGCACGATCACGAGCGTGAGCACGGTGGACAGGCTCAGACCGGCGATGACGGTGATGGCCATGGGCGTGCGAATCTCGGCGCCCTCACCGAGGCCGAGCGCCATGGGCGCGAGGCCGAGCACGGTGGTGAGGGTGGTCATGAGGATGGGGCGAAGGCGGGCGCGGCCGGCTTCGATGATGGCCTCGGTGCGTTCGACGCCACGGTCCTGCAAGGTGTTGATGTAGTCGATGAGCACGATGGCGTTGTTGACCACAATGCCGGCGAGGATGATGAGGCCGATGAAGACCATGATGCTCACGGAGATGCCGAAGGCCCACAGGGCGACGATGACGCCGATGAGGGCGAGTGGCACGGTCATCATGATGAGGAAGGGCTGAACGAGGGACTCGAACTGGCTCGCCATCACGATGTAGACGAGGAAGAGCGCGAGGGCGAAGGCGAGCAGCAGGCTGTTGATGGAGGTCTGCATCTCCTCGTTCTGGCCTGATACGGCGTAGTCGAAGCCGGTGGGGAAATCGATCTGCTCCATGACGGCGACGATTGTGCGCGAGACGGTCGCGAGGTCGGCATCGGCGAGGTTGGCGTAAATGACCGCGGTGCGGGTCTGGTCGATGCGGCGGATTTCGCTGGGGCCTTCGGAGACGCGCAGGTCGGCGACGGCGCTGAGCGGGATGGGGATGGCGCCGCCGGGATTCACGATGAGCTGGGAGAGCTCGGCGAGGCCCAGGCGGTCGTCCTCCTCCAGCCGCACGAGGATGTCGATGAGACGTTCCGCTTGGCGGTATTCGGTGGCGACGGAGCCCTGCACCTTGTTGCGCACCAGCTCGGCGACGGTGCGCAGGGAAAGACCGTATTCGGCGAGGCGATCGCGGTCGTAGATGATGCGAATCTCGGGGTTGCCCGACTGCAGGGAGGAACGCACATCGACGAGGCCGGGGATCTCGGCCAAACGACCCTCGGCGGTGCGGGACAGCGTTTTAAGGGTTTCGAGGTCGTGGCCGCGCACCTCGACTTCGATCGGGCTCTTGAAGGAGAACAAGGCCGGGTAGGTGACCTCGAGTTTGAGCTCGGGGAAGTCGCGGAACTGGTTGCGGATGCGCGTGATCACCGCGCTCTCGGTGTCGACGCCGGCTCCCTCGTGCAGGCGCACGGTGAGGCGGGCGGTGTGTTCGCCCGCTTCGGAAGCGCGGGTGGCATTGTCCTCGGCACCGGCGGTGAGGGCGGTGAGGGCGACATCGGGATCCTTGCGCACGGCCTCATCGATGAGGTTGGTCACCTCGTAAGTGCGCTCGAGCGGCGTGCCGACCGGCAGGGTGATGTCGAGGTTGAACTCGCCTTGGTGGACCTGGGGAATGAGTTCGCTGCCGAGGCGAGGCAACAGGACCAGCCACGCCGCGGCAAACAGCACCACCGCGGTGCTCAGCACGGCCCAGCGTTGGCGCAGGGCGGATCGCAGGATGGGCGCGTAGGCGTTTTGCAGGAGGTCGAAGCCGCGGTTGAAGCCGGCGAGCAGTGGGGTCACCAAGGGCTGGAGCACGAGGGTGCCGATGCGCACCACGAGCAACACGGTGGCCGCGAGCCACAGGGCAAGGGCTTGCAGGACGGCGCCGGCGATGCGGATGAGCAGCGTAAACGCATAGCGCAACAGGAGGAAGGGCAGCACCACGACGATGACGAGGAAGCGCAGTCCCTTAAAGAAGAGGTTGCGCCCGCGTTGCATCCAGGCGGCGAAGCTCGCCATGCTGGCGCCGAAGCTGGCGGCGGCTTGGAAACGCAGGATGCCGGGCCACACAAAATCGCCGCGGAAGGGGCCGCAGGTGTCGGCGGCGAGCCAGCCGGTGAGGCGCGACCAAAGAGAGGCGCCTGGTGCGGCCTTGCGTCCGAGCAACCCCAGCACGGGGCTCAGCGCGAGGGCCAGCAGGGAGATCAGAACTTTGGATACGACGGCCAGTGGCAGCAACAGCACCCGCAGCGTGCGCATGAGATAGAGACCGATGCCCGTGAGGGTGTCGCGGAAGCGTTGACCCCACGATTCGTTGGCGGTCGCGCGGGGGAACTGCAGGAAGGCTCCCTGGGCAATGGTTTCGGTCACCGCTTTGCTGCCGCCGGTGAAGTCGCGCGAGGCGAGCATCGGGATGAAGAAAAGGGCGGCGAAAAGTGACGCGAGTAGCGAAAAGACAACGGTGAGGGCCATGTCGCCGAAGACCTGGCCGGCGACGCCCTCAACGAAGACGATGGGGAAGAACACCGCAACGGTGGTGGCGGTGGAAGCGGTGACGGCCATGCCGACCTCGCTGACCCCGCGCACGACCGCGGTCTCGAGTGGGTCGCCCTCTTCGCGACAACGGAAGATGCTCTCGAGGACGACGATGGCGTTGTCGACGAGCATGCCCACGCCGAGGGCGAGGCCGCCGAGGGAAATGATGTTGAGCGAGACGCCGCTCATGAACATCGGCGCGAAGGTGGCGACGATGGAGACTGGGATGCAGACGCCGATGATGAGCGTCTGGCCGAGGTTGCGGAGGAAGACGAAGAGCACCGCGACCGCGATGATGGCGCCGAAGATGGCGTTGTTCTTCACCTCATCGATGGAGTTGCGGATGAAGATCGATTGGTCGGCGAGGGTTTGGATGGTGGCTTCCTCGGGGAGCTGGAAGGCAACGAAGTCGGTGTTGGCGCGATGACGCAGCACGCGTTGGGCTTCGGCTTGTTGCGCGGCGAAGGCGCCGCCGCGGCCGCCGCCGGGGCCGCCGCCGGGACCGCCACGACCGCCGCCGGATTGGGCTTTCTTCAGTTCATCCGGCGAGGGCGGAGGCATGCTGCCATCGGCCGGGAGCGTGGCGACGTAGGCCTGTTGCGCGGGCGTGCCGTAAACGGCCTCGGTCACGCGGCGGGCGACCTCGACGATGTTGGCGTCGGCCTCCTTGTAGATTTCGATTTCGATACTCTCGTGGCCATCGACCGCGGTGATCACCTCGCGGTCTTTGTGGTAACGGGAAACGGTGGCGATGTCGCTCAGGCGGATGTCGACCCCGTTTTGGCGGGTCACGATGAGCGCCTCGACGTCGTCGAGGGTCTGGAACTCGTTCATCGTGCGGATGAGGTATTCCGTCTGACCCTCGCGCAGGTTCCCGCCGGGGAGGTTCACGTTGCCCTGGTTGAGGCGCTGATTCACCTGGTTGATGTTCAGGTTGAGGGTGGAAAGGCGGGACTCATCGATGGCGACGAGGTAGAGCTCCTCAAGACCGCCCTTGATCTTGGCGGCGGCGACGCCCTCAAGCGCTTCGAGGCGGCGCTTGATGTCATACTCGGCGAGATATCGCAGGTCGTAGAGGGTCTGCGGGCCGGCGAGGCCGAGGCGCATGATCGGGTCGAGCGTCGGGTCGTAGCGCAGGAGCAGCGGACGCTCGGCGTCGTCGGGCAGGCGAACCTGGTCGACCTTTTCGCGGATTTCGGCGGCAGCGACGTTCATGTCGGTTTCCCATTGGAACTCGAGGATGACGTCGGACTGGCCGGCTTTGGAGATGGAGCTGATGGCGGTGAGGCCGGGCACGATGCCGAGCTCCTGTTCAAGGCGTTGCGAGATGGTGGTCTCGATTTCCTCCGGTGCGCTGCCGGGGTATTCGGTGCGCACGGTGAGCGATGGGTAGCTCATGTCGGGCATGAGCGTGAGCGCGAGTCGGTTGTAGGAGACCCAGCCGAACACGGCGACCGCCATCACCACCATGAGGATGGCGACGGGGCGGCGGGTGGTGAAGGCGAAGCGCGAGTCCTCGGGGCGGAAAGCGGACATGAAAAGTAGGAAGTCCGAAGTAAGAAGTAAGAAGGCGACGCGGGCCGCGGTTTAGTTGCCCGCCTGCGGGGCAGGTTTGGCGGCGGCGGGCTCGGCGGGTTTGGCTTCGCCTTCGGCGGGGGGCTTGCGCTGGCCGTCCCACTTGCGCTCGCCGTTGGGTGGGCCTTTGCGTTCACCATCCCATTTGCGTTCGCCCTCGGGGGGGGCGGGACGAGCGGCGGTGACGTTGGGATCAACGACTTTGACGGCGGCGCCGTCCTTGAGCCCGGCTTGGCCGAGGATGATGACCGGGTCGCCTGCGGAGAATCCCGAGCGGACCTCGATGGTCTCGGGGGTTTCGAAACCGGCATCGAGTTTGATGCGGACGGCTTTGTCGTCGCGCACGGTGTAGAGATATTGGGCGCCGCCGTCGTAGACGAGGGCGCGTTTGGGCACGAGCAGGGCGTTGGGTCGTTCTTCGGTGGTGATGGCGACCTTCACGAAGAGGCCGGGCAGGACCTCGCGGGTGGGGTTGCGCACGCCGACGGTGACTTTGAAGGTGCCGCTCTGCGGATCGATGACCGGACTGATGCGTTTCACCCAGGCGGAGTAGTTTTGGTCGGGAAGAAATTCCGAGGTGACGGTGGCGGGCTGGTCTTTCGCGACCTCGGTCAGGTAGCGGCCGGGCACGTAAACGACCGCGACCATGTCCTGCAGGGACACGAGGGAGAAGAGTTTGGTGCCGGTGCCGACGCGGGCGCCGACCTGAACTTCGCGTTCGGAAACCACGCCGTCGAAGGGCGCTTTGACGGTGGCATGGTCGAGGCGGATCTGGGCGCGTTCGAGGGCGAGACGGCGTTGGGTCAGGGTGTAGCGCGCGTTCTCGAATTCCTGTTGGTTGAGCAGGCCGCGTTTGAAGAGTTCCTCGTTGCGGGCGAAGTTGGACTCCTCGCGCTCGAGGTTGGCACGGGCCTCGTCCGCATCGACGCGCAGTTCGCGGTCGTCGATCTTGAGCAGCGGGTCACCGGCGTTGACGAAGTCGCCTTCCTCGACGAGCAGGGTCTCGACCTGGCCGGAGATCTGCGGGAAGAGCTCGACGTCGGATTCGGTTTCGAGGGTGGAGTTGAAGGACAGGGTCGCGGCGATGGGGCCGCGGGTGACCACGCTGGTTTGGACGGCCACGGCTTCCTCCTTGGCGCCGCCGCCCCATTGGCCCCAGCGGCCGGCGCCGGGAGGGCCGCCGGCAGGCTTGGCGTCGCCATCGGCGGGTTTGGCCTGATCGGTGGAAGCGGCCTTGCCGTCGGCTTCCTTTTTGCCACAGCCGGTGAAGGGCAGGGCGAGGGCCAGCGCGAGGAAGGCAGGAAAAATGAAACGACGGCGGCGGGGGCGGCCGGGGCAGGATTGGGCAAAGCGGGAGCGCACGAGAAGCTGGTGAAGTTGCGGGGAATGTGCGGCGGGCGCCGCAGCGTGGTTATTATACTCTTGTTGGGCCTGAATGTTGCGGGAGACGCGTGAAAAGGGCTTAGACAGTTAGATTTACGTGAACGAAGATGATGAGGTCGCGGAAAAAAGAGGTGCGGAGACCGGGGCGGTCCCCTGAATGACGTCGATGGCCGAAAAAAGTGACGAACTGCGCAAATTTGTTTCCCGCGTGCGTTTGGTGGGTGAGGCGGGGGGCGGCGCGGTGAAGGCTTTGGCGGGTTTTCGCAAAGGGCAGCACACGGTGCCGGACGCAGTGACGCCGGCGACGCGGGCCTTTTTTGCGCGCTTGTTGGACGACGCGTTGAGCGAGGAGGCCGAAGGGTGGTTTCAGCGGGCGCGGGCGGAGTTGGGTTACAAGCGCAAGGAGATCACGTTGGAGGTCACGAGCCCGGTGGCGGTGCTGACGGCGAAGGACTTTACCTTCGAATTGGACTACGCGCTCTGCGAGCGGGACCCGTCGCATTACGAAGGACGCCGCACCTTGCACGATCTACAGCCGGGGCGACTGGGCGCACCGGCGTTTGAAAACCTGTTCGCCGGCCAGTTTTCGGAGATCGCCTTTGATTTGAAGAAGGGGGTTTCGGTCGAGGCAGTGATCGACGCGGTGGAGGACCTCGACGGGGCGGGCGGGCTGCATGTCGACTATCCGTCGGACTACCGCGACTGCACGCTGCGGGTGGATGGGGTCGAGGCGGCGGTGATGTGCGACGGAGGGTCGCTGTCGATGGTTTTCACGGGGGCCGGCGCACCGATGGAGCTGGTCGAGGCGTTTGTGGCGGTGCGCCGCGCCTTCGCGCTGAGTAAGCGCAGCGCGCTGGCGGGGCTGTTGTAGGGTCGTGGCGCGCGGTCAGCGCTCGGGAAATAGGCCGCGGTAGACGGCGGTGGGTTCGCCGTCTGCGCCGCGCACGGCGAAGCCGCCTTTGTAGTCCCAGACGGTCCAGCCGAAGCCGGCCTTTTCGCAGAGCTCCACGTTGGCGCGGGTCCAGTTGATGGTGGATTGCGCGTCGGCGACCCGGAAAGTGCCGAACTCGGTGATGAGCACCTGCACGCCATGCTCTTTGGCCCAAGTCATGACCGGAGCATAATGCGCCGCGAGGGTGGAGCGGTCGAAGGTGAGGTGGCGGGGCGCGGCGGGGTCGGAACCCGTTTCGGCCAAAGGGCCTTCGGCGGGCACGGTGAACTCGCCGGGGAAGGTGATGGAGCCGGCCGGAATGTCCCTCAGCGGGGTCCACGGTGCGGCTTGGTGGGTGAAGAAGAACGGCTCGTAGGTGTGGAGGGCGTAGTGGACGTTGGGGTCGTCGAAGAGGCGCAGGTCGGGCACGGTTTGGAACTGGCCCCAGCGGTTGGAAGAAACGTAGAGGACGCGATCGGCGTCCACTTTGCGGATGGCGTCGACGAGCAATTGGTTGAGGATATTGAGGTCCTCATTCTTCGGCGCGACGGCTTCATTGAGCAGCTCGTAGCGCAGCCATGGGCCGACGTCGTGGTATTTGACGGCGATCTGGCGCCAGAGCGAAGCGGCAGCGGCGCGCAGTGCGGGGTCGGTCCAAAGCGCGTTGTCGGCCGCATCGTTGAGGAACTCGTTCCCCGGCAGGTAGTGCATATCGAGGATGACGCCGAGGTCATTGGCTTCGCACCATTTGAGGGCCTGGTCGAAGGGTTCGAGCAGTTCGTGGATGAGTTTGCCCTCCAGACTGATGAGGATGCGACCGTCGACCGGAATGCGCACGTGGTCGAAACCGTGTTCTGCGATCCACACGGCGTCCGCGGGGCTGAAGCGTTCGGAGGTGGCATATTTGCCGGGGGCGTGCTGGCCGAGCCAATGGCTGATGTTGACGCCCCTTTTAAAGGCCGGGGTTTGAGCGACGGCGGTGAGCGTGATGGTTGTGGCCAGCGCCACGGTGGCGAAAAAGCGCGGAGCGATCATGGGGTTCTGGAGTTGCGGGATGGAAAAAAAAGAACGGCGACCCCGCGAGGAGGCCGCCGTTCGGAAGGAAGAACGAAGCGAAACGACTCGCGGGGATCAGCCGAGCATGTCGGCGACCATCTCGCGCTCGCCGACGAGTTCGGCGTTGGTGGCGGCGAGTTTGCCTTGGGAGAACTCGTCGCTGAGATCGAGGTTGGTGATCACCTCATAGGAGCCCGGGGTGGTGGTCCGCACGGGCATGCCGGCCCAGACGTTGGGATCGAAGCCGTAGGCGCCCTCGGACTTCACGGCGACGGAGTGCACCTTGCCGGGGGTCATGAGGTCGCGCACGTGATCGACCAGCGCGTTGGCGGCGGAGGCGGCGGAGGAGAGGCCGCGGGCGGCGATGATGGCGGCGCCGCGCTTGCCGACGGTGGAGCAGAAGTCGCCCTCAAGGTAGGCCTGGTCGGCGATGACCTCGGTGGCCGGCTTGCCGCCGATGGTGGCGTGCTTGAAGGCCGGATACATGGACGGGCTGTGGTTGCCCCAGATGAAGATGTTCTCGACCGTGGTGAGGTCGACGCCGGCCTTCTGGGCGAGCTGGGCCTGGGCGCGGTTTTGATCGAGGCGCACCATGGCGGTGAAGCGATCGGCGGTGAGGCGCTTGGCCTTGGAGGCGGCGATCATGGTGTTGGTGTTGGCCGGGTTGCCGACCACGGCGACGCGGGCGTCCTCGGCGGCCACGCGGTCGATGATCTCGCCTTGGGCGGTGAAGATCACGCCGTTGCCCTTGAGCAGGTCGGCGCGCTCCATGCCGGGACCGCGGGGCTTGGCGCCGACGAGCAGCGACCAGTTGGCGTCCTTGAAGCCGGTCTCAGGGGCGTCGGTGAGGACCATGCCCTTGAGGAGCGGGAAGGCGCAGTCATCGAGTTCCATGGCGACACCCTCGAGGGCTTTCATGGCCTTCTCGTTGGGGATCTCGATGAGTTGAAGGATCACCGGTTGGTCCGGGCCAAACATGGCTCCGGAGGCGATGCGGAAAAGGAGGGCGTAGCCGATTTGACCGGCTGCACCAGTGACGGCGACTCGAATGGGTGATTTCATAGCAAGGACGGGTAGATAATCAGAATTGTGGGGCAAGGGACACGCACGAATTGTGAAAAGTTGAGCGTGGTTTTGGGTTTGGCGCGGGACGACGATCAGAGGAACGCGGCGGCCCAGCGCGGAATCTCGATCGGGCGGTCGTGCACGTGATCGGCGAGCAGGGCTTCGATCCACGGACGGGAACAGCGGCTGGCCATGACGCGCAGGAGCACGCGGTTGTCCTCGCGGTGGAGTTCGTAGCGTTCGATGGAGAGGTGCACGGGCTCGGTTTCGCCGTGAGGGGTGCCGGTGACCTTGATGCGACGTTGGCGGGAATCGAGTTCGAGGGACTCGACGGCGCCGTAGCGTGCAAGGTGTTGATTAAGCAGGCGGCGGGCGGTCTTGGCGGCGACGGTGTCTTTGAGGGCGCTGAACATGGACAACGGTAGGGAACGCCGGGAACGGGGTCGGTTCCCCGGAGCGATGGGAACGGGCGGAGAACCGCGGGGGTTTCCCGCGGTCGGTGCACGCGGCCGATCCACGTCCAGCTTCAACTTTTGACTCCATGAAGATCAATCACCTACGCCGCTACAGCGAACTGCTCACCCTGCTTTGGAAATACGGCCGCGCCGATTGGGTGCGGAAACTCGACGACAGTTTTTCGCCCGATCCGGGGCTGAAGCAGGCGGATGCGCAGAGCGCGCCGGCGCAATTGGCGGATGATTTGGAGGCGATGGGGCCGACCTATGTGAAGTTGGGTCAGGTGCTGGCCGGCCAGCCGGACATGTTGCCGCAAGCCTACGCGCAGGCGCTGAGTCGGCTGCAGGATGACGTGAAGCCTTTTCCGTTCAGCGAGGTTGAGGCCGTGGTTGAATCGGAGCTGGGGGTGCGCCTGTCGAAAGCCTTTGCCCAGTTTGACGAGAAGCCGTTGGCGGCGGCGTCGCTCGGGCAGGTGCACGTGGCGGCGCTGAGGGATGGCCGCAAGGTGGTGGTCAAGGTGCAGCGTCCGCAGATCCGCGAGCGGATCGCCGAAGACTTCGAGGTGTTGCAGGAAATCGCGGCTTTCATGGATGCCCATACGGAGATGGGGAAACAGTTTCGCTTTGAAGCGGTGCTGCAGGAGTTTCGCGAGACGATCAAACGGGAGCTGAACTATGAGCGGGAGGCACAGAATCTACGGGCGGTGGGTGAAAACCTGGCGCGTTTTGACCGAATATTGGTGCCGCAACCGATCGACGATTATTGCTCGCGCGGCGTGCTGACGATGGAGCGGGTCGAGGGGCGGAAGGTCACCGAACTCGGTTCATTGGCGGCGTTGGAGATGGAAATGGAGCCGGTCATCGAGCAGCTGTTCGAGAGCTATCTGCAGCAAGTGCTGATCGACGGGTTGTTCCACGCCGATCCGCATCCGGGTAACATCTTCATCACCCGGGACGGGCGCTTGGCGCTGCTCGATCTCGGCATGATCGGGTATGTTTCGCATCAGCAGCAGTCGCGTCTGCTCAAGGTCCTGCTGGGCGTGAGTGAGGGCCGGGGGGAGGAGGCGGCTGATGCTGTCATTGCGATGAGCGAACGCAACGAAGGGGCGCAACCGGTCGAGTTCCGGCGCGCGGTGGGCAAACTCGTTTCGCAACGCCATGAGCAGGATCTGGGCACCTTGGATGTGGGGCGCTCGCTCCTGGACCTGAGCAAGTTGGCGCGGGACAGCGGCCTGGTCGTGCCGAGCGAACTCACTTTGCTGGGCAAGACCCTGATGCAGCTTGAGGAAGTCGGACGCCTGCTGGAGCCCAACTTTAATCCGGCGGCATCGATCCGGCGTCACGCCGACCATCTTATGTCGAAGCGCATGAAGGCGGACATGGCGAAGGGCAACGTCTTCGCCGCCATGCTGGAGGCCAAGGAGTTCACCACCCAATTGCCGGCGCGTTTGAACCGCATCATGGATGTGGTGACGAACTCGGATCTGGAGGTGAAAGTGAAGGCGCTGGACGCGAAGTCCCTGCTGAGCGGCATGCACAAGATCGCCAATCGGATCACGGCCGGCATGGTGCTGGCGGCGCTCATCGTGGGCGCGGCGCTGATGATGCGGGTGGAGTCCTCGTTCACCCTGTGGGGTTACCCCGGACTCGCGATCCTGTGTTTTCTGGCGGCGTTTGCCGGCGGGGCTTACCTCGTGCTCAGCATTTTTGTGCAGGACTATCGGGATAACCGGGATCTCGACTCTCGGTAGACCCGACGCCACGGCGGGTCGCGTCGTCCGCCAGACGTCGGTCAATCAGTCAAAGCGCGGGGCGAGGGCGGCGTAGGTGTCACGCACCAGTTTTTCGGTGGTGGCCCAATCGATGCAGCCGTCGGTGATCGACACGCCGTAGCGCAGTTCGGTCTTGGGCTGGGGGAAGGATTGGCTGCCGGCCTCGAGGTTGGACTCGACCATGGCTCCGATGATGGAGGTGCTGCCGCTGGCGACCTGGGTCATGACTTCGCGCATCACATCCGGCTGCAATTCAGGTTTCTTGGCCGAATTGGCGTGGGAGCAATCAACCAAGATGGAAGGCAGCAAGCCGGCCTTTTGCAGGGTCGCCTCGGTTTCGGCGATGTGAGTGGGGGAATAGTTGGGCCCGTGGGAACCGCCGCGCAGGACGATGTGGCAGTTGGGATTGCCGCGGGTCACAACGGCCGAGGCTTTGCCGTCCACGCTCACGCCCATGAAGGTCTGCGGTTGGGAAGCGGCTTTGATCGCGTTGATGGCGGCGCCGAGCGTGCCGTCGGTGCCGTTCTTGAAGCCGAGCGGCATGGAAAGGCCGGAGGCCATTTGCCGGTGCGTTTGCGACTCCGTGGTGCGGGCGCCGATGGCAGACCAACAGATGAGGTCGGCGATGTATTGCGGCGTGATCGGGTCGAGCAACTCGGTCGCGGTCGGCAGGCCGAGGTCGAGCACCTCGCGGAGGAAGGAGCGGGCGGTGCGCAGGCCGGTTTCGATGTCGTGCGAACCATCGAGATGCGGATCCATGATGAGCCCCTTCCAGCCGACAGTGGTGCGCGGCTTTTCGAAGTAGACGCGCATGACCACGAGGATGCGGTCGGAGACCTCGGCGGCGAGAGCGGCAAGGCGACGGGCGTAGTCGCGGCCGGCTTCGAGGTCGTGGATCGAGCACGGGCCGATCACGAGGAGGAAACGCTTGTCCTCGGTGAAGATGACGCGGTGGATGTCCTGGCGCACGCGCGTGATGAAATCGGACTGGGTTTCCGTCTTGGGCAGATCGGCAAAGAGTTGAACGGGAGAGGGGAGTTCCCGTGTCTCGACGACATTGATATCAGACGTGCGTTGCATGAACCGGCCACGTTGGAGGAGTCGCGGGCCTCGGGGCAAGACTGCGCGTGGGCGGAACGCGTGGTGGCGGGGAGGCCGAAGCTAAGCTTGGCGGGTCGAGAAATCCGGATAAAAAGTTGGCCGGCCACCTACCCCTAAGTGACCGGCCATTTGCTTTCTTAGTTACCCCAAAACTCCCGCTAGGCGGGAGAAGTAGAAATCTGATGTTGCGAACAGAAGCGATCCGGCGACCTTCGTCAACAAAAGTTTCCAAAAACTTTCAAGAAACATCATAAGTTACTCATATCATGAATGATAAAGAACGTGATCATTTTGCAATAAACCCGATTTGGGCTCCGATCCCCTGGGCTTGTGTCGTGAATGTGAGTGGCGAGGACGCGGCGGAATTCCTGCAGGGACAGTTTTCGCAGGACCTGCGTGACCTGCAGGCGGACGGTGTGGCGTATGGTTTCTGGCTTACGCGCACCGGGAAGGTGCAGGGGGATGCGTGGGTGGTGGCGGGGGCTGAAGGCGACTTCGTGGTTTTGAGCCGTTCGATGCCGGCGGCGGAGCTCATGGCGCGGTTTGAGCATCACATCATTGCGGATGAGGTGTATCTTGAGGACGTCACGGCTGGCTGGGAGGCGAGTTGGTGGGCGGGCGAAGGCGTGGTGGCGGCGCTTGATGCGGAGCGTGCGAAGTGGAGCGGAGGCGAGGGCTGGATTTTGCCGGAGCTGCCCGGGCTTCCCGGTGGCAGCGCCTACCGTATCGCTCGTGCGAAACCGGCAGGCGGCGAGGCGGAACAGGTGGATGCGATGGAACTGGAGCGACGGAGGATCGGTGTCGGTTTGGGGCAGGTTCCGGCGGACGTCGGCGCGGATGATTTGCCGCAGGAAGGTGGATTGGCGTTGAGTGGAGTGAGCTTTAACAAGGGTTGCTATCTGGGCCAGGAGGTCATGGCGCGCGTGCAGACAACGGGTCGGGTGCGGCGGCGACTGGTGAAGGTGCGGGGTGAGGGAACCGCGCCGACGGAGTCGGTGGAGCCGCTGTTCGTGGGCGACCGCGAAGTCGGGACGCTGCGCTCGCGCGTCGGGCTGCCGGACGGAGCTTGGATCGGACTGGCGATGGTCGGGCCGGCGTTGGCGGAGCTCAGTGAAGGCGCGCTTCATTTGGGCGCGGCAGATGGTCCGATGGTGCGGTGGACGGCCTGACCAGTTGCGGCGTTGACCCTTTTGAGGGGGAGCGGCATGCCCCGAGGAAATGATGCGTGAAAAGGTTGTCGCCCTCTTTGAGCAAAATTTCGGTCGTGCGCCGCGTGCCGTGTGTCGGGCGCCGGGCCGAATCGAGTTCATCGGCAACCACACGGACTATAACGGTGGCGTGGTCATGGGAGCAGCGATCGATCGCGGACTGTGGGTGGCCGTCGCGCCGCGCCCGGATGGGTTGCGGCGGTATTGCAGTGATCTCGGCGCCGGTGTCGTGATCGAGCAGCGCGGGGCGCTGGCGCGAACAGCAGGCGCCGACAGCTGGACCAATTATCCCAACGGCGTGCTGGCGGGGATGCCGGAGTTTGGTGTCGTGGCCCCGGATGGATTCGATTTTGCGGTGGTCTCGGATCTGCCCACGGGCGCGGGTTTGAGCAGCAGTGCGGCGATTGAGCTGGCTGCGGGATTGGCATTTCTGGCGCTGGCCGAGGCGGAGTTGCCCCGGGAGGAGTTGGTGAGACTCGGTCGATGGGCGGAGAACAATTTTGTGGGGGTGCCGTGTGGCATCCTCGACCAAGGGGTATCTGGTTTCGGGCGCCGCGACAGTTTGGTGCACATTGATTGTGCTGAGCTTTCATTTTCGACGGTGCCGATGCCAGCGGACGCGCATTTCTGGATCTTTAACACGCCGGCGGAACACGCCTTGGTCGATGGTGCTTACGCCGCGCGACACCGGGAATGTATGCAGGCGGCCGAGGTGCTCGGGGTTTCGCTTCTGGCGGAATCGAATCTGGCGGCGTTGGTGGCCGTCGAAGGCAAAATGGCTGCCACCGCGTTTAAGCGCGCTCGGCACGTCTTGTCGGAGATTGAGCGGGTGAAGGGAGTGCAGGCGGCGCTGGCGGCGGGCGACATGGCGGCGGTGGGAAAGCACCTGACGTCGTCTCACCGCAGCTCGCAGCACGATTTTGAGAACAGCACCGCACAATTGGATGATCTGGTGAATCGCTTGACTGTGCGGTCGGGCGTATGGGGAGCACGTCTGACCGGCGGCGGTTTTGGCGGCGCGGTGATGGCCTTGACGGACGCCAGCTTTAATGAAGAGGCGGCGCAGGCAGTATCGGCGGAATTTGCGGCGCGCTGGGGCGAACCCTCGGCGGCGTTGCACCTGTTGACCGGGGACGGAGCGGAGCGGATCAGTTGAGCGGCAAGGAGCCGAGTGGGCCGAAGTCGATGGCTTGTTGGGAGGCTTTGATGGAGCGCACTTGCGGTTCGGCGCATGCGAGCACGATCCAGCTGCCGGAGCGAATGGTTTGGCCTCTGCCGGTAATTTCGCGAATGGCGGCGTGCAGCAACGATCCAGTGTTTGCGGCGTTCAAGAGTTGGTTGGCGGTCACCGAGTCCAGGCTGAAGGACTCGAACGACTGGCTGGTGCCCGATTGGCTGCCGGTGAGGCGGAGGTTTAAAGCGACGTCGTCGCGGACGCTGGCGGTGGGGCGGCCGGAAGAGATGACAAACGGTGCAACGGCGGCGACGGCGTCGCGGGCTTGGTCGGCAGTGAGGGCTTCGTAGCCGAGGTCGACCGCGACTTGGAATCCGATTGCCGGGGTCAGTAGGCCGGCGCCGATTTGATCCTCGGGGGGCAGGCGGCCCCAAGCGACAGGGCTCTCTGGGGATGCCGGCGGGCGCACGAAATAGCGCGCGGCGCCGGTTGCGGGTGGGTGAACGCGGCGTTGCACGGCATAGGCTTCGGCGAGGGAGGCTTCCGGTGCGAGCGAAGTAAAGTTGGCGGAGTCCTCGCCTGCTCGGAGGTGTCGCGCGTAATCACGCACGGCCCGGGAATCGAGGTGTCCGTTGCTTTCGAGCCAGGTGCTGAGGCGCGTTTTCCAGGCATCGACCGGGTGTCCGGTGGGGCGAACGCCGAACCCGTGTCCCCCTTCCTGGAACAGGTGAACTTCGGCGGGAACGCCGGCGCGTTTGAGGGCGAGCGCGAGGTAAAGCGAGTTCTGCACCCAGTCGTCGAAGGCGTGGGTGATGAACATGGGCGGGGTGGCGGTGGGGCTGAGCTTGGAACGTAGCTCCTCTTTGAGACCGAGGGGCTCGCGCTGCAGAAGTCCGCCGGCGTAGACCATGACCGCGTAGTCAGGTCGGGTGTTCTGTTGGTCGGCTTCGTCGACGCTGGGGTAGTGAAGCGTGTCGTAGTGGGTGGAGAGCCAAGCGGCAATCTCACCGCCGGCCGAGAAGCCAATGATGCCGACATCGGACGGATCGATGCCGTAGGTGGCAGCGTGGGCGCGAATGAGGGCCATGGCGCGCTGGGCATCCTGAAGACCGAGTTCCACTGGCGCGGGGACGCGGTATTTGAGCACGAAGGCGGTGACGCCGCGTGAACGGAGCCAATCGGCGACCTCGTAGCCCTCATGCTCAATGGCGAGGCGTTGGAGTCCACCGCCCGGGAGGACGAGCATGGCGGCCCCGGTGGCGACATCGGGCGCGGGTTGGAAGACGGCGAGGGTGGGAACCGAAATGTCCGTGAGCTGGAAAAACGGGCGTGGACGCCCCGTGAGCACGTGTTCCGGTTGCTCCAGCGTGCGGTTTTCGCCGGGGGCGGTGCCGCCGGGCCAGATGTTGAACGTCTCGTCGGCGGCCGGCGTGGCGGAGAGCGGGGGAATTGGCAAGGCGAGCGCGGCCAACAGGCACGCGGCCGCGCGGCGGGGTAGGGTTCGGGGAATCATCGGCCGGAGGGGTTCGGCCGAAACTGGCCGCGTCTCACCAAATGACCAAGAGCTGGTCGAGGTAGGCGTTGAACGGGATGTAACCGCCCAGGAGGTAAAGGGCGGCAGCGATGGCCAACATCGGGCCAAAAGGAACGTGGGCGCCGAATCCGACCTCAGTTTCCTCGCCCTCAGGGGTTTCAGCCCGGAGCGCGGCTGCGTGGGGCTTGCGGGTGATTGCTTGGATGCCCAAAGCGATCGCGAACCAGATCGTGCCAACGATGGCGCCGCCGAACATGGCGAAGACAGCGCCCTTCCAGCCGAGAAATGCACCGATGAGGCCCATAAATTTCACATCGCCGAAGCCCATGGCCTCTTTTTTGAGCAGCGCCTCGGCGATCAAGGCGATCCACAGGATGAGGCCGGAACCGACAAACACCCCGACGACCGAGTGGGTTGCCGACCGCATGGCGTTGAGCAAGAACATGGGCGAGTCGGTGGCGCCATGCAGGGCCGGGATGAGGAAGGAAACCATGACGCCGACCACCGTGCCGCCGATCGTGATCCCATCGGGGATGATCATGTGGTCGAGGTCGACGAAGGTGGCTGGAATGAGCATGGCCAGCAGCAGGCAACCGGCGATCGCGACCAACGGTGGATGCATGAGCCAGCAAACCAGAAAGGTTGCGCCGGTCAGGGCTTCGATCGCCGGATAACGAAACGAATAACGGGCGCCACAGCAGCGGGCCCGACCACGGAGGATGAACCAGCTTAGGATGGGAAGATTATCATACCAACGAATGGGCTGGCCGCAGGCGCAGTGGGAGGGAGGCGAGACAATGGATTCGTTCTTTGGCACGCGGTAGATCACCACGTTGAGAAAGCTTCCGATCATGGCCCCGAAGATGAAGGCAAAGGCTGGGAACAGCGCCGGGAAGAAGGCATCAATTTCCTGCAGCGATTGAAGCATGGGCGAGCCGGGGAGTTTTGAGCGCTTGGCGCTGACGGCCGGCGCGGCGGAGAACTCGCCGGAGCCGGTCTGGGTCTTAGAAACCGGGTTCGGCCGGGATGACGCCGACGACCTTGATCTCGATGGGGCCAACCTCGGAAGTGAGGCCGAGGTTTTCGCGGTAGATGTCGGTGATTTCCTGTGTCAGGTAACCTTGAATCGCATCCAGCTTGGCCTCGGGACGGATTTTTAGGCGCAGGTGGGTGGTGAAACGTTCCTGGCGAATCTTGATGGAGGCGCGAGCGGAGGCGACGCCCTTCACCTGTTCGCAGCATGCCTCGACCATTCGATGCAGCGCGCGACGGGAGATCAGGAGCTGGCCGGATTCGTTGGATGCCAGCGGGAGCGCGCGGGGTTGGCGCAGCAGGAGCAACACGAGAAGCAACGCAAGTCCGCCACCAATGACGATGGTGAGGACGGGCAAGGTGGTGAAGTATTCGATGATGGCGCTCACGGTGAAGGATGGTAGGGCGATGGTCGGCTCGCTCAGTCGTTGGTGCTGGCCTCGGGCCAGAGATCGTCGTCGGCCGGACCTTTATCGGAAGGGAGGCGGACACCTTCGATGATCACGTCGACTTTGCGCACATCCTTGCCGGTCATGGCGATCACCTGTTTGCGGACGTCGAGTTGGACCTCGTAGGCCGTGCGCCCGATCTCGGAGCCGTAGGCCACGATGAGGCGCACCTCGATGTCGTATTCGTTGTTTTCGTTCTCGAGCACGCGGACGCCGCGGTGGTCGGCTTCCTTTTTGGTGAAGATCTCACCGATGCCGTCGACGATGCCGCCGCCTACGCCGGCGACCCCTTTTACCTGCAGGGCGGCGAGACGCACGATGCCCGCGATCACGTTGTGGTTGATCTTGATGTCACCCAGATCGGGCTGGTCGTCGTAGCGCGGGGGCGTGGGAAATTCCTGAGAGTGCATGGTCGGGGGCAGCTAAGGCGGCGGGACGAAGCGTTGCAAGGCTCCCGATGGCCGCCCGTGCACGGGCAAAGAAAAACCGCCCGA